>NZ_CP016614.1:17500-367500 GCF_013377255.1 Mannheimia granulomatis
ACATTTAAAATTATAACAAATGGATTTTGTAAGAAACCGATAAAATCGGTGGCAAATGTACCTTTACTTAATGCAACAGCTCCATAAAAAAGAACAATACAGAACCATACTGTTGGAAGGCAAGTTGCTTCACGTAACATATACATTTTATAGAAGTCGAGTTTTTTCCACCAAGTGGCTTTCATCTCGCGCACATAGGGTTTACGTTTTGTCGCTGACATTTCTTCCTCCTATCTCGGTTTGATCATTGAGATAACATAATCTTTTGCACTTTCAAGTTTACCTTGGTTCACTGCTGATGCCGGACCAACGTGTTTCGGGCAAACTTCTGAGCAATATCCTACGAATGTGCAGCTCCACACGCCGTTTTTACTGCTTAGTAATTTCATTCGTTCTTCACGACCATTATCACGGTTATCAAGATTATAACGGTGAGCAAGCGTAATCGCTGCTGGTCCGATAAATTCCGGATTTAAACCAAATTGTGGGCAAGCTGCATAGCATAAACCACAGTTGATACACATTGAGAATTGACGATATTTCTCTAATTGTGCAGGTGTTTGCTTCGTACGCTGACCTTCAGGTGCTTTATTATCGATCACATAAGGTTTGATTGCTTCAAGGCTATCAATAAAGTGGCTTAAATCAACCACTAAGTCACGTTCGATAGGGAAGTTAGCTAGCGGCTCAATTCGCATAAAACCACTATAATCGCGTAAGAAAGTTTTACACGCCAATTTAGGCTTGCCGTTTACCATCATTCCACAGGAGCCGCAAATCGCCATACGGCAAGACCAGCGGTATGAAAGCTCAGGTTCTAGTTCATCTTTAATAAAACCAAGAGCATCCAATAGTGAAGTTTGGCTATCGTAAGGGACTTCATATCTATCTAAATGTGGCTCGCTATCTGATTCCGGGTTATAGCGTAGCACTTCGATGGTCATTTTTTCTAAATTTGCCATTTTCTTGCTCCTTCTCTACTGTTTTGCCTGAGCTTCGGCTTCTTTTTTTGCTTTTTCTTGTGCTTCTGCTTCTGCACCGTATACACGTTTAGCCGGTTGCGATTTCGTGATCTTCACATCACTATATTTAATGGTTGGTGTGCCGTCTGCATTGTAGTAAGCTTGGGTATGTTTCAAGTAGTTCACATCATCACGTTCAACATAGTCTAAACGTTGGTGTGCACCACGGGATTCTTTACGTTCCACTGCAGAACACGCAATAGATTGTGCTACATCTAAGATAAAGCCTAATTCAATTTTGTAGAGTAAATCGGTGTTAAACACGCTGGATTTATCTTTTACACTAATATTTTTATAACGTTCTTTTAATTCTTGAATTTTATTGACCGCACCTTCCATACTCTCTTGGGTACGGTAGATACCACAACCCTCTTCCATTGCATCACCCATTTGGTTACGAATATCAGACCAAGATTCATTCCCCTCTTGGCGAGCTAATGTATGTAAACGAGCCACAACATCTTTCGCTTGTGCATCAATTTGAGCTTGATTGCGGGAAGTCACTTCTAGAGCACGACGAGCCGCATTTTCACCGGCAACTTTACCGAATACGACTAATTCTGCCAATGAGTTAGAACCTAAACGGTTAGCACCATGTAAGCCGGAAGATGCACATTCACCCACCGCAAATAAACCTTTGATTGAAGTTTCTGCATCCATATTCACTTCAATACCACCCATAGTGTAGTGAACTACAGGACGAACAGGAATTGGTGATTTCGCCGGATCAACGCCTTCATAAGCTTTTGCTAATTCACAGATGAACGGTAAACGCTCAAGCAAATATTTTTCGCCCAAGTGACGTAAATCTAAGTTCACCACATCAACACCTTTTGCGGTTTTTAACGTATTCCCTTTACGCCATTCTTGCCAGAACGCTTGAGAAACCTTATCACGCGGGCCTAATTCCATATATTTATTTTCAGGTTTACCAATTGGTGTTTCAGGGCCTAGACCGTAATCTTGTAAGTAGCGATAGCCATCTTTATTCACAAGGATACCACCCTCACCACGACAACCTTCAGTCATTAAAATACCGGTATTTGGTAAGCCTGTTGGGTGATATTGTACGAACTCCATATCACGCAAAGCCACACCGTGGCGATATGCCATAGATAAGCCATCACCGGTTACAATACCACCATTGGTATTAAAACGATAAGTACGGCAACCACCACCAGTTGCAATCACTACCGCATTAGCGTTGATTTGAACTAATGTTCCTTCCATCATATTCATTGCCACACAACCGCGAGCTTCACCGTTGTCGGTTAGAATATCTAATACAAAATGTTCATCAAAACGCACAATATTTGGATATTTAATCGAAGTTTGGAAAAGCGTATGCAAAATGTGGAAGCCTGTTTTATCTGCTGCAAACCAAGTACGCTCGATTTTCATTCCCCCGAAACGACGAACGTTAACCTCACCGTCTTCACGGCGGCTCCAAGGACACCCCCAACGCTCCAACTGAGTCATTTCAATTGGAGAATGCTGAACAAAATATTCCACAATATCTTGCTCACATAACCAGTCGCCACCGCCTACCGTGTCGTTAAAGTGATTGTCATAAGAATCTGTATCTTTAATTACTGCCGCTGAGCCACCTTCTGCTGCCACTGTATGGCTACGCATTGGATAAACCTTTGAAATTAAAGCAATTTTAAGATTTGGATTAGCCTCTGCCGCAGCAATAGCAGCACGTAGGCCACCACCACCTGCACCAATAATTGCAACATCAAAATTAACACTTTGCATAATGCACTCCGAAAGTTAAATAACTTAATTCATTAAAAAGTAGCCATATTGTGCCACTATTTAGGTCATGAGATAACCTGTTTTTACAAATTTGTAACATAAAAAATGTGATTTTGTGATCTACCTCAAAAAAGGTAATGCAGTCTTACCAGCTATTGAGAATCGCTCTTAATTAAAATAGTAATTTTTTAATCAATATAATTAGAAAAATTAATTTGTTTCAAAAATGTTAAGAAAAATACACTGTTTTTTATTTTTTGAGCTGCTAGGGTTACTCTCTTTTTTACGCTAAAATAGCGATAATTTTTTCAAGCGGTCAAATTTAATGAATAATTTACAACTCGATACTATTGATTGGAAACCTACAGCCTCTATTTCTCATCTTATACAACGCGCTAAAATTATGGGAGAACTACGCAAGTTCTTTACTGATCGAGGAATTTTAGAGGTAGAAACGCCCATTTTGAGCGAATTTTCGGTAACGGATATTCATCTTTCCACCTTTAACACGCAATTTATGTCGCCTTTTGCAAGTAATACCAAAACGCTCCATTTAATGACAAGTCCTGAATATCACATGAAGCGTTTATTAGCTGCCGGCAGTGGACCAATCTTTCAGATTGGTAAGGTGTTTCGTAACGAAGAAGCCGGAAAAAAACATAACCCGGAATTTACCATGTTAGAATGGTATCGTCCGCATTTTGATATGTACCGATTAATCAACGAAGTCGATGATTTATTGCAACAAATTTTAGATTGCGAACCGGCGGAATCTTTCAGCTACCAATTCGTCTTCCAAACCTATGTCGGGCTGGATCCGCTCTCAGCATCAAAAGCGCAATTAGTCGAGAAAGCCCGTAAGCACGGCTTGCAATGTGAAGACGATGAAAACCGCGATACCCTATTGCAATTTTTATTTAGCGAAGTTGTTGAAGCTAACATTGGCAAAGAGCGCCCAACAGCCATTTACCACTTCCCTTCTAATCAAGCTGCCTTAGCACAAATCAGTTCGGAAGATCACCGTGTTGCTGAGCGGTTCGAGTTTTATTATCAAGGCTTAGAACTGTGTAACGGTTTCCATGAGCTAGATGATGCAGACGAACAAATTCGTCGTTTTGAGCAAGATAATATTCAACGCGAAAAAATCGGGCTTGAGCCTCAACAACTTGATACAAGATTTCTTGCTGCATTAAAAGCCGGTATTCCTAATTGCTCCGGAGTAGCATTGGGCATTGATAGGTTAATGATGATCGCAATAGGTGTAAACAAAATTGAAGATGTGATGGCATTTGGCATAGAGAATGCGTAAAAAAATCACATTTTATAACCGCTTGCTTTACCTTCATAACAGGAATACCAAATGAAAATTGCAGATAAATTAAAAGGCTGGCACTATGCTCTGTTGTGCTATCTCAGTTGGGGAATGTTTCCTATTTACTGGCACCCTATCAATCATTCAGGCATGCCTGCTGAGCAGATTCTAGCCCAGCGCGTGTTATGGTCAGCCTTATTTGCCATCTGCTTACTGCTGTTCTTCCAACAAGGTAGAGCCTTGGTGAATGCATTCAAACAGCCCAAAATTTTAGGTGTTTTTTGTTTATCTGCCTTTATGATTGGCGTTAATTGGCTCGTGTATCTCTGGGCAATTGTCAATGAACATATTTTAGATGCCAGTCTTGGTTATTTCATCAACCCAATCTTCAATGTCTTTCTTGGTTGGCTGTTGCTAAAAGAACAGCTCAATAAAGCTCAATTACTCTCGCTTATTTTTGCCATTTCAGGGATCCTATGGCTTGCCATCCCGGCCGGACAGGTGCCTTGGGTCGCATTGATTTTAGCAGGTAGTTTTTGCTGCTATGGATTTATCCGAAAATTTGCCCCGATGGAACCTTTATCCGGTTTGACCTTGGAAACTTTATTAATGTCACCTTTTGCAGCGGCTTACCTCTTTTTCTGCAACACTCAAGGTATGTTGGTTTTTAGTGAACTAAATACCCTGCAAATGACAATATTACTTTGTTCAGGCGCAGCAACCACTATTCCTCTGGTCTGGTTTGCAATAGGAGCAAGACAAATACCAATGTCATTACTGGGCATACTGCAATACATTTCCCCTACCTTGCAATTTTTATGTGGCGTATTGATTTTCAATGAAACACTCTCTGCCGAGCGCCTAGTTGGTTACTTTTTGGTGTGGATTGGTGTTCTCGTTTTTCTACTGGGTATGAAAGCAAAAGCGAAATAACTCAATGGGCCACCAGCAAGCCTCTATCTATGCCATTACCATTTTACCTTAAAATTGCTAACACCATAACTTTTTGATATATTGAAAAAATCGTCTTTCAAAAATTAGGGAGTTTTATATTGAGTTTTTTCAAAAAATTACAAACAGGGACTACTTTTAGAATGCCGGTATTTCTTCCTAGTGTCCTCTTTGTTAGCTTTGTTGCTATTTTCTGTATTGCTTTTCCAAGACAAGCACAAACTTCACTGGATAATATCAAAAATATTCTTTTCCAGAACTTTAGCTGGTTCTATATTTTTGCAGGCTCAGTCTTTTTTTTGTTCCTTATTTTTCTTTCTTTTAGCCGGCTAGGCGATATTAAATTAGGGGCTGACACCGATGAGCCTGAATTTGGTTTTGGTTCTTGGATTGCTATGCTATTTGCTGCCGGTATGGGGATTGGATTAATGTACTTTGGCGTAGCAGAACCAATATTACATTATCTGAAACCTGTCCAAGAAAATTTAACTGAATCAGAACGAATGAAAGAAGCGATGATGACAACCTTTTATCACTGGGGGATTCACGCCTGGGCAATTTATGGTGTCATTGCTTTAGCTCTTGCCTACTTTGGTTTTAGATATAAATTATCTTTAACGATTCGTTCCGGATTTTACCCGTTATTAAAAAACCGTATTTCAGGTTTTTGGGGGCATGTAATTGATATTATTGCTCTTTGCAGCACTATTTTTGGTTTAACTACTACACTAGGCTTTGGCGTAATGCAAGTAAATGCAGGATTTAATAATCTGGGTTTAATTGAAAATAGTAGTTTTGGCATTCTCGCTACCATTGTAGTCATCGCCATGACACTCGCTGTTTTATCCGCTATTTCCGGAGTCGGTAAAGGGGTTAAAATCTTAAGTGAGATCAATTTAACTCTTGCAGGTCTGCTGCTTGTTTTTGTTATTATTACAGGACCAACACTACTGCTTTTTTCAAGCCTTACTGAAAATTTAGGGTACTACTTCAGTTCTCTACTGGAAGTCAGCTTCCGTACTTTTGCTTACGAACCGGAACATCAAGGTTGGCTAAGTGGTTGGACAGTACTCTACTGGGCTTGGTGGGCTTCTTGGGCACCTTTTGTCGGTCTATTTATCGCAAAAATATCCAAAGGCAGAACTATCCGTGAATTTATTTTAGGGGTGTTATTTGTACCATCACTCTTTAATATTTTATGGATGACTAGCTTTGGTGGCTCTGCAATTTGGTTAGATCAACAAACTGCGGGTGCATTAGCTGCAGTAAGTAGCAACACCGAGCAGCTACTATTTACCTTTTTTAGCTACTTACCTTTTGGCTCGATAATCTCCTTTATTGCCATTTTGGTAATTTCAATTTTCTTCATTACATCGGCAGACTCCGGTATTTTTGTACTCAACAATATTGCCTCACAAGGGGAAGAAAATGCACCAAAATGGCAGACAGTCCTTTGGGGAGGGCTATTAGCCTTATTAGCCTTATCATTACTCTATTCAGGTGGATTGGCATCCCTCCAAACAATGACTCTGATTATCGCTCTCCCATTTACTTTCATTATGCTGATACTTTGTATCGGTTTATGGAAAGGCTTAATGGTAGATAACCAATACTTCAATAAAAAATTCTCTCAAGGCAGCCAACATTGGGCAGGAAAAGATTGGAAACAACGCTTGGAAAAAATCATTAACCCAAGCAATAAACAAGATGTTCGTCGCTTCTTTATTCAAGTTGCCAGACCTGCTTTTTTAGAATTAATAGATGAATTTGAAAGCTATGGTTTAACAGCAAAAATGAATTTCACAAACGAGCAAAATCCAAAATTAGAATTTGAAGTAGTGAAAGAAAATTTACGCAATTTCATCTATGGTATTGAAAGCGTACCACGCCAATTATCTGATTTAGTTGTAGAGGATGATAACCTGCCAAATATTGAGGCAAATACTATTTATGAGCCTATTACTTACTTCTTAGATGGTAGAGAAGGTTATGACATACAATATATGACTAAAGAAGAGCTTATTGCCGATGTGCTACAACAGTACGAACGCTTTATCAATTTGGCAATGGATAACTCACATAACTTAATGACAGCAGATGTCCAACTCTAGGTTAAGTTAATCCTCCACTATAAACAAGCGGTTAGATTTTAATGGAAATTTGCAAAATTTCTGCTAAATCTAACCGCTTGTATTTTAAAACCAACGTCTTACTTGCATTAAATAATCTGAATAACCTTTCCCAAATTTTTTCAACAAAATCTGTTCTTCCGGTTTAATCTGAAAATAGGTTACCAACCACATAAAGAGCGGCACAATAAACCATGCCGGTAACGATCCCAATAATAATGCCCAACTGATTAATCCCAACAATAACGCAAGATACATTGGATTTCGACTTTTGCGGTAAATCCCCCGATTTACAAGCCGATTGGTATTTTCAGGCTTAAAAGGACTGTAAGTCGTCTTTGCTTGATGTAAGGCACTGATTGCCAATGTAGCAATAATACCCGCACTTAAAGCCAGCAATGCCGCTAATATCAATATCATAATATGTTGATAATTAGGCAATTGGCTTGGGAAACAGTAAGCCAATAGCCACATGACTGCTGCACAGAACAAAAACCAAAGCGGAGGAGGAATTTTAAGTTTTAGCGAGTTCACATCTATGCTGCCCTAAGATCCTTTTTACGAATGCCTAATACAAAAACCATCGCAAAATAACTTCCCGCCGCTAACATCATCAACCAAACCAACCAATAAATTTTCTGCCATATTGTCATTACAACCCATAGCTCAATACTCGGCGTAAAATAGGCCAGTAATGCACCCATAATACAAACAGCAACTAATAGCTTTAACACAAAGACGAAGGTTTTCCGGCTCACTTTATAATAGCCGTTTTTTGATAGTTGCAAATAAAGTAAGCTCACATTCACTAAAGCGGAACAAGCTGAAGCCAGAGCCAAGCCAATATAACCGAAAAACGGGGCGAAAGCCAAGCCGAAGCAGATATTGCTGATTGCCGCGATAATCCCCACCTTAACCGGCATTTTTGTATTTTGGTTAGCATAAAAACCGTTTGCCAATACACTAATCAGCATATAGCTATTTAACCCCAAACACATTACCCATAGCGGATAAGAAGTGGCTAATACATCTTCAAAGCTGAATTGCCCTCGCATGAACATTGTCATAATAATCGGTTGTGCCAATACAGCCATTCCAATCATGGCAGGAATTCCCAGTAGCAGTACCATTCTCACTCCCCAATCCATTGTGTTTTGGAAATCGGCAGCACGCTGCATTTCAGTAAGCTCTTTATTTTTAGCGATGCGGGAAAGACTTGGTAGTACCACCGTTGAAATTGCAATACCAAATAAACCGAGCGGGAATTCAACTAAACGGTCGGCATAATACATCCAACTGATTGAGCCGGTAATTAAAAATGAGGCAATTACTTGGTTTAACAATAAATTAAGCTGGGTAACCGACACACCAAATAAGGCAGGAATCATTAATTTCCGAACTTTAGCGACCCCTTCATCTTTCCAAGCCCATTTTGGCTTCACCAACAATCCTTCTTTTTTCATAAAAGGAATTTGGAATAAGAATTGTAACAAACCACCGAGGAATACCCCCCACGCCAACGCCACATCAGGGGAGTCAAAATAATCTCGACCAAGTAATGCTACTGCAATAATTGCCACATTAAGCAACACCGGCGAAAACGCCATTACACCAAATTTTCCGATGGTATTAAGCACTGCTCCGGAAAGGGCAACAAAGGTGATAAACCACAAATAAGGGAAAGTAATTTTGAGTAAAAAGGAAGCTTGAGTAAATTTCTCGGCATTCGGACCATCATTGAGCCAATCTAAAAACCAACCTGTACCAAATAAGGCAGCCACAATCGGTGAGCCAATCATCGCAAACAAAGTGACAATCGTCACCAATCCACCCAATGTGCCTGAGACTTTAGCAATAAACTCTTGGGTTTTGTTAAGGTCATTATCAGCATTATATTCGGCCAACACCGGCACAAAGGCTTTGGAAAATGCCCCTTCGGCAAATAAACGCCGTAAAAAATTGGGAATACGGTTGGCAAATAAGAAAATATCCGCACTCACCCCAGTACCAAGAATAGTTGCGACTACAATGTCACGAATTAATCCAAGCACCCTTGAAATTAACGTCATGCCGCTGACGATCATGCCTGATCTTAAAAGTTTTTTACTCATAAATTTATCTGTTTAAATATTTAATCTCTGAATTTTACCCCGATCTCTGCCTGCGGATTCTAAACAAACCCTTAGCTTTTTTCTCTCTTCCGTAAGAGGAAAGAAGGAGATATCAACAAGCGGTTAAATTTCTGGAAATTTTTGCAAAAAATACAAAGAAGCAGACCGCTTGTCACTCGATCCTAAAAATCGATCACAATTTTAGCAGTTTGTTATAGGAAAATCAGAAAAAAACTGTTAAAATCTCGCCCTATCGTTTTCTTTTAGAAAAACGGTGTTATTTTCAAGCACGTGTCTCGTTGAAAATGAATTAAAAAAACTACCGATAGGCAATATAAGCAAAAATTTTGTTTATATCTAATTTTTACACAGATATTTTAGGAGTTTGACCTTGGCTAATATCAAGTCAGCAAAAAAACGTGCGGTTCAATCTGAAAAACGCCGCCAACACAACGCAAGCCAACGCTCAATGATGCGTACATTCATCAAAAAAGTATACGCAGCAGTAGCAACAGGCGATAAAGCAGCAGCTCAAGCCGCTTTCGTTGAAATGCAAAAAGTTGTAGACCGTATGGCGTCTAAAAACTTAATCCACGCTAACAAAGCAGCTAACCACAAATCTAAATTAGCAGCTCAAATCAAAAAATTAGCGTAATATCGAACAGATATGAAAAAGCCGACTATAACTAGTCGGTTTTTTTCATTTTTAGCGTTTAGATAAAAGAAAAGGGCTGTAGTTACAGCCCTTCAATCTTTAAATAATGATTATTTTTTCAATAAATCACGAATTTCTGTCAATAATTTCTCTTCTGCTGTTGGCTCAGCTGGAGCAGCTTCTTCAACCGGGGCTTTCTTCAGTGAATTAATCACTTTCACCATACCGAATACCGCAATCGCAATAATTAAGAAATCAAATACGTTTTGAATAAATGCACCGTATTTAAGCATTACTGCTTCAGCACCTTCTTTAGCCGGAGCAATTTCGATAGCCAAATCTTTAAAATCCACACCGCCGATTAACCAACCGATTGGTGGCATCACGATGTCATTAACTAATGAAGAAACAATTTTACCGAATGCACCGCCGATGATCACACCGACAGCCATATCAACTACATTGCCTTTTACTGCAAATTCACGAAACTCTTTTAAAATACTCATAGGGCTTTCCTTCAATTCAACTGGATTGTTTAAATATGATCTGCTTTAGATCATGGGTTGGCGATTATAATCAAAATAGGTAAAAATTATAGCAAATTTAACTAAATTTACGTTTATTTGATTTAGATCATTTTTATTATAATCCATTGCTCAATAATTTGCCAAAATTCTCGACTTGTTGCCAATCAGTATATTCATATTCTTTGCTGGTGTCGGTATCTCCTTTGGTTATCTTCATAATAAAACGAATCATTATGCGATCAAAGGTTGTGTAACGAGGATAAAACAACGCTCCGGCAAAAACTTCAACATAGGTTGGCTGCCATTGAATTTTGGCTAAAAATTTTCGGATATAAGTATTTGTTTGCGGTGTATTACGGTTTGCTTTACGAGCAGTTAAATTCACCCCATAAAACGCCGTTTTTTTCCGGTTGAATATGTCGTAATATTGTTCAACAAATTGATACACCAACGGATTAAAATGCCCGTAGCGAATCGAGGCCCCAATTACAATCTGATCGGCATTTGCAATTTTTTCAGCAAAATCGACCGCTTGATCTTTAAGAGAAATCAGCTCAACTTCATGAGTAATCACACTTGCCAATCGCTCGGCGATTTTTAGAGTTTGGCCATCAGTCGTAAAATAGAGAATTAAGGTTTTCATATTAATCTTTCCAAAATACCGGACTTAAAATTACAAGTAGAGTAAATACTTCCAAACGTCCGCAAACCATTGCAAAGGTCAGCACTAATTTGGCACTATCCGGCACTTGGGTAAAATTACTGCTAACGCTTCCTAATGCCGGTCCTAAGTTATTGAGTGCGGCAATAACCGCATTTAAAGCATCAAAAGTCTCCATTCCACAAGCAATAGAGGCAAGCCAGCAGACCACAAAAACAAAGAAGTAAGCAGAAAAAAACGCCCAAATACCATCTACTACTCGCTCTGAAAGCACATGCTGACCTAATTTAATCGGCTGAATCACATTCGGGTGAATATAGCGGTGAATCTCCCGCCTACTTTGCAAATAAAGCAAGAGTACACGAATCACTTTCAAGCCCCCACCTGTTGAACCGGCACATCCACCGATAAAAGAGGATAACACCAATAATGTCGGCAAAAAAGAAGACCATTGGCTAAAATCGTGTGTGGTAAATCCGGCCGTTGTAGAAATAGAAACCGATTGAAATAACGCCTTTTCTATTGTAATTGCCGCGTCATCAAAATATCCATATACCATTAAAATAAGCGTACAAACTAAGAATAACCCCAACTGGATCATAAAGAAAAACCGGAACTCATAATCTCCCCAATAAAGTCGGCTAAAAATATGCCCTCTCTTTCTGGACTGAGTATCACGTAGCCTATCGATAACCGCAAAATGCAAAGCAAAATTACAAGCAGAAAGTAACAAGAAAAAAACTGTAATGTAGCTGATCGCCGCATTATTAAAATAACCCATACTGTCATCATGAGTTGAAAATCCACCGATAGAAATCGTCGAAAAACTATGTGAAATCGCATCAAACGGAGTCATACCTGCCAGCCAGAATGCAAAGGCACAAAGTACAGTGAGACTCAGATAAATCATCCACAATGCCTTTGCTGTTTCTGCAATACGAGGACGCATTTTCTGCTCTTTTAATGGCCCCGGCATTTCGGCCCGATAAAGTTGCATTCCACCAATTCCCAATAACGGAATGATAGCCACTGCTAATACAATGATCCCCATTCCCCCTAGCCATTGCAGAAATTGACGATAGAATAAAATTGCTTTCGGTAAACTATCTAAGCCGGTAATTACAGTTGCTCCGGTAGTCGTCAAACCGGAAAAGGACTCAAAAATCGACTCCACCACATTCAGATCAGGTTTTTCTAAAATAATAAACGGCACTGCTCCTAACAAGCCCAACACAACCCAAAACAGCACAACAATTAAAAAACCTTCTCGGGCTCGTAGCTCGTTTTTGTTACTGCGACAAAACCACCACAGCATCGTTCCGACCACAAAATTCAAAGCAAAAGCCTCTAAAAAAGCCCGTCCGCCACCATCACCATAAATTAAGGCAACCGTTGCCGGCACAAGCATTGTGAAAGAAAAGCACATCACTAAAATGCCAACTATGCGAATAATTGAAAAAAACTGCATTTTTACTCTTAATTCTCTTGTTTAATTAATGCCAACTTCCCCGAAAAACATTGAGTTAGCTCATTGGAAAACGTCTCAAAATCGCTGGGGTTAAAGGCTAATAATAAGTTTACTTTATCGCTAAATTCCTGCTCTAATATCACAATATCTTTTTCACTGATAAGGTGTGAAATGGTATTAAATTGCTCATATTCACATTGCAAGCGGTAGTTTTTTCGCAAAACTTTGCGACTTTTTTCCAACTGCAATAAGGCTTGCTGCACACCGCTACCGTAAGCCTTAACCAACCCGCCTGTACCGAGCTGGATACCACCGTAATATCGCACCACCACCGCAGTTACCTCGCCCAAACCAGAGCCAAGCAAGTAATTTAGCATCGGTTTACCTGCCGTGCCGGAAGGCTCACCATCGTCAGAAAAACCGTATTGTTGGGAGTCATTCGGTGTGCCTGCAACCGTTGCCCAACACCAATGGCGAGCATGCGGATGCAGTATTTTCATCTCTTGCCAAAAGGCTTTGGCTTGTTCCATGCCCTCAGTATGACGAATATAGGTAATAAAACGGCTTTTTTTAATCTCTTCTTCAAATACTGTTTCTGCTTTTGGGATAAAAAATTCCATAATCTATTACTTCTTGCGCTTTTTGGTGCAATCATACCACATCCATCCACTTTTTATTTAGGCTATTTAATGGTTTAATAAGGCTTTACTTTATCCACTTTTATACAATAACGATTATGTCAAAACTCAATATTATTTTTGCCGGCACACCTGATTTTGCCGCTCAACATTTACAAGCATTATTAGATTCAGAGCATAATGTAATTGCCGTTTACACCCAACCGGACAAACCTGCCGGTCGCGGTAAAAAACTGCAAGCCAGTCCGGTGAAGCAACTGGCTGAAACACATAACATTCCTGTTTTTCAACCGAAATCACTACGCAACGCAGAAGCACAAGCAGAACTCAAAGCCTTAAATGCCGATGTGATGGTCGTAGTTGCTTATGGCTTAATTCTGCCAGAAGCCGTACTGAACGCTCCGAAATACGGTTGCTTGAATGTACATGGCTCGCTGCTACCCCGCTGGCGTGGAGCAGCTCCGATTCAGCGTTCAATTTGGGCGGGCGACAACGAAACCGGCGTAACAATTATGCAAATGGATATCGGCTTAGACACCGGTGATATGCTGCATAAAGTCACAACACCAATTGAGCCAAATGAAACCTCAGCCTCTCTTTACACTAAACTGGCAGAACTTGCCCCACCTGCATTGTTGGAGGTATTAAACGGTTTAGAAAATCAAACCTTCAAAGCAGAAAAGCAAGATGAAATCCAATCTAATTATGCAGAAAAATTATCCAAAGAAGAGGCAAAATTGGACTGGAATCTCTCAGCTGCACAACTCGAACGCAATATACGTGCTTTTAATCCGTGGCCGATGAGCTTTTTAACTCTAGAGGTTGAAGGTGTTGAGCAAAGCATTAAAATCCATCAAGCGACTGTATTACCGCATCAAAACAAAGCAGCAGGCTCTGTGGTGAATGTGAATAAAAACGGTATTCAAATTGCTACTCAAGAGGGCGTGTTAAACATTACCCAACTTCAGCCGGCAGGTAAAAAGCCGATGTCGGTACAAGATTTCCTAAACGGGCGAACTGATTGGTTTAGCGTTGGGAAACAGTTATAAAAATCAAACAATAAATATAGAAAAATATGCAAACACAACGCTCTCTTCACATTGAAAATGCTGCTTTTTCACTACATAAACAGCAAAAATTAACCATAAAAAAACTCACTATTCAATCCAATGATTTCTGGGTGGTGGTTGGCGGTAATGGCTCGGGCAAAACCGCCTTTTCCCTTGCGTTGCAAGGCAAACTTCCTATTTATTCTGGCAGTTACGACAACCATTTTCAGAATATTCAGCTCCTCTCTTTCGAGCAACAACAAAAAATCATTGAGAAAATTTTTAACGACCGCAACAACGACAGCGTTTCTCCCGATGATTTCGGTTTAACCGCCCGCCAAATTATTCTAAACGGTAGCGACAAAAATGTTCTCTGTGAGGAATATGCGGAAAAGCTTCGCATCACACACCTGCTTGAACGCCCGTTTATTCAGCTTTCCACCGGCGAAAGCCGCAAAGTGTTGTTCTGCCAACTGTTGGTGAGTGAACCAGACTTACTGATTTTAGACGAACCGTTTGAAGGCTTAGATCAACAATCGGCGCAATATTGGATGCAGCTTGTCGGTGAGCTGCAAAGCAAAATGGCATTAGTGCTGATTGTAAACCGCTTTAACGATATTCCTGAAGCTGCCAGCCATATTGCCCTGCTCGACCATTTACAGCTCATTTTGCAAGGAAAACGGGTGGAAGTGGAACAACAAGCGGTCTATTCTCAACTAAAATTTGCAGAAGAGAATATCAATGTACCTTTGCCTGACGGAGCTACCCCGCTGATGGTATTGGATAGTACCATTAATCCGTTTGAGCTGGAAAAGGTGAATATTCAATATGGTGAGAAAAAAATTCTCGACAACCTAACCTGGACTGTTGCCCCGAAACAGAATTGGTGGATTAAAGGCCCAAATGGTGCGGGCAAATCCACACTACTTTCAATTATCACAGGAGATCACCCGCAATCTTATGCCAACAAAGTCCGCTTATTCGGTCGCCAACGTGGCACAGGCGAAACCATTTGGGATATTAAGAAAAACATCGGCTATGTCAGCAGCCAATTACATATGGATTACCGCGTAAATTGTGCGGCAATTGAGGTGATTATTTCCGGCTTTTTCGACAGTATTGGTGTATATCAACAAATCCCCAACAGTTTACAACTCAAAGCAATGGAGTGGCTGGAACGCCTTAACTTAGCTGATGTTGCCAGAAAACCGTTCCGCTCACTCTCGTGGGGGCAACAACGCCTGTTGCTCATCACCCGAGCGATGGTAAAACACCCGCCTATTCTGATTTTAGACGAACCGCTACAAGGCTTAGACGGCATTAACCGTAAATTAGTGAAACAGTTTATCGACCAACTGGTCAATAACAGCCAAACCCAGCTCTTATTTGTTTCCCACCAAGACAGCGACGCCCCAAATTGCATCACGCATTTGTTTGAATTTGTGGCAAAAGGGGAAACAAATGAGTCGGGATATGAGTATAGGCAGACAGCGATCATTCAATAATAATCCCTCTCTCTTATAATCAGCTTATCATTAAGGAAATATGTGCATCATATTTCCTTTTATTTTATTACTCACCTATATATTCTACTTTGATATAAATAATCTTTTTTTATTATTGGGAATTCTATTAGCTTTACTGCAACATAAATTATGTTTGTAATTATATCGCATTTCATAATAGGAGCATTTATGAGCAGAATTCTAACCCTTCAAGATGTTGATTTCGCTGTAAAAGGAGGATCTATATTTGCATGTGGCGGCGGTGGCTGGATGGAACATGGTTACACTCTAGGCCGTGCAGCTGTTACTATCGGCAAGCCGGAATTAGTTAGCATGGAGGAGGTTGATGATAATGCGTGGATTGCAACTGCCGCAGCTATTGGCGCACCCGGTGGTTTAACTGACTGGGAGATGCTTGGCGTGGATTATGTTAAAGCAGTTCAATTACTACAAGAAGCACTAGGTGAAAAACTATATGGCTTAATGATAGGGCAAAATGGCATGTCTTCAACCGTAAATGGCTGGCTACCTTCTGCAATTCTAGGCACAAAAGTAATTGATGCCGTAGGCGATTTACGTGCTCATCCTACAGGCGATATGGGTTCTATTGGACTTGCTAACTCCCCTGAACATATGATTCAAACCGCTGCCGGTGGTAATCGCAAAAATAATCAATACATTGAATTAGTGACTAAAGGTGCTACCTCCAAAATTTCTCCGATATTACGCAAAGCATCCGATATGTCTGGTGGCTTTATTGCAAGCTGCCGCAATCCAATACGCGCCAGTTATGTTCGCCAACACGCAGCGCTTGGCGGTATATCACAGGCACTCTCTTTAGGTGAAGCGATCGTTCAAGCCGAGCGTAAAGGAGGCTCAAAAATTATTGAGGCGATTTGTGCACATACGGGAGGTTCTATTATTGCATCCGGTAAAGTAAAGAAAAATACCCTTCAATATACCGATCAGGCTTTTGATGTCGGTATCATCCAAATAGGTATAGGGAAAAATGCAGTAAAAATTCACGTAATGAATGAACACATGGCGGTAGATCTTGCAGATGGAACCCGTATTGCCACTTACCCGGATGTTATTACTACTCTTGATACAAATGGCCAGCCAATTAGTGCCGGACAAGTTAAAGAAGGTATGGAAATAGTGGTCTTTCACATTGATAAAAACAAGATCCCTCTTTCATCAAGTGTAATCGATCCCAGTGTTTATCCGCCTGTAGAGGCTATTTTAGGCATTGACTTATATAGCTACGCATTAGGAGAAAAATAAAATGGCTTTTCAAATTCCAACCACAGCAAACTGGAAAAATGGACTTCGTTGCAAAAATTGGCGTACAGAGGCATTACTGCGTTTGCTGGAGAATGTATTAATTGTAGGGGAGGCTCCCGAAAAATTAATTGTTTACGCCGCTCTTGGTAAAGCAGCACGTAATCAAGCCAGTTATGAGTCGATTGTCACATCATTGAAAACAATGACTGAAGATTACACACTCATCGTACAATCAGGTAAACCTATTGGCTTACTAAAAACGCATGCTAAAGCTCCTATTGTAATTATGGCAAATTGCAATATCGTAGGTCAGTGGGCTAAAGCTGACATTTTCTATGAATTAGAACGCCGAGGCTTAATATGTTGGGGAGGTCTTACCGCAGGGGATTGGCAATATATCGGATCTCAAGGGGTCATCCAAGGCACTTATGAAATATTTAGTCGTATCGCAGAACGTTACTTTAAAGGTAATCTAGCCGGTCGCTTTATTCTTTCTGCAGGTCTTGGAGGCATGGGAGGAGCTCAACCATTAGCCGGTTACATGGCAGGAGCCGCAATTCTCGTTGTTGATGCAAATCCCGAAAGTATTAAAAAACGTTTACGGATTGGCTATCTCAAAAAACATACGGATAATCTGGATGAAGCATTAACTTGGATCAAAGCAGCCACAGACAAAAAAGAAGCTATATCGGTTGGTTTATTAGGTAATGCCGCTAAGATTTACCCTCAAATTTACGCACGAGGCCTAATACCAGATATTGTCACAGACCAAACTTCGGCTCATGATTTAGTCTATGGCTATCTGCCACCGGAATTTGATTTAGAAACTGTCAGAAAATTACGAGAAACAGATCATCAAACATTAATTAATGCAAACTTAAGTGCAATTAAACGCCACCTAAAAGCTATGCTTGATTTCCAAAAAGCGGGTTCTATTGTATTCGATAATGGAAATTTAATTCGCACACACGCCAAAAATGCAGGTATTGAAAATGCCTTCGATATTCCTATTTTTACCGAAGCCTTTTTACGCCCATTATTTAGCCGTGCAATAGGCCCTTTTCGCTGGATTGCTCTCTCAAATACCCCTCAAGATATTGCTACGATAGATAATTATGTACTGGAACATTTTTCACAAAACAAAATTATCACAAATTGGATAAATCTTGCTCGTCAATACGTTCCCTTTGAAGGATTACCTGCTCGTATTGCTTGGTTAGGCCACCAAGAACGTACTGACTTAGCTCTTGCCGTCAACCAAATGGTTGCTGAAGGTAAGCTTTCTGCCCCCATTGCCTTTACCAGAGACCACTTAGATGCCGGAGCAATGGCTCACCCCAACATTATGACCGAAAACCTCATTGATGGCTCTGATGCCATTGCAGACTGGCCGCTTATCAATGCCATGGTGAATTGTGCCTCACAAGCTGATTTGGTCGCAATTCACTCAGGCGGAGGTGGGTATAGCGGTTATATGACCTCAGCCGGAGTCACTGTCATTGCAGATGGCTCACCAGAAGCTGCTGAACGTTTACGGCTTTCCATGACCAATGATACCAGCCTTGGCATTATGCGTTATGCCGATGCCGGTTATCCGGAAGCACTGGATGAAGCGATACAAAAAGGTCTAAATTATATTCAGTTAAGTTAACCCTAATCTTTATTTAGCAAAAAAATACATAAAAAAGACCGCTTGTAAATTCATAAGAAATTAAAGGAAAAATATATATGCAACACAACACTCAAACTAAAAACAGTTCCGGAAAAGCAGTAGCTGCAACCTCTATAGGTAATGCTTTGGAATGGTATGACTTTAGTATTTTCGCTTTCTTTGCAGCCTATATCGGACATAGTTTTTTTGAAGATGGAAACGAAACCTCCGCCTTAGTGAAAACCTTTCTGGTATTTGGTGTAGGATTTATTGCTCGGCCATTAGGTGCAATATTTCTCGGAGCCTATGGCGATAAAGTTGGCCGTAAGGCAGCACTTACTTTAACCATCGGATTAATGGCATTGGGTACCTTTATTATTGCTATCGCGCCTCCAGTTTGGGTGATTGGTGCTGGGGCCCCAATACTTTTATTAGTTGGGCGCTTATTACAAGGCTTTTCAGCCGGTGGGGAAATTGGAGGAGCAACGGCATTTCTCGTAGAATCAGCACCGACTCATAAAAAAGCAACCTATGCCGCATGGTTACAAGCAAGTATGGGTATATCCAATATCCTTGCCGCACTTGCAGGCTGGAGTGTCAGTTCCCTTTTTTCTCCGCAAGAAATTAACCAATGGGCATGGCGTTTACCCTTTATTTTCGGTTTGCTCATTGTACCTGTAGGATTCTATATTCGCAAAACATTACATGAAACAGAGGAATTCACAACCTTACAACAACAAAAAACCGAAAAAACGCCTTTATTAGATATTGTAAGTAAATATCCATCTCATCTGATTGCGGGAATCTTATTCTCTATCCTTTGGACTGTCTGCGTGTATACGTTAATCATTTATATGCCAACCTATTATGCTTCACCTAACGTAGGATTAGGTTTCCAACGCAGTGATAGTTTCTTAGGTGCATTACTGGGCAATATCTTTATGGTTATTGGATGTCTATTGTCCGGGCGTTTAGCAGATAAAGTTGGCCCTTATAAGATCTTAATTTTTGCAATTATTGTTCTAATGGTAGGCAGCTATCCTATTCTGGCTTGGCTACATGCAAACCCTACAGTGAATAATCTAATCATTGCACAAAGTCTGTTCTGCATCATGGTTTCTATTTTTGCGGGTGTTGCACCTTCTGTTTTGGCAAATTTCTTTCCTGTAAGAATACGCTCAACAGGTATGTCAATAACATATAACATTGCCGCTATTTTCTTTGCAGGCTTTACACCGGCTTTAATGGCATGGGCAACAAATCTCAATAAATTTGCTCTATCTTTTTACTTGGCTATAACGGGTGTAATCGCATTAATAGGATTAGTCTGGATGAGAAAATTAAGCCCGACTACTATTTATTAAAAACATAGAAATTGGAGAACTAACATGCAAAAAAAACTTATAAACTTCTCGATATTACTAGCCTTATCTTTTACTAATGTAAGCAGCTTCGCATTACAACTTACACCTGACCTCAATCTTACACTTGAACAGGTTGAACAAGTTGCCCGTAAAAACGAGACAGTTAATATCAATGATCAAGCTTGGAAAAATATTGAGCAGGGTCATAATGTCATTCTAGAAGCTGCTCTGAATAATGTACCCGTTTATGGTTTAACCGTGGGTGTTGGCTGGAATAAAGATAAACCTATCTTCATAGAAAAAAACGGTACTAAGGTGGTATCAGATGAATTATTAGCAGTATCAAAAAAGTTTAATAAATCCTCATTAAGAGCTCATTCAGCCGGCCTAGGTGATCCACTGCCTATTGAAACTGTACGAGCAGGTATGTTGATTCGCTTAAATACGATGCTAAATGGAGAAACCGGTGTACAACGAGAAGTAGCCGAAAAATATCTTGAGTTCCTCAACCATGGGATTACACCTGTTGTACCAAGTCGAGGAACTGTAGGAGAATCAGATATTACCCTAGCCTCACATATTGGTTTAGCTATGATAGGCGAATGGGATGTATTTTATCAAGGTAAACGCCAAGCGGCTAAAACAGTAATGGAAAGATTAGGTATTCAACCACTTGACCCTGTCGGTAAAGATTTTTTATCTATCTTAAGTACTAATAGCTTAATGGCAGGCGAAGCCGTACTTCTCACATTAGATAACCAACGTTTCTTAGATAAACAAATTACATTATTCGGATTGGTATTAGAAGGATTCAATGGTAATGTGGCACCATTTAGCGAAATAGCTGTTAATGCCCGTCCTTATGCAGGAATGAGGAAAGTCGCCGAAAAAATACGCAAAACACTTAACGGAAGCGATTTGTGGAAACCATCGGATACTCGCTCATTGCAAGATCCTCTCTCATTCCGTTCTATGGCATATACACTAGGTGCCATTTCGGAAAATATTGACGCACTCAAACAAGCGGTAGAAATTCAGATCAATTCAACCGATGATAATCCTTTAGTATTGACTAAATCTCCTGTGATATCAGCAGACCAGACACAACTCAAACGCTATGAAATTAAAGAAGGTGAATTAGGTGCAATTTACCCTACATCAAACTTTAACTTCTTACCTATCACAAACAAGGTAGAATATTTAAACCAATCATTAGTAAAATTAGCAGAAGTGATGACACAGCAAATTATTCGATTCGAAAATCCGGAATTTACTAAGTTAAGTCGCTTTTTATCTGCACCACAAAATGAAGGGCATGCATTCGGCGCTATTCAAAAACCATTTGCAGAAACGAATATCAGAATTAAACAGCTTGCTCAACCGGCTTCATTCAGCTCAAGTACATTAGCCGGAAATATAGAAGATACTATTACAATGTCTAGCATTGCACTTGCCAATAATCGCCAAATTGTAAACGGATTATATGAAATTGCCTCATTCCAACTTCTGCATGGAACACAAGCTTTAGATTTACGTAGTAATTTTACAGCTGGTGATAGTACAAAAGCTATTTGGCAAGAATACCGTAAAGTTGTCCCTTTTATAGAACAAGACAAACCTTACACACCAATCATTATAGAAGGAATTGAGTTTTGGAAAAATTATAAGAAATAGGTATTAATAAAAAACGCGGATAACTATATAGTTATCCGCATTCTGGAATCAAATATTCATTCTTATTGAATCATTTCACCAACTCACCCTTCGCTTGTAAATCCGCGTGGTAGGAAGATCGGACGAATGGACCACAAGCCGCATGTTCGAAGCCCATTTTTTCTGCCTCAGCTCGGAACATATCAAACTCTGCCGGTGGTACATAGCGTTCCACTTTTAGGTGATGGCGGCTTGGCTGTAAATATTGACCGATGGTTAGCATCGTCACACCATGGTCACGCAAGTCTTGCATCACTTCTAAAATTTCTTCATTAGTTTCGCCAAGCCCGACCATTAAACCGGATTTAGTCGGAATATTCGGAAACTCTCGCTTGAAGATTTTAAGTAACTCTAACGACCATTTATAATCCGCTCCCGGGCGAACTTCGCGGTATAAGCGTGGCACATTTTCTAAGTTGTGATTGAATACATCCGGTGGATTTTCTTTCAGAATTGCGACCGCTTGTTCAACACGTCCACGGAAATCCGGCACCAAAATCTCTACTTTACAGTTTGGGTTTAACGCTTTAATTTCACGCACCGTTGCTGAAAAGTGTGCAGCACCACGATCAGGCAAGTCATCACGATCCACCGAGGTAATTACTACATACTTTAATTTCATATCCTGCACGGTTTCTGCCACTTTACGTGGCTCGTCCGGGTCGAGTGGAAGCGGTTTGCCGTGTGCTACATCACAGAACGGACAACGGCGGGTGCAGATTGCTCCCATAATCATAAAAGTCGCCGTGCCGTGGTTGAAACATTCATGCAAGTTCGGGCAAGAGGCTTCTTCACACACAGAATGCAAACCATGGCGACGCATACCATTTTTGATACTGTCAATTTTCGCCGAATTTGCCGGTAATTTAATTTTCATCCAGTCCGGTTTTTTCAGTAATTCTTGGTCTGGATCGATATTTCTTACTTGAATAATTGAGGTCTTAGCCGCATCACGATATTTCACTCCCTTTTCCATTTTAAAAGGAGCCATTTTATTCGGATTGGACTGAGCTGTAACCGTAGTCATTAAAATTTTGTATCCTAATTGTTAATAATTTGGGAGGTATTATAGCCTAAAATTGAGATAAAATGATTCACTAATTTTGGCGATACTTCATCACAAGTTAAATCATTTCGAGCAATTAATTCACTGAGCTGACACATTTCCAGCCCCGCGTAACCGCAGGGGTTAATATTTCTGAAAGGCGTTAAATCCATATTGATATTCAAGGCTAAACCGTGAAAAGAACGCCCTTTGCGAATACGTAAACCAAGCGAGCAAATTTTTTGTTCATCCACATAAACTCCGGGAGCATCCGCTTTAGGATATCCTTCAACACCGTAATCAGCTAAAGTTTTCACCACAGATTGTTCCAATGCCGTCACCAATTCACGCACCGACATCTCTTTACCGTTAGCTTTTAAGCGTTTAATATCCAACAGCACATACATGATTTGCTGTCCTGGCCCATGATAGGTAATTTGCCCACCTCGGTCGCTTTGCACCACTGGGATATTGCTCGGATTGAGCAGATGCTCCGGCTTGCCTGCCGAGCCTTGAGTAAAGACAGAAGGATGCTGCACCAGCCAGATCTCATCATCGCTATTTTCATCACGACTATCGGTGAAAGATTGCATTTTATGCCAAATTTCTTCATAGGGCTGAATGCCGAGTTGACGAATAATCAATTTCATATTCCACACCTGTTAAAATAAAGTTGCCCCTAAAGGGGCAGCTTGTGTTCGAAATTATAATACCATTCTTACGCCGGCAATTTTGGCTAATTCGGTATAGAGTGTTTCCACTTGCTCAATATTTTCTGCCAAGATGTCAATCGACACAGAATTATAAGTGCCTTTTGAGCTTTGTTGTTGACGGGGATTGTAGTCACCTTTGGCGTAAAGCTGAGTAACAGCTACCACATCATCCACTAAATTTTCACGATTCGC
Organism: Mannheimia granulomatis; assembly: GCF_013377255.1. Classification (NCBI taxonomy): domain Bacteria; kingdom Pseudomonadati; phylum Pseudomonadota; class Gammaproteobacteria; order Pasteurellales; family Pasteurellaceae; genus Mannheimia; species Mannheimia granulomatis. Next base: position 41,249 of record NZ_CP016614.1, read on the forward strand.
ACCTACTACTTTGAAAGTAAAGCTGCACGGAAATTCTAATAAATCTTTTAATTTGGCTTGTGGTAAATCTTGTAAATTAATAGCTTTTGATTGCATTTTTTATCCTTATTTTTAAACGGTAAGCGGTGAAATTTTGCAAATTTTTTGCAAAATCACACCGCTTGATCTTGTTTCACACTAAATGGGGATGAAATTTTTAATTACAAGATTAATCAAATAAGCTCTTAACCGTCAAAGCAATCCAGTCCCAAGCCTTACCGAAAATACCGGCTTCCGGTACATCTTGTAATACTTGTAAGTTGGTACTCGCAACATCTTTACCATCTAATTGGTAAATCATTTTGCCCACAACCTGTCCTTTGACTAAAGGAGCTTCCAGATTTTTCTTCTCAAGTTCATAACGGGCTTTCAAATCTGTTGATCTGCCTTTTGGTACAGTAACAAAGCTATCTTGGATAGAACCTAATTGTACTTTATTTGCTTCACCATAATAAACAGCCTGCTCCGCAACCGCTTGAGACGCCTGAATAGATTTTACCGTTTCAAAGTTAGCAAAACCCCATTGAAGCAGCTTTTTACTTTCTACTTCACGTCCTTTATAAGTCGGTACCCCCATTACTACAGAAATCAAACGAGTATTACTATTGGTTGCAGATGCCACCAAGTTATAACCTGCTTTATCTGTGTGCCCGGTCTTCATGCCATCTACGTTAAGCGTTTTATCCCATAACAAACCGTTTCGGTTAGGTTGCGGTTTTTTAATGTTGTAATGAAACTCTTTTTCCGCGTAAATTTTATATTCTTCCGGCTGATCACGAATAATGTGTGAACCGATAATCGCCATATCGCGAGCTGAGGAATATTGCTCCGGATCATCTAAACCATGAACAGTCGTAAAATGGGTATTTTTCAGACCAAACTGTTGTGCGTATTTATTCATTTCATTAATAAATGCCACTTGGGAGCCTGATACGTGTTCTGCAAGTGCAACTGATGCGTCATTTCCTGATACGATAATTAAGCCTTTCATCAAATCAGCAACAGACACTTTGGTGTTTAAATCCAAAAACATTAATGAAGACCCCGGGAATTTCTGTGCCCAAGAATTCTCGGTAACGGTAACCATATCGCTGTTTTTAACACGCCCTTCTTTTAACGCCTCACCTACTACATAGCTGGTCATCATTTTAGTTAATGATGCCGGATACTGGCGTTGATCGGCGTTCAAACTAGCCAACACTTCACCGGAGTTATAATCCATTAAAATATAAGTCTGAGCATTTAATTGCGGAGCTTGTAAATTAAAATTCGCATTTAAATCAGCATAAGCTAGGCTTGATGCTGCGATACTCATAAAACTCATTGCTTTCACTAATGTTTTTTTCATAAACTATTTCTGATTCCTCTTAGTTACTTCAAAGCATAAAGCTCATTATCTGAGCTTGATTTTATATTCCTATTCAAAATGGCAATTCTGACCTTTGCCGTACCTGAATTATGCATACCAATTTTCTTCGCTGCAGCAGATGATAAATCCACTACGCGAGCATGGCTATATGGCCCTCGGTCATTTACCCTCACGATAACAGAACGCCCGTTTCGTAAATTAGTGACTTCAATTAACGTGCCAAAGGGTAAAGTTTTATGGGCTGCCGTCATCTTCGTATTACTAAAAATTTCACCATTTGCAGTTAGACGCCCGTTAAATTTATTAGCATAATAACTCGCAACACCGGTTTGGAAATGTTTGCGAGTAGAATTTTCTTGTAGTGTTTTTACCGACTTTTTCTTAATCGTCGATCTCTTTTTAGCAACGTTATAAATTACTTTTTTAGACGTTTTAACTACTTTTTTAGTTACTTTAGAAGCTACCTGCTTCTTTGTTGAGATACTTGACTTAGCTTTTGTACTCTTTGTTGAAGCCAAAGAATTTAATGAACCAAAAGTCAGAAATCCAGCTAATAACAGGGTTACAATTTTACCTAACCTCATATAAGTTTTCCTCTATGTGGATGTCGTTATTGTTTGTAACGATGATAGTTTCACTGCTTTTTGATACCGCAAAAAAGCAAAAAGTTCAAAAGTGCATTGCTTCAATCAATGCACCTAAATATTATTTCAGCTTGTCATAGGGATTATTACTACCCACACGTTTACGATGAACATAGGTAGACATCATTAATCCAAATGCCGCCATCAGTGTTACATAAGAAGTACCACCATAACTGAAAAGCGGTAATGGTACACCTACTACAGGTAAAATACCACTCACCATGCCAATATTTACAAAAACATAAACAAAAAACAGGAGAGCTGTCCCGCCGGATAATATCCGTCCAAAGGCAGAATCTGCTTTTGTTCCGATAACCAATCCTCTGGCAATGATAAATAAATAGATTGCCAATAAAATCAAGATACCTATCATACCATGTTCTTCGCTTAACACGGCAAAAATAAAATCTGTATGTGGCTCAGGTAGAAACTCTAATTGGGATTGAGTCCCCTCCATCCAGCCTTTACCGTTAATTCCCCCCGAACCAATTGCAATTTTCGATTGAATAATATGATAGCCCGCCCCAAGCGGATCTTTATTCGGGTCAATTAAAGTCATCACCCTCGTTTTTTGGTAATCATGCATCAGGAAAAACCACATAATTGGGATAAATCCTGCCAAAAATACCGCACCTGCCCCAATTAATTTCCAGCTAAGACCGGCTAAAAACAAAACAAAAATACCGGCAGAACAAACCAGAATTGAAGTACCTAAATCAGGCTGTATAGCAACCAACAAGGTTGGGACTAAAATAATGGCAAGAGCAATAAAAGTATCTTTAAAGCTTGGAGGAAGCGGTCTTTTACCTAAATACGTAGCTACCATTAGAGGAACTGCAAGTTTGGCGATTTCTGATGGTTGAAAACGGACAAAACCTAAATTTAACCAGCGTTGAGCGCCTTTACTGGTTTCCCCGACTAAATCCACCAAAATCAGTAATACTAAACAAAATACATATAAATAAGGCGATACTTTTTGATAGAAACGAGGAGGAACCATCGCCATCATAAACATTAGCCCCATTCCAAGAGCTACTTGAATAAGGCGGTTAGTAAACATCCGCTCATTAGCACCACTTGCACTATATAAGACCAACAAGCCATATCCTGTAATAGAAAATAAACCTACTAACAACAGAATATCCAGCGAAAAAATTTTCCAGAAAAATTTCCTAATTCCACTACTCATTATTGTCCTCTACTGCAAGCGATCGATTTTGTTCAGAATTTTGCAAATTAGGCGGAATACCAATTCCTTTACGCAAGGCATAATCCATAATTTGCCGAGCTACAGGTGCCGCGGCACTACCACCACCGCCGGCATTTTCCAAAATTAAGGCAACCACCACTTGAGGTTGTTCATACGGGGCATAACCAATAAACCACGCGTGGTCATGCAACTCTTTTTTAATGGCATTTTTATCATAGTTTTTGCCGTTTAAGTTAAACACCTGTGCTGTCCCGGTTTTACCCGCCGAATGATAAAAAGCACCGGCAAACACTTTACGAGCAGTACCGTTGGCGGCATGATTGACATTATACATTCCCTGCTTTGCCAGATTCCAATAAGCATCCGGCACGCCTTTAATATCTTCATATAATAATGGATCTTGATAAGGTGTTACCGTGTTACTACCTTGTATTTCAAGCATTAGGTGAGGTGTGTTTACCCGTCCGTTATTAATTAATACCGCGGTTGCTTTGGCTAGTTGTAACGGGGTTGAAATCCAATAGCCTTGCCCGATGCCAACAGGAATGGTATCTCCCTGTACCCAAGATTTTTTATAACGTTTTTGCTTCCATTCACGAGTAGGCATCACACCGGCAGATTCCTCAAAAATATCAATACCGGTTTTGACCCCAAAACCAAATTTCTTCATCCATTCCGACATTTTATCAATCCCCATTTTGTAGGCTAATTGATAAAAGAAAGTATCTGATGATTCTGTAATGGCTTTATTCACATTGGTTAAGCCGTGTCCGCTACGTTTCCAATCTCGATAACGCTGAGTCGTACCGGGCAAAATCCAATAACCGGGATCGGAAATCGTGGTACTTGGCGTAATCATCCCCTCTTCCAAGCCGGCAACTGCCATAAACGGCTTGATCGTTGAAGCCGGTGGATAAGTTCCTTGAGTAGTACGGCTGTAAAGTGGACGGGTTGGGTCTTCTAATAATGCTTTGTAATCCTTACCTGAAATCCCCCCACAAATAGATTGTTATCATAACTTGGGCTTGACACCATAGCTAAAATGCTGCTATCCCTTGGGTCAAGCACAACAACCGCTCCTTTGTGATTGGAAAGTAACGACATCACATATTGCTGTAATTCCACATCAATACTTAAACGAACACTACTACCGGCAACCCCTTCTTGGTCACGTAACTTGCGAATCACTTTACCGCGGTTATTGATTTCAACTTCCTCAAAACCTGTTTTGCCGTGAAGCTGATCTTCATAGAATTTCTCAATACCCAATTTCCCCATATCATGAGAACCCGCATAATTACCGAACTTACCCTCTTCTTGCAGCTTTTTCTTATCATTTTCATTAATTTTCGCTACATAACCGATAATATGAGTTAAAAGCTCCCCATAAGGATAATTACGTTTATAGTAAGCCTGCACATCTAAACTTGGGAAACGGAACTGATTCACCGCAAAGCGAGCCATCTGAGTTTCATTTAGATTACCTTTAAGCATAATAGGCGTATAACGAGAAGTCCGCTTTTTCTCTTTATTGTAGTTCTCAATATCTTCGTCTGTTAAACCGACAATCTCTTTTAACTCCAACAAAGTCTGCTCAATATTTTCTGTTTTCTCCGGCACAATAAACAGACCAAAATAAGTCAAATTCTCCGCCAACACCTTACCGTTACGATCATAAATTAAGCCCCGAGCCGGCGGCACAGGCAAAAGCTTGATACGGTTACCGTTTGAACGAGTTTGGTAATCCTCATAATTCACCACTTGCAAATGATAGAGGTTGGTTAACAGCACACCTGTTAACGCAAGCACCCCCATAAACGCAACTAAGGCACGACGTGCAAACAAATTACTTTCTGCTTGCCCGTCCCGCACCTTCTCTCGCGAATGGGATGAGGTGAGTTTTCCTAATTTACCAAACATAATATTTATCTGATACTCTCTGCTAACTATTCTCGGTGATAGGGATGATTAATAGTTAATGACCATGCCCGATATAAACTCTCCGCCACAACAACCCGAACAAGCGGGTGAGGTAAAGTTAAAGGAGAAAGCGACCAACTCTGCTCAGCCGTTGCTTTACATTCAGGCGATAATCCTTCAGGTCCACCAATTAATAAGGCGACATCACGCCCATCATTTTTCCATGCCTCTAATTGTGAAGCTAATTGCTCGGTTGTCCAAGGCTTACCGGGAATATCCAAGGTCACCACTTTAGCTTTACCGGCAGCGGCCAACATTGCTTTACCTTCCAGCTCTAAAATGCGTTTGGTATCGGCATTTTTACCGCGTTTTCCTGCCGGAATTTCAATTAACTCAAACGGCATATCTTTTGGAAAGCGACGTTGATACTCCTCAAAACCAGTAGTAACCCACACCGGCATTTTAGTACCTACCGCAATTAATTGAATTTTCATCTTATGTTTAACTCAACTACAAGCGGTTACTTTTTTATAAAAATTTACTTATTAAGCTCGCACTCCGCACCACCAGTAAAGCCGATGTTTAAACGCAAGTGTTTTTGCAAAATAATCACAAAAAATAACCGCTTGTCTTTTACTAAATTAAAATTATGCCCAAAGTTTTTCTAATTGATACATATCACGGCTATCTGATTGCAATAAATGCACGATTGCTTGCCCAAAATCTACCACTATCCAGTCTGCCACCGCCTTACCTTCGTCACCAAATACTTCAAATCCGGCTTGTTTTGCCTCTGTAATTAAACGATCAGCGGTTGAAGCCACATGACGGCTGGACGTTCCTGTTGCAACAATCATCGTATCAGTAATGCTGGATTTGCCTTTTACATCAATGGCTAAAATATCTTGTGCTTTTAAATCATCTAAGGTTTTTGTTAAAAATTCGACTAAATTTTGTTCCACGTTAATTCTCTCTCATATCATAAAAACGTGGAATTTTAACATAGATTCAAAGGAGAGAAGAAAGAAAGCGGTTATTTTTAGAGAAAAATTTACACATTTCATCAAATTAAAATTAGAGAAAAAACCCAAAAATGTGAACTAGATCACATTTACAAAAAATCATTTAAAAAATATTATGTGATCTACTTCACATTTCTAATAGAAACATTTTTGTAACTTTTAAAAGTGGTGCTAATTTACACAATAATTTATTCAACCCTAATTTCTCTCCTTTTCGAGGTCTTTATGTCTAATGTTAAAGTGAAAGTCCAAGGTTTTGGGCGTTTCTTGTCTAATATGGTGATGCCGAACATCGGTGCGTTTATTGCGTGGGGTTTCATCACCGCTTTATTTATTCCAACCGGTTGGTTGCCGAACGAGACCTTTGCGAAACTAGTTGGCCCGATGATTACTTACTTGCTGCCGCTGTTAATCGGTTATAGCGGCGGTAAATTAGTCGGCGGCGAGCGTGGTGCGGTGGTCGGTGCGATCACCACAATGGGTATCATCGTAGGGTCTGAGATCCCGATGTTCTTAGGTGCGATGATCGTGGGTCCTCTTGGCGGCTGGGCGATCAAAACCTTCGATAAAGCAATTGACGGCAAAGTGAAAAGCGGTTTTGAGATGTTGGTGAACAACTTCTCGGTTGGTATCATCGGTATGATTTTAGCGATGTTATCGTTCGCGTTTATCGGCGGTATCGTAACCCAAATTTCTGCGGCGTTAGGTGCTGGCGTGGGTGCGTTGGTTGAAGCGGGTCTTCTGCCATTAACCTCGATCATCGTTGAGCCAGCGAAAATCCTGTTCTTAAACAACGCGATCAACCACGGTGTATTCACCCCGCTTGGCACAGCCCAAGCGCAGGAAGTGGGTAAATCGATCCTGTTCTTAATTGAAGCGAACCCAGGCCCGGGCTTTGGTATCTTACTGGCTTATATGTTCTTCGGTCGTGGCACAGCAAAACAGACCGCAGGGAGTGCGTCAATCATTCACTTCTTAGGTGGTATTCACGAAATTTATTTCCCGTATGTGTTGATGAGTCCACGTTTGATCCTTGCGGTAATCGCAGGGGGTGCAACCGGCGTTTTAACTAACTCATTATTAGGTGGTGGCTTAATCGCACCGGCTTCTCCGGGTTCTATCTTCGCCATCCTTGCGATGACTGCACCAGGCGCACACTTTGCCGTGATTGCTTCTGTAGTTCTCTCTTGTGCCGTGACCTTTGCGATTGCGTCTATCTTACTCAAAACCCAAAAAGGTGAAGCCTCATTAGAAGATGCCCAAGCTCAAACCCAAGCGATGAAAGCGGAAAGCAAAGGTGTAGTGGCTACAGCAGTAAACGGCAATGTAAGCAAAATCTATGTAGCCTGTGACGCAGGTATGGGTTCAAGTGCGATGGGTGCGAGTATGTTACGCAAGAAAGTACAAGCAGCCGGCTTAAACATTGAAGTGCAAAACTTAGCAATCAACGACTTACCGCAAGATGCACAGCTGGTTATCACCCACAAAGACTTAACCGCTCGCGCACAACAACGTGTGGCCTCGGCTCAACATTTATCTTTAACTAACTTCTTAGACAGTGCGTTCTATGACAGTTTAGTGGCAAAATTAGGTAACAACCAACTACAACAAGCGGTTAAAAATAGCCAAAATTTTGCAAATCCGATTGTTGAAAAAGCACAAGCTGAAGGCTTAAAATTACAAGCCGCCCAAGTGTTCTTAGGTTTACAGGCTGAAAACAAAGCAGACGCCATCCGTTTTGCCGGTGAGCAGTTAGTCAAAGCAGGCTTTGTAGAGCCAAGCTATGTGGATGCGATGTTCGCCCGTGAAGAGATGGTTTCCACCTACTTAGGCGAAGGCTTAGCCGTACCGCACGGTACATCTGATGCCAAAGACAGCGTGATCAAAACCGGTATCGTGGTGTGCCAATATCCAAACGGCGTTCGCTTTACCGATGAAGAAGACGGCGTGGCGAAACTGGTTGTTGGTATCGCGGCCAAAGGCAACGACCACATTCAGATTTTGAGTAGCTTAACCAATTCACTTGATGATGAAGATGCGATGAAGACATTGACATCAACCAATGATGTTGAGAAAGTGTTGGCTCTTTTATCTAAATAATCCAAGCTACCCCCTCTTTAGCAAAGAGGGGGCAGGGGGAGATTTGGCAGAAGAAATAAACGGAGAAAATAATTAATTTTTCGTATTATGACTTTTGAATTTGTTACCTTATTCAATCTCTCACTTCGCAAATAACGAGTGCCAAATCTCCCCTAACCCCTCTTTGCTAAAGAGGGGAATTTTTATTTCACGCAATTCATTCTCAAAGCATTGAATTTATCAAATAAAGGAAAACAAATTATGAACGCACTCCATTTCGGTGCCGGCAATATCGGGCGTGGCTTTATCGGGAAACTTCTTGCCGATGCCGGCGTTTTCGTGACCTTTGCCGACATTAACCAAACCCAAATCGACCAAATCAACCAAAACAAGCAATACGGAGTGAAAATCGTCGGCGATGACAGCCGTGTGGAAATCGTGAAAAACATCGCCGCGATTAACTCCCAAGATGAAAATGCGGTGATCGAGCAAGTCAAAACTACCGATTTAATCACCACCGCCGTCGGCCCGAACGTGCTGGGCTTTATCGCTCCGCTGTTCGCCAAAGCGTTAGTGGCGCGTGTGGAAAGCGGCAACACTCAACCGTTAAACATTATCGCTTGTGAAAATATGGTGCGTGGCACGAGTTTCTTTAAAGCAAAAATTTTCGAAAATCTAACCGCTTGCGAGCAGGAAAAAGTCGAACAATTTGTAGGTTTTGTGGACAGTGCTGTGGACAGAATTGTCCCACCTGCCGAAGCCAACCCTGCCGATCCATTAGAAGTGACGGTAGAAGAGTTCAGTGAGTGGATTGTCGATCAAACCCAGTTCAAGGGCGAGATTCCACAAATCAAAGGTATGGAGCTGACCGACAACTTAATGGCGTTCGTGGAGCGTAAACTCTTTACCCTCAACACAGGGCATTTGATCTGTGCTTACCTCGGTAAACAAGCGGGCGTGCAGTGGATTAAAGAGGCGATTGCGATTGAGCCGATCAAAGCCCAAGTGAAAGCAACGATGGAAGAGAGCGGTGCGGTGCTGATTAAACGTTACGGCTTTGATACACAAGCCCACGCTGCCTATATCGAAAAAATCCTCAAACGTTTCGCCAACCCGTACTTAAACGACGACGTAAACCGTGTAGGGCGTGAGCCAATCCGCAAACTGAGCGAAAACGACCGCTTAATCAAGCCTCTGCGTGGTACGCTCGAATACGGCTTACCGCACGCCAATCTGGTTAAAGGCGTAGTCATGGCGTTAAATTACCGCAACGAAGACGACCCACAAGCGGTCGAATTAGCCGATTTTCTTGCAAAAAACGGTGTGGAAGCGGCGGTAAAAAAATACACCGGCTTAAATGACCAAACCGTTATCGATCATATTGTTGCTTTATACAAATAGTGGTTATTAAACTATTGTGGATTATATAGACAAACTAAACGAGGAACCCACATTAAGAGGGTTCCTCACGCTTGCGAATCAGCTATTTTCCAGCCAAGTCGAACAGCTAATTGAGCGGGTATTTCGCAAAACTGATTTTGCCTTAAAATCGGTGGTGGACTCTTTATTTGAGCACCAAGGTCCTTTAGCTGAACTGTCGGTTCGCTTAAAAGTATTACTTGGGTTGGGCGTGATTTCTCCTAAAGTGTTTGAAGACATTTCACTCTTTCTTGAAGTCAAACAGCATTTATATGAAGAAGAGGAAGAATTCTCTTTTTCGCACCCTGCTGTAGTGCAATTTGTAAAAGATTTACATCATATTGATTTTTTCCCCATCAATGAATTGCTAAAAGGTAAATCCTCGCAGGGTAATAAAGACTCCATGTTATTTCAAATGCAGCAAATGCGTTTAGAAAAAATGATCCGTTCAAGCTTGATTCTTGCTATTACTGAAATTGACGAGCAACTTAATGTTGAAAGTCCGCTGTAATAGGTGGAACTTTCAACTATTTTTTTGATTATCTCGGCTTTTTTCTTTCTTCAAAGAGGTGTAATCTAGCTTAAAGTCTTTTTGAGGATATGGCTATGCAATCGCTTCTCTCTTTTCTTCCCGATTTCTTACAACAACCACTCTTTTGGGTAATGACGTTGCTCGTTTTTGCTATTTGGCAATTTATCCAAAACAAATTGCGGATGGATATTGTGGCATTAATTGTCATGCTCTTTTTCAGTCTAACCGATATTTTATCAGTTAACGAAGTGCTTGCCGGGCTTAGCGATCCAAATGTAGTACTGATTGCTCTACTCTTTATTGTAGGGGAAGGTTTAGTGCGAACAGGTGTAGCAAATCAAGTCAGTGATTGGTTAATGAGAGTATCGGGCGCAAATGAAACGAAAGTATTGATTTTATTAATGCTTTCTATCGCAGGACTTGGCTCATTTATGAGTTCTACCAGCATTGTGGCGATTTTTATTCCGGTAGTATTAGCCATTTGTTCAGGTATGGAAATTTCACCTCGCCGCCTAATGATGCCTCTAAGTATTGCCGGCTTAATCAGCGGAATGATGACGTTAATTGCCACACCGCCCAACTTAGTAGCCCATTCCGAATTAGTAAAAAGTGGTTTTGAAGGCTTTAACTTCTTTAGCTTCACACCAATAGGTCTAATCATTTTAGTGCTGGGAATCGGCTATATGCTGATTGCCCGTCGATGGTTGGATAACGGAGAACAAAATGAAAACCAATCTAGCATCCAAGATTTCTCAATGTCGCATCTTATTGAAGAATATCAGCTGCAAGGTCGAGCAAAAATGTTATTGGTTGAACCGGATTCCGAGTGTGTGGGTAAAACTATCGGGCAACTCAATCTGCGTATTGAATATGGATTAAATATTATTGCTATTCAACGTAACAAACATTTTAGAACTATCACTATCAATGCCTCTGTTAACGAGGTTTTCCAACCAAAAGATATTTTATTGCTTGATACTGCATTAGATGCAGAAACTTATCAACGCTGCTATGAACACTTAAAATTAAAACCGATTGCATTGAAAGGCGAGTATTTTTCCTCCTATGCTAAATCTGTCGGTATGGCAGAAATTTCCGTGATGCCGGAAGCAGAATGCATCGGTAAAACGATTCGCGAACTGAAATTTCGTTCAAAATACCATTTAAGCATTGTAGGCTTAAAACGCAATGGCGAAATTATTCAAGACGAACTTATCGAAACTCCTCTTAAGTTTGGCGATATTTTATTAGTGATGGGTGTTTGGCAACAAATCCGAAAAATGGATAACGATAACCGAGATTTCTTCTTACTTAGATCACCGGAAGAAAGCAAAAAAGCCCCACCGGCATTGAGCCAAGCCCCTCATGCTTTATTTGCTGTTTTTACAATGGTGGTATTAATGATTACCGGCATTGTGCCAAATGTAATGGCAGCACTAATTGCCTGTTTGTTATTAGGAAAATTCCGATGTGTCGATATAAAAAGTGCTTATGAATCTATTCATATGCCAAGTATTGTATTAATTGTAGGAATGATGCCTTTTTCAATTGCATTACAAAAAACAGGCGGGGTTGATTTAATCGTACAATTCCTACTTGAAGTGATGCAAGATTTAGATGTCCATTTTGTATTAATCACCCTCTTTGTCTTTACCGCTGTCATTAGTGCTTTCATTTCAAATACCGCGACTGCGATCTTAGTCATGCCGATTGCACTTGCGATAGCTAAACAGCTTGGCTACTCTCCTGCTCCATTTGCAATGATTGTTGCAGTTTCCGCTTCTGCTGCATTTATGACTCCGGTCTCTTCACCGGTTAATACGATGGTCATGGCACCTGCGGGTTATAAGTTTATTGATTTCGTCAAAATCGGTGTCCCTTTTACCGTATTGGTTATGTTGGTTTCTGTGTTTATTATTCCTATTTTATTTCCACTATAACCCATTACAAGCGGTCATTTTTAGTAAAGAGTTTACTGAAAATGACCGCACTCCAAATGAAAATTTATTTTACAAAATCAGTTTGGTGATCCATACTAATTGCATATAGTCATTATCTACTATCTAATTACTATTCATTAATCTACTTTAAGGAAACGGTATTATGAAAAAATTAGCAAAACTCAGCCTTACATTATTAGCAGTCACCGTAATTTCGGCATGTGGTAGTTCTGGCGGTAGTAGCGACAATTCTAATTCACAAGCAACTCCATCAAAACCGACTGTAACCACTACAGCTCCGACGAAGCAGACAACCACCAATCCAACAACAAAACCTACCACAACGAAACCAACAACATCAACTAGCTCTAGCGACAAAATGGGAACAGCTTTCCGCGTTAACGATAGTAAAGAGTTCGATATTAAAAAAGCCTCAACATATAAAACAGAATTAGTAGTTGACAGTAAAACATTACCTGTAGCTTGGAATGGCATTGTATCGGGTGGATTCACAAAACTAAGCAATGCAACAATCAATGGGGTAACTTATAAAGACTTTACCGTTAGTGGTGCAAGATATTCTTCTGTAAAATTTGGTCATATTGATGGCTACGTATTTACACAAGGAGATGTAACACCAAAAGCTAGTATTCCAACCAGCGGCAACGCAACTTATCTTGTGGATGGTGTTTTTGTTGCAAACGGTAAAACCTCAACTTCCCAAGGTCATAGCCTAAACGTTGATTTTGCGAATAAAACTTTAAATGGTACTATCGCAACTGATGTAACAGTAACAAACGCTAAAATCAGTGGCAATGAATTTGAAGGTAAAGCCGTCCATAATGGTAAATCAGCAGAACTAGAAGGGCATTTCTATGGCTCAAATGCTGCTGAAATTGGTGGAACTTATAGCTCATCGAACTTCTCAGGTGCATTTGGCGGTAAAAAACAATAAATTTTTTATTGATATTTTTTGAAGGCTATTGAAAAATAGCCTTTTTTATATCTCATATATCAAAAATTACTCATTATGAAAAAAACACTTTTTACTTTTTTGGCTCTTTCGACACCTTTTGTATTGGCAGATGATAAAACGCAGCAAATTCAAGAGCAATTAGATAACCAAAGAATGCAACAAAACCGGTATATGGAGCCCGCTGAACATCGCGTTAAGCCATTAAACATAAAGGCTAAAAACCAGGGTAAGAGAGTTTCCATTACTCCTCAGGAGTTATCAAGACAGCCTCAACTGCTTAATTCAGCAATGCTCACGGCATTAGTCATGAATCACACACATAATGTGATATTTTTACGACCTATTTATCAGCAACTGCCTGAAAATGAGCAAAATGAACAGATCTTATTATGGGCTGAAGCAATACAACAAAAATCTGAACGTAACTATTCAGACTCAATTCGCCTATATCGTACGCTCATTGCACAAAACCCACAAAGCCAGCCTATTAGGTTTCAATTAGCTACTGCCTTGTTTGAGAATAGAGAAACCGAAGCTGCAGAAGAACAATTCCGCAAACTCCAAACAGAGCAATTACCGGCAGAAATTGCTCATATTATTGAGCAGTATTTAAACGCAATCAATAAACAGGATAAATGGAATTTTCAAGGCGGTCTAACCTATTTAAATGATCCGAATATTAACAATGCTCCGGATTCAGGCATAACATATAAGGGTTGGACACCTCCCAAAAAAGAATCCGCACAAGGAATTGGCTTTAATTTTGATGCTGATAAAAAATGGTCTTGGGGTAATGGTTTCTTCCATCAATTCCGCCTAAATGGCAACGGAAAATATTATTGGAATAACAAAAAATACAATGAATATTCTTTGCGGGAAAGTCTAGGTTTAGGTTATCAAAATGCGAAGCACAGAATCATATTTCTGCCTTTTTTAGAGCAAATGTGGTATAGCGGTGGTTCAAGCCAAAGCACAAGCACCAAACGTTATTCTAAAGCAGGTGGAATAAATGCCCGCTGGCATTATTGGCTAACACCTCAATGGCAATCGGTGCTGAATTACGAATACGCTGAGCAGCGTTATACACGCCGCAAACATCTAAATGGTAACTATCACTTTGTTGCACCATCGCTTTATTACTATCCTAACAGCCAGCAATATTGGTTTGTTGGTGCAAACTTTAACCGTACCAGCACTAGAGATTTAGACGACAGCTTTATTCGCCGAGGTCTTACCTTAGGTTGGGGCCAAGAATGGAAAAATGGATTGTCCAGCCAATTAAGCGTGAGTTATGCTCTAAAACAATATAGAGGTCCAAACTTTTTCAATATCATACAAAAAAACAAAGAGTACGGTATTCAAGCAAGTCTGTGGCATAGAGCAGTGCATTTTTGGGGAATTACACCACGTTTAACATGGAGTTACACAAAAGTGAAAAGCAACCACCCATTCAATAATTATGATAAAAATCGCATATACCTTGATTTTTCTCATACATTCTAAATTATTACTTGCAAATAAAGTCGCCCCTATAAATGGGGCGTTTTTTATGTATTTGCCAACAACTTCTTCAATCGATACAGCTCATCCAATGCTTGTTTTGGGGTAAGCTCATCGGGTTGAATGGATTTCAAGGCTTTTTCCACCTCACTTTCAGCCGTTACAAGCGGGGGAATTTCATCAATTTCTTGCAAATCAGGCGTAAAAAGTAAATCCGCCTGTGGGTGTTCATTTGCTTGCCTGGTTTGCTGAGAAATTTCCTCTAAATGAGCCAAGCGCTGCTTAGCAAGTTGAATGACCTGTTTTGGCACGCCCGCCAACGCTGCTACCGCCAAGCCATAACTTTTGCTTGCCGCCCCCTCTTGCACCGTGTGCATAAAGGCGATGGTATCGTTATGCTCCATTGCATCTAAATGCACATTTGCCACACCTTTAAGCTGATTCGGAAGACTGGTTAATTCAAAATAGTGAGTGGCAAAAAGCGTGAGAGATTGGGTTTTCTTCGCTAACCATTCCGCACACGCCCATGCAAGCGATAAGCCATCGTAAGTAGAAGTCCCTCGCCCGATTTCATCAATTAGCACGAGACTATAGTCGGTTGCTTGGTGAAGAATATTCGCCATTTCTGTCATCTCCACCATAAAAGTCGAACGCCCTGATGCAAGATCATCACTTGCACCAATCCGGGTGAAAATACGGTCAATCGGGCCGATTTCCGCACTCTCTGCCGGCACAAAACTGCCGATATACGCCATTAAAGTAATCAAGGCAATTTGTCGCATATAGGTACTTTTACCTCCCATATTCGGGCCGGTAACAATCAGCAAATGGCGTTGAGCATTGAGGAAAACCGGGTTGGCAATAAAGGGATCTTTTAATACCTGCTCAACTACTGGGTGTCTGCCGCCTTTAATATTCACCCCACGCGTTGGGCTGAAAGTCGGGCAAACATAATTGAGGCTATCTGCTCGCTCAGCAAGATTAGTCAGTACGTCCAATTCTGACAGCACCAATGCGGCAAGCTGTAATTCTCCCAAACGCGGCATCATTAAATCAAACAACTCATCATAAAGCTGTTTTTCAAGTGCGAGCGAAGCCCCTTTGGCTTTCAGCACCTTATCTTCATAGGTTTTCAGCTCAGGAATAATATACCGCTCGGCATTTTTAAGCGTTTGACGGCGAACATAGTGAATCGGGGCTTTGTGAGCCTGCCCTTGGGAAATCTGAATATAGTAGCCGTGCACCGCATTAAAACCGATTTTCAGCGTATCAATGCCGGTGGTTTCACGCTCGCGAATTTCCAAATTCTCTAAATATTGCGTGGCGCCGTCTGAAAGCTGTCGCCATTCGTCCAACTCAGCGTTATACCCTTCCGCAATCACCCCACCATCTCGAATCAACTGTGGTGGCGTGTCAATAATTGCTCGCTCAAGTAAAGCGTGTAGATCACCAAAATCCGCAATTTGAGCCAATAATTTATCGAGACTAGCGGTTAAATTTTGTGAATTTTTTGCAATTTCAGGTAATTGAGCTAACGCTGTGCGTAAACGAGTGAGATCTCGCGGACGTGCCGAACGCAATGCGACACGAGCTAAGATTCGCTCCATATCGCCGACTTGTTGTAATAACGGCTGCAATAGCTCAATTCGCTGATTTTTAATGAGCGAAGCAATAGTTTGCTGCCTTTCTTGCAATTTGGCACAATCGCGAATCGGTTGATGAATCCAACGTTTCAATAAACGACTTCCCATTGGGGTCACGCATTTATCCAACACATCAGAAAGCGTGTTTTCCGTACCACCGGCAAGATTTTGGGTAAGTTCTAAATTGCGACGGGTGGCAACATCTAACAGCACCGTATCGCTGTGTTGGGAAAGGTGAATTGCATTAATATGTGGCAAGGCGGTGCGTTGTGTTTCTTGTGCGTAATGTAGCACACAGCCCGCAGCACAAAGGGCAACAAGGGCTTTTTCCACTCCGAATCCGGCAAGGCTTTGTGTACCGAATTGGCGGTTTAACAGCTGAATAGCAGTCACGAGCTCAAATTCCCACACCGGACGGCGGCGTAAGCCTTTGTAATTGTTCAAAATTGAGGCTGCCGAGAAATCTTCAGGGTACAAAATTTCCGCAGGCTGCACACGTTGCAGTTCCGCCGATAACGCCTCTTTCGTTGCTAATTCACTAATTAAAAATCTGCCCGAAGTCATATCAAGGGTGGCAATCGCAAACACGCCTTTTTCTTCATAAATTGCCGCCACTAAATTGTCTTGACGTTCAGGTAAAAGAGCCTCATCGCTGACCGTGCCGGGGGTTACAATTCTCACGACTTTCCGCTCAACCGGACCTTTGGAGGTGGCAGGGTCGCCAACTTGCTCACAAATTGCTACCGATTCCCCCAATGCAACCAATTTCGCTAAATATCCCTCAACCGCATGGTACGGCACACCTGCCATTGGAATCGGCTCACCCGCCGACTGCCCACGCTTGGTTAAAGAAATATCCAACAACGCAGCTGCTTTTTTTGCATCATCGTAAAAAAGCTCGTAAAAATCGCCCATTCGATAAAAAAGAAGAATGTCCGCATTTTGAGCTTTAAGTTGCAAATATTGTTGCATCATTGGCGTATGAGTCGAAAAATCTTGTGTCATCAGTCAGTTAATCCGCTAGAAATCATTGCCGCTAGTGTAACAGATTCATAAGATGGAACAAACAAGCGGTGTTTTTTCACAGAAAATTTACCACCGGGTAAACTAGTAATGCCTAAATTTTTTGCTAGAATACGCAAACTATTTCTAATAAGGTTTAATCATGTTAAGAAAACTATTATTACTTTCTACCGGCTTTTTAACGGTGGCTTGCACCACCCAAGAAACAAAAATAGAAACCGCATTTCCGGGCGAATTTGCCAATGCCGATTATGTGCTTGCAGACGCCGATGCAAAAAAATGGGTAATCGCAAGCGAACAAGCGAAACAATGTATTTACCCCAATTTAACCCGAATTCAGCAAGAGCATTTTTCAAAAGAAGATTCTTACATTTTCTCGCAATATGTGTTTTTCTATCCGCTTGAAGAGATCATTGGTGAGCAGTATGTAAAAATTATCCAAAATGATGAAAAATCAATGGGTTATGCTCAATATTTATTTAAAAAACTGAAAACCAATGAAACGGTTGAAGCACTACCGAAAAAACAATGTGCAACCTTGCGTGCTAACGCAAAAAATGATTTAGCGGTGGTGAAAGGACAATATCAAAGCGGAATGATTGAAGATGAAAAAGCTCAAGAAGGCAAAGCATCAGGCCAGAAAGTAGCCACCGATGATAACAAATTCTTCTTCGACATCATCAAATGGGGCAGTGCACTATTACTCTAATCTATCAACAATACAAGCGGTTATTTTTTTAGTAAAAATAACCGCTTGCTTTTTTGTCCGCAGTTAATTGTAAATTCAATGAACTTTATTAAATTGGTAAAGTCTTAAAATATAGTTTTTTTCAATAATTTACCCTCTTTTTTATTTTAAGGATTTTAAATGAAAGCATTAAAAACATTATTAGCATTAGGTGTAGCAATGACAGTTTCAGCAACTTCATTGGCAGAAAGTAATAACTCATTATCAACACTTAAAGCAAATGCAACTGAACAAATGAATGCAACCAAAGCAGCCACTTCTGAAAAGGCTGCTGCAGTAAAAGCGACTGTAGCTGAAAAAGCTAATGAGGCTAAAGCGAACGCCGTTGCTACAAAAGAGAGCCTAAAAAACAAAGCTGAGTCAATGAAAGATTCTGCCGCTGAAAAAACAGAAGCAGCGAAAGAGAGTATGAAAGCAAAAACCGACTCGGCAAAAGAAACGGTAAAAGCCAAAATGGACTCAGCGAAAATGGCTACTACTGAAAAAGCAGCGACCGCACGTGAAACCTTAAATTCTGCCAAAACAACAGTAACTGAAAAAACAAATTCGGTAAAAGCAACCGTTGCAGAAAAAACCGGTACAGTAAAAAAATCACAAAAAGTAAATATCAATACGGCAAGCGAAGAACAACTGCAGTCATTAGCCGGTATTGGCGAAGTGAAAGCAAAAGCGATCGTGGAATATCGTAAAAAAGCCGGAAAAATTAAAAATGCGGCAGAACTTGCCAATATTCCGGGTGTTGGCGATGCAACTATTGAGAAAATTGCACCTTATTTAACATTCTAAAAATGGTAGGGGCGGGTTAAAACCCGCCCTTTGATTTATTTGGTAATTTGCCTTTTGGTTATCGGGCGAGTTAACACTCCCCTACACATAATTCTTCCGGTTCATGCCATAGTTTCGCAAAATTATGCAAAAAAATGACCGCTTGATCATTCCCCACCTTGTATTTCACAAATCTGCCCCCATAACTGGAAAGTATTCATTCAATACTCAACGTATTTACACAAAAAAGGAACAAACAATGGCATTAGATTTCAATTCAGTTGCATTAGACTCAGTAGAAGCAAAAGGCGGTTACGGTATCGGCTTACAAATCGGGCAGCAACTTTTAGGCAGCGGTATGGATGTAAACGCAGAAGCTGTTGCACGCGGTATTTATGATGTATTAAACAACAACCAACCTGCTATCGACCTAAACGAAGTCACCGCAGCATTACAAGAATTGGGTCAGCGTGCAGAAGCCGCTCAAGCGGAAGCATTCAAAGCAATTGATGCGGAAAACAAAGCATTCTTAGAAGAAAACAAAAAAGCAAAAGGCGTTGTGGTAACCGAAAGCGGCTTACAATATGAAATTTTAACCGAAGGCACCGGTGAAAAACCAACTGCAACTTCAACCGTGCGCGTACACTACACAGGTTCATTAATTGACGGTACTGTATTTGACAGCTCAGCAAAACGTGGTCAGCCGGCAGAATTCCCGGTAAATGGTGTAATCCGTGGTTGGACAGAAGCGTTACAATTAATGCCGGTTGGTTCAAAATGGCGTTTAACCATTCCACAAGAGCTTGCTTACGGTGAGCGTGGTGCGGGTGCTTCAATTCCACCATTCGCAACCTTAATTTTTGAAGTAGAATTATTAGATATTCTATAATCGGCTAAAAATCATAAAGCCCTGTGAATTCAACTCACAGGGCTTTTGGACATTTAATACAACGAAACTATTAATGAATCAGAAAAAATCACTCATTACCCGATTTCTCAAAAATATTTTTTTATACGGCAGTTTATTTATCATTCTCAGCTTTATGGCGGATTGGTACAGATCACCCTCAGCACCACCACAATTTGAGCAAAAAGTACTATACGATATTCACAAACAGCCGAACATTATTGCCCAATTAAGTCGCGGCAAACCAATGCTGCTCTATTTTTGGGGAAGTTGGTGCAGCTATTGCAAATTTGTATCGCCCAATATCCAAAAGCTATCCGAAAACGGTACTGAAGTGTTAGGAGTAGCACTTAAATCCGGTGATGATACCGCAGTGAGAACTTATCTAAACGAAAACAGTTATACATTTGCTACTATTAACGATCCGAACAGTGAATTTTCTCAAGGCTGGGGTATTCAAGCCACACCGACAATTTTAATTATCCAAGACGGTAAAATTCGCCACTATACTACAGGCTATACCAGCTACTTAAGTTTGAAAATGAGGCTTTGGATTTCAGGACTACTACCATAAAAAAACCGTCTTAAAAATCAATTGCTTCGGTAGTATAAATGCAAAAAATCGCTAAAAAACAACCGCTTGTATCATCATACCAAGAAAATCACCGGCACTAAATTCATTGTAATTACCGTGGTAATGGATAGAATCAAACGGGATGAACCAAAAATAAAACCGCGGTTTTTGCCGTTGTCAAATTTCACCAATAAATTCGCCATTGCGGTTAAAGCAAAGACTTCTACCACGGTAAAAATAACAGTGTAAATATAAGCAGCAGTTAAGGTTGCTGCTTCTACCGCAATAAACCAAGGTAAAATAATGGCCAGAGCGAGCAAAGGTGAAACCCAAATTAACTGTTTTTTCGTTAAATTAATCTTACGAGAAAAAGAAGATTGCAAACTCACAGTTAAAACACCGTTGATAAACAAAGCAATCGGCGAATGCTCAGGGGCATTTAGTACCTTATCAAACAAATAAGGGAAAATAATAAAATAAGACGATGCCACACTCAGCGGCACGAATAGCATTAAATGAGCAAACAAAAAATCTTTAGTAATGATTTCCTTAATTTGAGCCAAACGAAATTTCACACCGCCACTTACCCCCTCTACCGAAGAGAAAGGCTTTATCATAAAAGCAAATAAAACGGCTTCTAAAATAAAGCAGATCCAAATTAACGTTTCAATCATCTCAAATTTTATAAACGGAATAATGATAAGCGGAGCAAGCATGGAAGACATACTTGTCACTTTCAGATATTTTCCCTGTAATCGCGTTTTGGCAGCATATTCATCGCCGGCAATAGCTAACAAACAAGCTCTGGCGTTGGTGCCGAATAAACAACTCCCCAAACCAAAACAGGTGGTTGCCATCAGCAAGATCAGGTAATTATCGGCAGCCAAAAACAGCATATAGGCGATAACATCTAACAAACAACCCAACAACATCATTTTCGCCAAACCATAACGATCACCCCAAATACCCGCAAGAATCGCCAATGCTTGATTACAAAACAGCAATAACGAAAGCGAAAAAGCAATTTGAGCGTTATCTAACCCTTTTCCTTTCAAATAAAAGAAAAAAACACTCTGCATTGAAAAAAATGCGGTGGTGGAAATAAAGCGGCGAAGAAGTAACAGTTTTTCTAAAGACATGAAATTGAGGATTGAATTGTTTAAATAAAGAGCGGCTATTCTACTCTTTCAGCGAAAAAGGAGCAATCGCCTTTTGTTTTACCTTTTCGCTTGGTTTCGGTATCATAGCGGCTATCAAAAGTGGCATAGTTTTTGCAAAATTTTTTGAAAATATGACCGCTTGTAAACTAAATTTAAGGACAAAAAATGAAAGATACCATTGTTGCACAAGCAACACCGATTGGTCGCGGAGGCGTTGGCATTTTAAGGGTTTCCGGCCCATTAGCGGAAACCGTTGCCGAGGCAGTATTAGGTAAAAAACTACAGCCTCGCTTAGCAAATTACTTACCGTTTAAAGATGAAGACGGCACCGTGCTAGACCAAGGCATTGCATTATTTTTTAAAGCACCAAACTCTTTTACAGGCGAAGATGTATTGGAGCTACAAGGCCACGGTGGTCAAGTCATTTTAGATTTGCTGATAAAGCGAATTTTACAAGTTAATGGCATTCGCATTGCCCGTGCAGGTGAATTTTCCGAACAAGCTTTTTTAAATGATAAGCTCGATCTCGCTCAAGCAGAAGCAATTGCCGATTTAATTGATGCCACCAGCGAACAAGCGGCACGCTCAGCATTAAAATCACTACAAGGCGAGTTTTCCAATAAGATCAATCAGCTTGTAGATTCAGTTATTTACCTCCGTACCTATGTGGAAGCTGCTATTGATTTCCCTGATGAGGAAATCGACTTTTTAGCAGACGGTAAAATTGAGAGTAAATTAAATGAAATTATCAACCAATTAGACGGCGTTCGCCGTGAAGCAAAGCAAGGCTCAATTCTGCGTGAAGGAATGAAAGTAGTGATTGCCGGTCGCCCAAATGCCGGAAAATCCAGCCTTCTCAACGCCTTAGCCGGACGGGAAGCGGCAATCGTCACCAACATTGCCGGCACCACCCGTGATGTACTGCGTGAGCATATTCATATTGACGGAATGCCGTTGCATATTATTGATACTGCTGGGCTGCGTGATACCGGCGATGAAGTCGAACGCATCGGTATTAAACGAGCATGGGATGAAATCGCCCAAGCAGACCATGTGTTGCTAATGATTGATAGCACCGAACAACAAGCGGATCAATTCCGTAGCGAATGGGCGGATTTCTTAGAAAAACTGCCGAAAAATATCCCCGTAACTGTGATTCGCAATAAAGTGGATTTATCCGGCGAGTCGGAGGGCTTAATTCAGGTGGACGATTTCACCATGATTCGTCTTTCTGCTCAAACCAAAGTCGGCATTGATTTATTGCGTGATCATCTTAAAAAATCGATGGGCTACCAAAGCTCAACGGAAGGTGGATTCTTAGCTCGCCGACGCCATCTACAAGCATTAGAAACTGCTGCGACCCACTTAGAGCGAGGTCACGTTCAGCTTACCCAATTCTTCGCCGGCGAATTGCTGGCAGAGGAGCTGCGAATGGTGCAAAATGCGTTAAGTGAAATCACAGGGCAATTCACCTCAGATGATTTATTAGGTAACATCTTCAGTTCTTTCTGCATTGGTAAATAAGATGAGTCTATTCCACCACTTCCAAACACAATGCCAAACGTACCTGCCGAATACAAACTGTTTTCTGGTAGGCCTAAGTGGTGGAATGGATTCCGTAGCACTTCTTCACCTTTTCTCTCGTACCAGCTTTAAAGTTCGAGCAATTTATATCCACCACGGATTAAGCCCGAACGCTGATCATTGGGCAGAGTTTTGTGCACAATACTGCAAGCGGTTAAATATTCCTTTTATTTTGCAAAAAGTCGACGTGGATAAATCAAATGGCATTGAAAACGGTGCAAGAACCGCACGCTATCAAGCCTTTAAGCAACATTTAAACGAAAATGAAGTGATTGCTACCGCTCACCACTTAGATGACCAAGCGGAAACCTTTCTGCTTGCCCTTAAACGAGGCAGCGGCATTAAAGGCTTATCTGCAATGCAGGCGGTCAGTTTTTTGCAAAATTTTACCGTTTTTCGACCGCTATTAAACTTCAGCAAAGCAGAATTAGCCGAATATGCCGCCCAACATAAACTTAGGTGGATTGAAGATGAAAGCAATGCCGATAGCCGTTTCGACCGCAATTTTTTGCGAAATGAAATTCTGCCTAAGCTCAATCAACGTTGGCAACATTTTAACGAAATGGTGGTTCGTTCAGCTCAACATTGCAGTGAACAACAAGCCTTGATTGAAGAACTGTTAAGCGATGAACTCCAGCAAAGAATGGGAGAAAAACAGCAGTTATCCATCGTTGGTTTTGCCGATTTTTCACTCGCTAAACAGCAGCAACTTGTGCGTTTATGGTTAGAAAAATGCGGTGTGCCAATGCCGAGCAAAGCCCAATTACAAGCGGTTATTTTTGAGCTAATTTTTGCAAAAGCCGATAAAAACCCGCAATTTAAAATGGGTGACAAAGTGCTTAGACGTTATCAACAGGCGATTTTTATTACCGAAGAATTAAAAGCTATCCCACCTTTTGAAATGGTATTGAGTACAGAAACAGAGGTGGAATTGCCCTATCAGCTCGGCAAAATTATTCGCCATAATCAAGAGATAATCTGCAAAAAAAACGGAAAAAACAACCGCTTGTTATTACCGATTGAGCTTGCCGATTCCTCCCTTTCTCTCATTATCGGACAACAAGGTAAAGTAAAATGCTACGGCAACCCCCATCGGGAAGAGATGAAGAAAATTTGGCAAGCTTACGGTGTACCTGCTTGGGAGCGAGATCGCACACCGCTTATTTTCTGGCAAGATGAATTGATCACCTGCCTTTCCTAACCTCTCGGATGAAAGGCTTTGTGGATCGATTTCAAACGGGCTTTTGCTACCTGAGTGTAAATTTGGGTGGTTGATAAATCACTATGTCCTAATAACATTTGCACCACACGCAAATCCGCTCCGTGATTCACTAAATGCGTAGCAAAAGCATGACGTAGAATATGCGGCGAAAGTTTATCACCATCAATACCTGCCAGGCTGGCGTAATATTTAATACGGTGCCAAAAGGTTTGTCTTGTCATCTGCTGCCCTCGTCTGCTTGGAAACACAACATCCGACTGCTGATTGTTCAGTAATATAGGGCGAGCATATTGGAAAAACTCCTGTATCCAATAATTAGCCTCTTCACCCAGTGGAACAAGACGTTCTTTATCCCCTTTACCGATGATCCGAACCACACCTTGCTTTAAACTAAGATTATCTGTTGAAAGCGAAACTAATTCCGTTACACGCAAACCTGTCGCATAGAGTAGCTCTAACATCGCTTTATCACGCAACTCAATAGGGTCTAAAGTATTCGGACAATCCAATAAATCCATCACCTGCTCCTCACTCAATGATTTCGGCAAATGCGCAGCTTTTTTCGGTGATATTAAGGTAAGCGTGGGATCATCTGTACGATAACTTTCAAGATATAAAAAACGGAAAAATTTTCTCAAACAACTCAACATTCTAGCAGAACTGGTTGCTTTATAACCTTGCTCTAAACGCTCTCCAAGAAAGCCTTGTAAATCAATATGATCTACCGACAGAAAAGCCTTAGGTTGGGTAAAATAGTCAGAAAAACGTTCCAAATCCGAACGATATGAAGCAACGGTATTTTCAGACAAACCATGCTCTTGCCATAGAGAATCAAGGAATTGTTCAATAATAGGATCAAGTTCAGCCATACAAGCGGTTAAATTTAAAAGAAATTTTGCAAATTTTAGCAAACTTTGGGCTATAAAAACAAAAAAACCGATTAGTTTGTACTAATCGGTTCTCATAAGAAATATAAGTGGCGGAACGGACGGGACTCGAACCCGCGACCCCCTGCGTGACAGGCAGGTATTCTAACCAGCTGAACTACCGCTCCGCAATATATGGAGATTATCTAAAATAATGGCAGGGGCGGAGAGGCTCGAACTCCCAACACCCGGTTTTGGAGACCGGTGCTCTACCAATTGAACTACGCCCCTAAAATTTTTCTATATTTATCTAGCACTAAAGCGAGTGAAAACTCGCTTATTAATAAGTGGCGGAACGGACGGGACTCGAACCCGCGACCCCCTGCGTGACAGGCAGGTATTCTAACCAGCTGAACTACCGCTCCGCGAATAAGGACTTAGCAATGCCCTACTCTCACATGGGGAAGCCCCACACTACCATCGGCGTTACTGCGTTTCACTTCTGAGTTCGGAATGGAGTCAGGTGGAGCCACAGCACTATTGTTGCTAAGAAAATTCTTTTATTATTTAGTTAGCCTACTCATCAAATAGGCTAAGTAAATAAAGCCTGATGTTGCCCTACTCTCACATGCGGAATCCACACACTACCATCGGCGTCACTGCGTTTCACTTCTGAGTTCGGTATGGATTCAGGTGGCACCACAGCACTATCGACATCAGGAAAATCTTCGATGATTCAGACTTTCTTCGTCTTTACTTTTGTCTTTCTAAATTGTTTTGTTTGTTCTTTACTTTCTTCGGCTTTTGCCTTTAATTCGAAACAAGCTGTTTATTCTGAGTTGATTTGTTTAGTTTCTTTTGTTTAGTTTCTTCGCTTTCTGTCAAAAACACTTGAGCGTTGTATAGTTAAGCCTCTCGGGCAATTAGTATAGGTTAGCTCAACGGCTCACACCGCTTACACACCCTACCTATCTACGTCTTAGTCTTAAACAACCCTTACCAACTTATAGTCGGGGAGAACTCATCTCAAGGCAAGTTTCGTGCTTAGATGCTTTCAGCACTTATCTCTTCCGCACTTAGCTACCCGGCAATGCGTCTGGCGACACAACCGGAACACCAGGGGTGCGTCCACTCCGGTCCTCTCGTACTAGGAGCAGCCCCTCTCAATTCTCCAACGCCCACGGCAGATAGGGACCGAACTGTCTCACGACGTTCTAAACCCAGCTCGCGTACCACTTTAAATGGCGAACAGCCATACCCTTGGGACCTACTTCAGCCCCAGGATGTGATGAGCCGACATCGAGGTGCCAAACACCGCCGTCGATATGAACTCTTGGGCGGTATCAGCCTGTTATCCCCGGAGTACCTTTTATCCGTTGAGCGATGGCCCTTCCATTCAGAACCACCGGATCACTATGACCTGCTTTCGCACCTGCTCGACTTGTCTGTCTCGCAGTTAAGCTTGCTTATACCATTGCACTAACCTCACGATGTCCGACCGTGATTAGCAAACCTTCGTGCTCCTCCGTTACTCTTTGGGAGGAGACCGCCCCAGTCAAACTACCCACCAGACACTGTCCGAACACCCGATTAGGGCGCCTCGTTAGAACATCAAACGTTAAAGGGTGGTATTTCAAGGACGCCTCCACACAAACTAGCGTTCATGCTTCAAAGGCTCCCACCTATCCTACACATCAAAATTCAATGTTCAGTGTCAAGCTATAGTAAAGGTTCACGGGGTCTTTCCGTCTAGCCGCGGGTACACCGCATCTTCACGGCGATTTCAATTTCACTGAGTCTCGGGTGGAGACAGCCTGGCCATCATTATGCCATTCGTGCAGGTCGGAACTTACCCGACAAGGAATTTCGCTACCTTAGGACCGTTATAGTTACGGCCGCCGTTTACTGGGGCTTCGATCAGGAGCTTCTCTTTCGATAACACCATCAATTAACCTTCCAGCACCGGGCAGGCATCACACCCTATACGTCCACTTTCGTGTTTGCAGAGTGCTGTGTTTTTAATAAACAGTTGCAGCCAGCTGGTATCTTCGACCGGTTCAACCTTCGTGTGCAAGACACTACAATCTACGCCGGCGCACCTTCTCCCGAAGTTACGGTGCTATTTTGCCTAGTTCCTTCACCCGAGTTCTCTCAAGCGCCTGAGTATTCTCTACCTGACCACCTGTGTCGGTTTATAGTACGGTTTAGTGTAACCTGAAGCTTAGTGGCTTTTCCTGGAAGCGTGGTATCGGTTACTTCAGCTCCGTAGAGCCTCGTCATCACTTCTCGGCGTTAAAGAAGACCGGATTTGCCTAGTCTTCACACCTACCGGCTTAAACAGGGATTTCCAACACCCTGATAACCTAACCTTCTCCGTCCCCACATCGCAATTACACCAAGTACGGGAATATTAACCCGTTTCCCATCGACTACGCTTTTCAGCCTCGCCTTAGGGGCCGACTCACCCTGCCCCGATTAACGTTGGACAGGAACCCTTGGTCTTCCGGCGAACGAGTTTTTCACTCGTTTTATCGTTACTTATGTCAGCATTCGCACTTCTGATACGTCCAGCAAACCTCTCGATTCACCTTCTTCCGCTTACAGAACGCTCCCCTACCCAACAGTCTTTCGACTGATGCCGCAGCTTCGGTGCTATATTTTAGCCCCGTTACATCTTCCGCGCAGGCCGACTCGACTAGTGAGCTATTACGCTTTCTTTAAATGATGGCTGCTTCTAAGCCAACATCCTAGCTGTCTAAGCCTTCCCACTTCGTTTCCCACTTAATATAGACTTTGGGACCTTAGCTGGCGGTCTGGGTTGTTTCCCTCTCCACGATGGACGTTAGCACCCACCGTGTGTCTCCTGAGTATCACTCTTCGGTATTCGCAGTTTGCATCGGGTTGGTAATCCGGGATGGACCCCTAGCCGAAACAGTGCTCTACCCCCGAAGGTGTCCGCTCAAGGCTCTACCTAAATAGATTTCGGGGAGAACCAGCTATCTCCCGGTTTGATTGGCCTTTCACCCCCAGCCACAAGTCATCCGCTAATTTTTCAACATTAGTCGGTTCGGTCCTCCAATTAGTGTTACCCAATCTTCAACCTGCCCATGGCTAGATCACCGGGTTTCGGGTCTATACCTTGCAACTCAAACGCCCAGTTAAGACTCGGTTTCCCTTCGGCTCCCCTATTCGGTTAACCTCGCTACAAAATATAAGTCGCTGACCCATTATACAAAAGGTACGCAGTCACAAACTTACGCTTGCTCCCACTGCTTGTACGTACACGGTTTCAGGTTCTATTTCACTCCCCTCACCGGGGTTCTTTTCGCCTTTCCTTCACAGTACTGGTTCACTATCGGTCAATCAGGAGTATTTAGCCTTGGAGGATGGTCCCCCCTTCTTCAAACAGGATTTCTCGTGTCCCGCCCTACTTATCGTCAGCTTAGTACCACAATGTCATTTTCGAGTACGGGACTATCACCCTCTATGATTTGGCTTCCCAGCCAATTCCTCTAACAACTCTGCTATCACTGACAGGCTCCTTCGCGTTCGCTCGCCGCTACTAACGAAATCTCGGTTGATTTCTTTTCCTCGGGGTACTTAGATGTTTCAGTTCTCCCGGTTTGCTTCACACAGCTATGTATTCACTGGGTGATAGTAGATTCTTCATCTACTGGGTTTCCCCATTCGGATATCTTGGATTAAACGCTTCTTATCAACTCATCCAAGCTTTTCGCAGATTAGCACGTCCTTCTTCGCCTCTGATTGCCAAGGCATCCACCGTGTACGCTTAGTCACTTAACTATACAACCTCAAATGTTTTCATTTAAACAAATCAAATGAATTGATTTGAAGCGATATTATTCAACTAAACACTTGAGTGCTTTTGTTCACTCAAGATTTTTTAACTACTCAGACTTTCTTTCGAAAATCTCTCAGTTTTTCAGCTTGTTTCTCAATTTTTAAAGAACATAAGACAATGGCTTTCGCCTATCATCATACCTAAAATTGCAAATTCCTCGGTATTTTTAACCGCTTGCAACCTTAGGTATGATGATTGGTGGAGATAAGCGGGATCGAACCGCTGACCTCCTGCGTGCAAGGCAGGCGCTCTCCCAGCTGAGCTATATCCCCAATTTCATCTTCCGTTTTCTTCACTCATAGTCGCTTCGCTTTCGCTTGCCTTCTGAGTGGTGGGTCTGAGTGGACTTGAACCACCGACCTCACCCTTATCAGGGGTGCGCTCTAACCACCTGAGCTACAGACCCAACGGATGACCTTCGGTTTTGTCTTCTAATTTCATCTATCAAACAATCTGTGTGAACACTTGCTGTCGCTCTAGCTCCACCTCGCTCTCGCTTAGCTTCACCCTTGATTTTTGGTAAGGAGGTGATCCAACCGCAGGTTCCCCTACGGTTACCTTGTTACGACTTCACCCCAGTCATGAATCATACCGTGGTAAACGCCCTCCTTTCGGTTAAGCTATCTACTTCTGGTACAACCCACTCCCATGGTGTGACGGGCGGTGTGTACAAGGCCCGGGAACGTATTCACCGCAACATTCTGATTTGCGATTACTAGCGATTCCGACTTCATGGAGTCGAGTTGCAGACTCCAATCCGGACTTAGACGTACTTTCTGAGATTCGCTCACCATCGCTGGGTCGCCGCCCTCTGTATACGCCATTGTAGCACGTGTGTAGCCCTACTCGTAAGGGCCATGATGACTTGACGTCATCCCCACCTTCCTCCGGTTTATCACCGGCAGTCTCCTTTGAGTTCCCGACCGAATCGCTGGCAACAAAGGATAAGGGTTGCGCTCGTTGCGGGACTTAACCCAACATTTCACAACACGAGCTGACGACAGCCATGCAGCACCTGTCTCAGAGCTCCCGAAGGCACACTCGCATCTCTGCAAGCTTCTCTGGATGTCAAGAGTAGGTAAGGTTCTTCGCGTTGCATCGAATTAAACCACATGCTCCACCGCTTGTGCGGGCCCCCGTCAATTCATTTGAGTTTTAACCTTGCGGCCGTACTCCCCAGGCGGTCGATTTATCACGTTAGCTACGGGCACCAAGCTCAAAGCCCAATCCCCAAATCGACAGCGTTTACGGCGTGGACTACCAGGGTATCTAATCCTGTTTGCTCCCCACGCTTTCGCACATGAGCGTCAGTACATTCCCAAGGGGCTGCCTTCGCCTTCGGTATTCCTCCACATCTCTACGCATTTCACCGCTACACGTGGAATTCTACCCCTCCCTAAAGTACTCTAGACTCCCAGTCTGAAATGCAATTCCCAGGTTAAGCCCGGGGATTTCACACCTCACTTAAAAGTCCGCCTGCGTGCCCTTTACGCCCAGTTATTCCGATTAACGCTCGCACCCCCCGTATTACCGCGGCTGCTGGCACGGAGTTAGCCGGTGCTTCTTCTGTAGTTAACGTCAATTGATTGTTCTATTAAAACAATCACCTTCCTCGCTACCGAAAGAACTTTACAACCCGAAGGCCTTCTTCATTCACGCGGCATGGCTGCATCAGGGTTCCCCCCATTGTGCAATATTCCCCACTGCTGCCTCCCGTAGGAGTCTGGACCGTGTCTCAGTTCCAGTGTGGCTGGTCATCCTCTCAGACCAGCTAGAGATCGTGGGCTTGGTGAGCCTTTACCTCACCAACTACCTAATCCCACTTGGGCTCATCTTATGGCAGGTGGCCAATAGGTCCCACCCTTTAGTCCACAGACATTACGCGGTATTAGCTACCGTTTCCAGTAGTTATCCCCCTCCATAAGCCAGATTCCCAAGCATTACTCACCCGTCCGCCACTCGTCAGCATTAGTACAAGTACTAATCTGTTACCGTTCGACTTGCATGTGTTAAGCCTGCCGCCAGCGTTCAATCTGAGCCATGATCAAACTCTTCAATTCAAAAAGTTTAATCGCTCAATATGTACTGACATAAAAATCACACTTTAATAAGTCAACTTATAAGTAAACTTAAAAAAGTTTAAATGAATTTCTAGTTAAGCACCTATTAAGACTTCAAAATTAAAAAATATTTCTAAAATCAAGTCAATCAACAAGTGCCCACACAGATTGTCTGATAAATTTTTAAAGAACAAAATAAAACGACGCACTGCAATCTAAACAAACCGTTCACAACAGCGCGTCGTTGTGTGATGTGCATTATAGAGCTTTTTGCAAACGTTGCAAGTGGTTTTTTAAAAGTTTTTCTCGAATGTGTTATTTTTCATCAAAAACAAACTTTAAGTCTAAATATTCAGCACAGAAAGCTCATTAAACCCCCATTGCTGCATAATTTTTCGTTTAATATCTAAATCATCCGCTTCAATAGTACAAAACGCTGTATTTTTTAGATTTGAAAAACCGTTATTTTCAGCCTTACTTTCTCTTTCCAACAAACTTACTACTCGCTTTGCAATGCCTATTCCTGGATCAACAAAGTGACGAATATTAGGTAATAACTGCCGTAATTCTTCTTTAACTAATGGAAAATGTGTGCAGCCTAAAATAACGGTATCCAACTTAGGATGATTTTGCCATTCCCGTACAACAGCTTGCAAACGTTGCAAATTAACCTTTCCCGTTCTCTGTTTTTCTTCTACAATCTCCACCAAATCGGTAGAACCTATTTTCTCAACCACACAATCTTTCGCGTAAGTTTCTATTAACTCAGATACATAAGGGCGAGTAACCGTACCTTTAGTCGCCAGCAAACCTATTGTTTTGGTTTTTGATATTTCTGCAGCCGGCTTGATAGCGGGAACTGTTCCGACAATCGGTAAATGAAATTTTTCACGCAATGCAGGAAGCACTACTGTACTTGCAGTATTGCAAGCCACTACTACCATATCAAGCGGTTGTTTTTCTGAAATTTTTTGCACAATTTTAACCGCTCTTTGAATAAGAACTGATTCAGTTTTTTCTGAATAGGGAAAAAAAGCATTATCAAAACAATATAAATAATGTGCATGAGGTAATACTTTACGGATTTCATCATAAACCGTTAAGCCACCCATGCCCGAATCATAAAGAAGAATTGTTGGTTTCATGGTGATCTAGCGAATAAAAAGTTGGCAAAATGCTACCCTTTTCTGATTCTACATTCAAGTCATCTATTCATTTAATTTAACCTCTCACCAACTTAAATAATCAAGCGGTCAATCTCTTACTAATTTTTACTAGACATCACTTTACAAAGTCGCAATAATCAGCCTGTTATCATTCACTTAGGAGAAACAGGATGCAACAATTTAATACACAAGAAATCGGTTGGATTGGCTTAGGTCAAATGGGCGAACCTATGGTAAAGCACCTATTAAACCATGGCGTAAGAGTGGGTGTTTATAATCGCAACTCGGCAAAAGCAGAGCAAGTTGTTGCCACTGGTGCAATCGCTTATCCTTCTGTGTTGGAATTAGTGAAAGCTCACGATGTGATTTTTTTAATGATTGCAGATTATGCCGCAGTTCAGCAAGTCTTAAGCCCTGAAGTGTTAGCTGAGTTAAAAGGTAAATTAGTGGTGAATATGAGTACCATTTCACCAACTCAAAACCAAGCCGTTCAAGCACTTTTAGCCCAACATGGTGCAGAATTTGTGGAAGCACCGGTTTCCGGCTCAAGCAAAGTAGCTGAGGCAGGTAAATTATTGGTACTTTCTGCGGGTAAAGAAGAGATCGTTGAGCAATTAAAACCTTTATTTGCTGCCTTTAGCACTACTACTTTCTACTATGGTGAAGTAGGTAAAGCAGGCGGTATCAAATTGATGATCAACTCGTTATTGGGTATTTTTATTCAGGCGTATGGCGAGGCGTTAAATTTTGCCGATCAATATGGCTTACCAAAAGAACAAGTGATTGAAATGATTTCCGGTTCATTTATGAATAGCCCTATTTTCCAAGCTAAAGTACCAATGTATTTGGCAAATGAATTCCCGCCAGCATTTATGATGAAACACATGACTAAAGATTTTAATCTAGCAAGCGAAGAAATCGCAAAATTAGGTAAATCATTCCCGCTAATTGAGCAAGCAACCAAAACTTACAATCAAGCCAACGATTCAGGTTTAAGCGAAGTTGATATGGCTGCAATTTATCAATATCTGGCAAAATAAAATAAAAAATCGGTTGGTGTAGAGCCAACCGATTATTTCTATAAATAAGGGAAACTTTCTAAAAACAACTCTTTAATTTCAAGGGAAAACCCATTGATTTCATACACTCCTCGGCGAGCAAACAAACCGTTTTCGGCTTGTGTCCATTCTAATGTCTTTCTGAGAGGATTTTGGGAAAACAGCCATAACCCAATCGGTTCATTGCCGAGTTTCGGTACATTTTGGGCAATATTTTCAATGGTTGATTTCGGCACAAGGGTTTGGGCGAAGATCCAGTTTGTGGTGCCATCTTTTAATAACACTTCACGCAACCAATATTTCTCATTACAAGCGGTCATATTTTGTGAATTTTTTGCAATCCACTGTTCTTGCACCACTTCCACATTAAAATCAATAGCCACTTCACACAGTTTTTGCGTTAAAGAGCCACGATGTAGTAACCATTGTTGTTGGGAAGGAGAAAGTACCTCCGGGTTTGTTTGCCACGCTGATTCTGAAAAAACTTGGCGATATTCAAGATAATGATCCATTGTGATTTGTAAATTTTTTGCCATTTTCGACCGCTTGCGAAAATTGAGCGAATAAAAAAGGTAAATTGTATGCTTACAATTTACCTTTTTGTCTTTTATTTTAAAAGATTATTGTTGAATTAATTTTCTCGCAGCTTCAACCACTACTGAAACAGCTTTATGTTCGGTATCGTGAATCGTTGCTTCGTTTGGAATCTCTTGTTGTGTGCGGTTTACAATTACCCCGGCAACCATTCCGGCACGTAAACCCAGTGCAGAACACATGGTAAATAAAGTAGCTGACTCCATTTCAAAATTCATCACATTAAGATCTTGCCATTGCTTTAATGAACCTTGGAAATGACGGTAAATTTTACCGGTGAAAGTGTCATAGCGTTCTTGGCCGGGATAGAATGTATCCGATGATGCCGTGATCCCGACATAAGGTTTAACACCCGATTCTACCGCAGCCGCATAAAGTGCATTAGTGCACTCAAAATTTGCCACTGCAGGATATTCCATCGGTGCAAAATGCTGGCTTGCACCATCTAAACGCACCGCCCCTGTAGTAATTAAAATATCCCCGACATTAATATGTTCTTGGATAGCTCCTGTTGTGCCGATACGTAAGAATGTGCGAACACCTAATTGAGCTAACTCTTCCACACAGATAGAAACTGAAGGACCGCCAATTCCGGTTGAGCAAACCACGACCGGCTCACCATCTAAATATCCTAACCATGAGGTAAACTCGCGAGTAGATGCTAAAAACTCCGGATTCTCCATTTTTTTCGCAATACGCTCGCTTCGTGCAGGGTCACCGGGAACAATTGCAATTTTTGCCCCTTTTAACATCGCTTTGGTTAAACCTAAGTGAAATACTTCAGACATATTATTATCTCCTTAATCTTTTCCAAATGAAAGTAACCTCATTCTACCCCAGCAAGCGGTTGATTTACGAAGATTTTTTGCAATCAATGTTGGTTTTTGTGAAGCAGATCAAAGGCAAACGATTTCTTTTGCTTTCAATAAATTCTTCTTTATTCCCAAATTAATCTTCCTCCCCAACCTTCAACACTCTTCTCTGAACTAAATTTCACCATTTCTTTTACAAACTGATACGCTTGCTCTTTATTAAAGAAAAAAGGTGCTTCAAAGAAAACATTAAGACCACCGATGTATTTAGCCGGATCTAAAATATAATTTACACTAATTGCCTTTGTACAAACGCCTTTAACGCCAAATTCTTTTAGTTTAGCGTAAACATTTCTATCGTTGTGAATACCAGAATACCAAGCACTGCTTATAAACCTTGCCAGCTCAGCCGTCATAAAATAGCAATTTGTATCAATATGATTATCTGCAACTCCGCTAATATTCATCACACATTCTGTTTCATTTATTTGAAACGGAAACTCAAGTGGCTCTCCATAACCACGAGAATAGTCACCAATAGACTCCATGGTATCAACACATATAAAATTACCATCAGAATCATAAAATTTACGTAACGCATAAGCATAACCGGATTGATGCTCAATCAATGCATTTACACCAGTTTCGACATGATTAGGTTCAAACCAATTATCATCATCAAGAAAGCAAACAATATCTTCTTTTATTAAAAATGGAGCAATCGCATTGATACTACTATTCGTCCAACCGTTTGCTCCCGTATTCATAGGCAGATAAGTAACCGTCAAATTGTCAAATTTATTTAAAATATCGGCCGCTTGTTGGTGGTATTTCTCGCCATCAACAAATATATAGTGTTTACAAGGGTATGTTTGGTTTTGCACACTAAAAATAGCGCGCTCTAATTCAATTCGACCAACAGTTGAAGTAATTACTGCAACTGTAGGTTTAGTTGATTGAGTGACACTCATACTATTTCCTTAAGACCATTAAAAAATTATTTTTATTTATTTGTAAATTTTTATCTAAATTCAACCGCTTGTATTGGAATATTAAGGGATAATCTCGCGTAAGATCGGATTTTGTAGAGAAATCAACGTTTCTGTCGATTGAATTTCATCAATTGATTGAATTTTACCAGCCAACACGCTGTGTAATTCCTCAATGGTATGAGTCATCACTTTAATAAAAATGGAATAGTTGCCTGTAGTATAGTAAGCCTCAACCACTTCATCAAATTCACTCAGCTTTGCGATGACCTTATCATAATCTTTTGCCGATTTTAGAATAACCCCAATAAAGCAGCAAACATCATATCCAAGCTTACGTTCATCTACAACAATTTTAGTTGATTTAATTACTCCGGCTTGTCGCATTTTTTCTACACGAACATGAATAGTCGCAGCACTTACACCAAAATTTTTTGCCATTTCCGCGTAAGGTACCCGTGCATCTTTAATCAACCAACGTAAAATTTGCTGATCCAGCTTGTCAATTTCCGCTCTAATACTATTTTTAGTGTGCATTTTTTCTTCCCAAACTCTAATTAATTAAATATTTTATAATAAAATCTTTATTTTTTTAAATAATATTTAACACAACAGCTTTTTTATTTAATGAATATTGCATTTTTTCGAGATTTCTTTAAATTAGCACCTATCGTGATTGCATTAAACACGAGAGATAAAAATCAACACTCTTTATTTTAGGAAAGCAAAATGAAAAAATCATTTATCTTACAACAACAAGAAATCAGTTTTGTTAAAAACACCTTTACACAATATTTGATCGATAAACTAGGTATTATTGAGGTGCAAGGCCCAATCTTAAGCGAAGTCGGTAACGGTATGCAGGATAACCTTTCCGGTATCGAAAAAGCCGTAAAAGTTAATGTGAAATGTATTCCAAACTCAACCTATGAAGTTGTTCACTCTCTGGCAAAATGGAAACGTCATACTTTAGCTCGTTTTGGGTTCAAAGAAGGAGAAGGTTTATTTGTGCATATGAAAGCACTACGTCCTGATGAAGATTCATTAGATCGTACCCACTCTGTATATGTAGATCAGTGGGACTGGGAAAAAGTAATCCCTGAAGGTCGCCGTGATTTTGCCTTCTTAAAAGAAACAGTAAATGAAATCTATAAAGCAATTCGTTTAACTGAATTAGCGGTAGAGGCCCGTTTTGATATTCCATCAGTGTTACCAAAACAAATTACTTTTGTGCATAGCGAAGACTTAGTACAACGCTACCCAAATATGACAAGCAAAGAGCGTGAAAATGCAATTTGTAAAGAATGCGGTGCGGTATTCTTAATTGGTATTGGCGGAAAACTATCTGACGGTAAAGCTCATGATGGACGTGCGCCGGATTACGATGACTGGACAACCGAATCAGAGCAAGGCTATAAAGGATTAAACGGCGACATTCTTGTTTGGAACGAAGAATTAGGTACTGCATTTGAATTATCTTCAATGGGTATTCGTGTAGATGAAACAGCCTTAAGATTACAGGTATCAATCACTGGTGATGAGGATCGCCTAGAAATGGATTGGCACAAAGATTTATTAGCAGGTAAATTACCTCTTTCAATCGGTGGCGGTATTGGTCAATCACGCTTAACTATGTTCTTATTACGTAAAAAACATATTGGTGAAGTACAATCAAGCGTATGGCCAAAATCAGTATTTGAAGAGTTTGAGAATATTCTTTAATGTAACAAGGCGAACAAATGTTCGCCTTTTGTTTTTGATACAAGCGGTTATATTTTGCAAAAAATTTGCAAATTTCGACCGCTTGCAAAAAACAAAACCCCACTAGTGTGGGGTTTTTCATTAGTTAACGTTTATTAGCCAATTTGGTTTTGGTGAGTTCGTAAACTCGCAATTTGGCAATTTCTCGAGCTAACTTAGCCGTCATATCAGCTGTATTAGCTTTATCAAGAGTTTCTTCGACCTTACGTTTCGCCGCCAGAATACGTTGTTCATCAAGCTCATCACCACGAATAGCAACATCAGCCAATACGGTAACAACGGTAGGTTGCACTTCAAGGAATCCACCTGAAACATAGATAAAATCTTCTTTACCATCTTCAAAAGTAAATTTTACCATACCCGGTTTGATTGCGGTTAAAAGTGGTGTATGACCTGCATACACCCCTAATTCACCGGCAACCCCTGAAACCCGTACACTTTTAACGAGACCTTCAAAGATTTTACGTTCTGCACTCACTACTGTGAGTTCAAATTGAGATGCCATTTTGTTCTCCTTTTTTTAAGAACAATTACATCTGTTTTGCTCTTTCGATCACTTCATCGATTGAACCCGCCATATAGAACGCTTGTTCCGGGATATGGTCGTATTCGCCTTCTAAAATGCCTTTAAAGCCACGGATGGTTTCTTTTAATGGAACGAATTTGCCCGGCACGCCGTTAAATACTTCCGCAACGTGGAATGGTTGTGAAAGGAAACGTTCAATTTTACGCGCACGTGCTACAAGACGTTTGTCGTTTTCTGAAAGCTCGTCCATACCTAAGATCGCAATGATGTCTTTTAACTCTTTATAACGTTGTAATGTACCTTGTACACCACGTGCTACGTTATAGTGCTCTTCACCAACCACGAGAGGGTCTAACTGGCGAGAGGTTGAGTCAAGTGGATCTACCGCAGGGTAAATACCGAGTGATGCGATGTTACGGCTTAATACTACTGTTGAGTCTAAGTGGGCGAAAGTTGTTGCCGGAGACGGGTCAGTTAAGTCGTCCGCCGGAACGTAAACCGCTTGCACCGAGGTGATAGAGCCGGTTTTGGTTGAGGTAATACGCTCTTGTAATACACCCATCTCTTCTGCCAATGTCGGCTGATAACCTACTGCTGATGGCATACGGCCAAGAAGAGCCGATACTTCTGTACCTGCTAGGGTATAACGGTAGATGTTATCCACGAAGAACAGAACATCACGACCTTCATCACGGAATTTTTCCGCCATGGTTAAGCCGGTTAATGCCACACGCAGACGGTTGCCCGGTGGTTCATTCATCTGACCATACACTAACGATACTTTGTCTAATACGTTAGAGTCTTTCATTTCGTGGTAGAAGTCGTTACCTTCACGAGTACGCTCACCTACGCCTGCAAATACAGAGTAACCGCTGTGTTCGATAGCGATGTTACGGATTAACTCCATCATATTTACGGTTTTACCTACACCCGCACCACCGAACAAGCCAACTTTACCCCCTTTCGCAAATGGCGCGACAAGGTCGATAACTTTGATACCGGTTTCTAATAATTCGGTACTGTTTGCTTGCTCTTCGTAGCTTGGTGCTGCACGGTGAATCGTCCAACGCTCTTCTTCACCGATTGGACCAGCTTCATCAATAGGCTCACCTAATACGTTCATAATACGACCAAGGGTTTTAGTACCAACCGGTACTTCAATCGCTTTGTGGGTATTTGTGACGATCAAGCCACGTTTTAAACCATCAGATGAACCGAGTGCGATACAACGAACCACACCGCCACCTAATTGTTGTTGAACTTCAAGCGTTAAGCCTGTTTCAACTTTTAATGCATCATAAACTTTTGGTACTGCATCTTGCGGAAACTCAACATCGATTACCGCACCGATGATTTGTACAATTTTTCCCGTTGCCATTACCGTTCCTCTATTCTGTGTTAAATTGCAGCGGCACCCGCAACAATTTCATTTAATTCATTCGTAATACTTGCTTGACGAGCTTTGTTATACACCAACTGTAATTCATTAATGAGGTTACCCGCATTATCAGTCGCTGCTTTCATCGCAACCATTCGAGCTGCCTGTTCGGAGGCAAGATTATCTACAATCGCTTGATACACTTGTGATTCTAAATAGCGAACAAGTAAGCTATCTAATAATGCTTGCGGACTTGGTTCGTAGATATAATCCCAAGAACCTGTTGTCGCAAGTGAATCATCTTCAAGTGCTGGCAATGGAAGTAACTGCTGAACAGTCGGTTTTTGTGACATCGTATTGACAAAGCGGTTGAAAACCACGTGCAATTCGTCAATCTCTCCATCACGATAGGCTTGTACCATTGTATTAATGATACCAACCAAATCTTCCATTGCCGGCGCATCACCCAGCCCATTAATATAACCTTTAATCTCCAATCCCATCGGATTAAAGAAAGCAGCAGCTTTATTTCCAACTAAACCAAGTTCAGCTTTTATGCCTTTATCGTCTTGTGTTTTTAACTCATTTAAGACCGTTTTAAATAAGTTGATATTTAAGCCACCACATAAACCACGGTCGGTTGAAACGACTAAATAGCCAACTTTTTTTACCGTCCGAGCTGTCAGGAATGGGTGTTTATAATCAATGTTTCCTTTGGCAATATGGCTGATCACCTTACGAATGTTTTCTGCATATGGGCGAGAAGCCGTCATACGCTCTTGGGTTTTACGCATTTTAGATGCGGCAACCATTTCCATCGCTTTGGTAATTTTTTGCGTATTACGAACACTTGCAATTTTGGTTCTTATCTCTTTAGCACCTGCCATATTTTTTCTCCGCTAAAAAGTTAGATTACCAAGCACTGTTCTTTTTGAAACCAGATAAAATTTCATTTAATTTATCTTTGATTTCATCATTGAAATTACCCGATTTTGATAATTCCTGCATAAATTCGCCATAATTGCTTTGTGCATAAGCTAATAAGTTAGCTTCAAACGAACCTACACGTTCAACAGGCACATCATCAAGGTAACCATATTCTGCCGCAGCTAGAGATAAACCTAGTTGTGCTACAGACATTGGCTCAAACTGTTTCTGTTTAAGTAACTCAGTTACTTTTTGACCGTGTGAAAGCTGTTTGCGTGTTGCTTCATCAAGATCTGATGCGAACTGTGCGAATGCCGCTAATTCGCGGTATTGAGCAAGTGCAGTACGAATACCACCGGCTAATTTCTTAACGAGTTTAGTTTGTGCAGAACCACCTACACGAGAAACCGAGATACCCGGGTTTACCGCAGGGCGGATACCCGCATTGAATAAACCGGATTCTAAGAAGATCTGACCATCGGTAATCGAAATTACGTTGGTTGGAACGAATGCCGATACGTCACCCGCTTGAGTTTCGATGATCGGTAATGCGGTTAAAGAACCTGTTTGACCTTTTACAGCACCATTAGTGAAACGTTCTACATAATCTGCATTTACACGAGATGCACGCTCTAATAGACGAGAGTGGAGGTAGAATACGTCACCCGGGAATGCTTCACGACCCGGTGGACGGCGTAAAAGAAGTGAAATTTGACGGTAAGCTACCGCTTGTTTCGATAAATCATCGTAAACGATTAGCGCATCTTCACCACGGTCACGGAAGTATTCACCCATCGCACAACCTGCGTATGGTGCAAGATATTGCAACGCGGCAGATTCAGACGCGGAAGCCACAACTACGATGGTATTTTCTAACGCACCGTGTTCTTCTAATTTACGCACCACGTTTGCAATCGTTGAGGCTTTTTGCCCAATCGCCACGTAGATACATTTAATACCTGAATCACGTTGGTTGATGATCGCATCAATCGCTAATGCGGTTTTACCGGTTTGACGGTCGCCGATGATAAGCTCACGCTGACCACGACCGATTGGTACCATTGAGTCTACCGCTTTGTAACCGGTTTGAACCGGTTGATCAACCGATTGACGGTCAATAACACCTGGTGCAATTACTTCGATTGGTGAGAAACCGTCATTTTGGATTTCACCTTTACCGTCGATTGGTTGACCAAGGGTATTCACCA
Source organism: Mannheimia granulomatis (assembly GCF_013377255.1). Lineage (NCBI taxonomy): Bacteria > Pseudomonadati > Pseudomonadota > Gammaproteobacteria > Pasteurellales > Pasteurellaceae > Mannheimia > Mannheimia granulomatis. The sequence goes on from NZ_CP016614.1 coordinate 82,732, forward strand.
CACGACCTAATAAGCCACGACCAACTGGCACTTCTAAAATACGACCTGTGCATTGTACTTGCATACCTTCTGCTAAATCAGCATAAGGACCCATTACAACTGCACCAATAGAATCTCTTTCTAAGTTTAATGCAATCGCATAACGATTGCCTGGTAATGCAATCATTTCACCTTGCATTACATCAGATAAGCCGTGGATACGAATAACCCCGTCACTTACTGAAACGATTGTCCCTGTGCTTTGAGCTTTACTCACCACATTAAATTGGGCAATACGCTTTTTAATCAATTCACTAATTTCAGTTGAATTTAGTTGCATTTTTTATTCCTCTTACAAGCTCAACTCTTGACTCAAGCGGTTTAGCTGTCCACGACTACTACCATCAATAACAACATCATCATAACGAATAATGACACCCGCAATTAACGAACTATCTACCGATGAAGTAATACGTACTTTTGTTCCGAGTCGCTTTTCCATCGCGTTAGCAATTTTAGTCTGTTGTGCATCTGTTAAATGATTTGCAGAAATCACTTCAACATCTTTCACAGCTTCGTACTCTGCACGTAACTGTAAAAACGCACTTAATACAGCAGGTAATACCGCTAAACGTTTATTCTCTGCCATAACGCGAATGAAATTTTGCCCATATTGATCCAGTTGCTCACCACAAATATTGATAAATGTATCAGAAATCTGACCGCTTGCAAGTGATGAACCGATAAAATCAGCAACCTGCGGATTCTCGGCAACAACAGCAGAAAACTCCAGCATATCCTGCCATTTATTCAACTGACCTTGTTCTAAAGCAAAATCGAAAGCTGCTTTAGCATAGGGGCGAGCTACTGTGCTTAGTTCTGACATCTGCCCCACCTTTTTATAGTTCTGCAACTAGCTTATCAATAATATCGTTGTTCGCTGCAGCATCCACTGAACGACCGACAATTTTTTCTGCACCGGCAACAGCCAATGCCGCGACTTTTTGACGAAGCTCTTCTTGAACACGTTTACGCTCACTTTCAACTTCTGCATAACCTTGTTCAATAATACGTTGACGTTCCACTTCAGCTTCTGCTTGTACAGACTCTAAAATTTCATTACGACGTTTTGTTGCTAAATCAATAATATTTTGTGCTTCTTCTTTTGCTTTGAGGATTTCTTGATCCGCCGCAGCTTTAGAATCTGCTTGTTCTTGTTTCGCTTTTTCAGCAGATGCAAGTGCGTTAGCAATGTTTGCTTGACGCTCCTCAATCGCTCTAATTAGCGGTGGCCATACAAACTTCATACAGAACGCTACAAAAAGTGCGAATGCAATCAGTTGGCCAATTAGTGTTGCATTTAAATTCACAACGCCCTCCTAAAAGTCGGTTAAGTTATTCTATTGAATAACGGGTAATCAAATCCCGACTTATTTCAATAAATCAATGAACGGGTTTGCGAAAATGAATAGTAAAGAAATACCTACAGCGATCATCGCGATAGCATCTAAAAGACCAGCAACGATAAACATTTTAGTTTGTAAGCTTGATGCTAATTCAGGTTGGCGAGCTGATGACTCTAAGAATTTACCACCTAAGATTGCAAAGCCAATAGCTGTACCAAGTGCAGCAAAAGCTAATAAAATTGAAGCACCAATAATTGTTGCTGTGATTACTGATTCCATAATGTTCTCCATTAAATTGAGGAATTAGCCCGAAGGCTGAGGTTGTTAATAAAAATATAAATTCAAGCAGTCAAATCTATGTAAAAAATACAAAAATCCTACCGCTTGTAAGGTTAGTTTAATGATCCGCTTTGTTATAAGCAATACTCAAATAAACAATCGTTAGCATCATAAAAATAAAGGCTTGAAGCGTAATAACTAAAATATGGAAAATAGCCCAAACCAAGTGCAATGGAATACCTAGCGCTTGTAACGCAAAGTTATCAGCCATATACATTACTGCAATAAGGATGAAAATTAACTCACCTGCATACATATTACCGAACAAACGGAAAGCCAATGAAATAGGTTTTGCAAGCAAAGTTACTGTTTCAAGAATAAAGTTTACCGGAATAAAAGCCCAGTGATTAAACGGGTGTAATGTGTATTCTTTTACTAAACCACCAAAACCTTTTGATTTAACGGTATAGAATAAAATTAACGCAAATACACAGATTGACATCCCCAATGTTGCACTAATATCTGCGGTTGGAACAGCACGTAAGTAGTGAATACCGAACAGATTTGCTAACTGAGGTAAGAAATCGACCGGTACTAAGTCAATCGCATTCATAATAAACACCCAGCAGAAAATAGTTAATGCAAGAGGTGCAATCATATTACGAGGACCGTGGAAATTATCCTTAACTAAGCCATCTACCCATTCAATGACAATCTCAACAAAACACTGTAATTTACCAGGCACACCTGTAGTAGCATTTTTTGCTACTCGAGAGAAAACCCATAAGAAAATCACACCTGCCACTAAAGAGAAGAAGAGAGTATCTAAATGTACTGCCCAAAAGCTATCGCCTGTAGTTAAAAAACTCAAGTGATGGCTAATGTATTCTGCTGTAGTTCCAGCCATAACCTATCCTTTAAAAAACAAAATTAATGGTGACGTTTGCTTAATACAAACGGGATTATATTATTTAAAAATAATGCGATAAAATAACCTGCAAAAAACAAAACAAAATCTAAATTTGGAATGAGCTTAAAACAGACTATTATGAAAATAATAGTGACCAACCATTTTAGTCCTTCACCACGATAGAAAGAACTCATTTTTGTCCGATCTTTTGCAGAATTTCTAAAGAAAACCCAATACACAAAAACAATATGTGGCACAAAGCTAGAGATACCACCTACAAGAAAAGAGATACTGTTATAATCTCCTTTCCATAAAAAAAGAGTGAAAGCCAAAACTAACATAATTCCAGCTTCAATTCTTAATGCTTTGAGATATTGTGATTTTGCTTTATTGATTACAGCAGACACTTTTTATCCTTTTTGAAGTTAAATTCGACAATCAGGCTAACCATTAGCCACTGTTGATCAATGAAAATCCAACAGAAATTATACCTTACAAATCAATAGTTGCAACCCAAAAACCAGATAAAACGAGGCATTCTTCACATTTTTGAAAAAAACTCCAATTTTTTGTAAGAATTACGATAAATTATTTAAAAAAATAGCCAAAATAGTTTATATTTATAACCAAAACTAAAAAGCTGCACTTTATACTTAAACATAAATGAATTACTGACCAAAAGAATAGATATAAGGAAAATATTATGATTAAAATGAATGACTTAGTAAATAAAACAAATACTCCAAAATCAACCATACTCTACTACATAAAAGAAGGTTTATTACCCGAACCATACAAAGATAAGCCTAATTTTCATCTTTATGATGAAAGTAATATAAAGCTATTGGAGTTTATCAAATACCTACAATCAAACTTTAATGTTAGTATTTCGCAAATCAAGTCGCTATTTTCTCATCCTAATTTTGATAAAAACAACCCTTACGAAAGCTTGATTCACTCCTTATCATTAATTATGGGGGCAGAAAATGAAATTTTTGAGCCAGAGCAGCTTTGCTACGAATTTAAGATAAGTGAGCAAACACTTAATAATTACGTAGCACAAGGATTATTAAATCCTCGTGATGGAATTTTCACCAGTAAAGAGCGTGAAATTTTAAGTATTATCAGCCATTGTAATGCAACAGAATTAAACCTACTACAAGCCTATATTGATGTAGCCAAACAACTGGCACAATTTGAAGTCAATATTACCTTAGAAGGCTTATCTAATAGTGAGCAAAAAGATAACAAACTAAAACATCTTTTTGATATTTTACTTGTACTTAAGCCTTATGTTTTCAATATGGAAACATTGAAAACTTACCAAAAAATGACTAAATAATAAACCACCGCTCACTTTGATAGTAAGCGGTTATTTTTTAACTAAATTTCGCAAAATTTATTAATTTTATGAAGCAACACTTTACAGTTTTACAAAGATAAGTAAAATATCCATAAAAATAACTCTTAAAAGGGACTTTCTATGTTAAAACTACTGAAAATTACAGGTTTTATTCCTTACTTAGCTATAGCATTCCTTAATGCTAGTGTAGATCTGGCGCATAAAATCACCATCCAAAATATTTTATTAAAAAGTTTTGAAGGCAACACACTAGTAATTTTAACTGCCATTATTAATGCGATGATTTTATTGCCATTTATCTTGTTATTTTCACCTTCTGCATGGCTAAGTGATAAATTTTCCCGAACTAAAGTCATTCGCATCAGCACGGTAGCTGCGGTGATTTTAAGTAGCTTTATCTGCTTATGTTATCTTTTCGGTCAATTTTATTTTGCTTTTGGGCTTACACTTTTACTTGCTATTCAAAGTACCATTTACTCACCGGCAAAATACAGTATCATTAAATCGATTGTCGGCACCGAACACTTAGGTATGGCAAACGGTATTATTCAAGCCTTAACTATTGTAGCAATTTTATTCAGCTCATTTGCTTTCTCATTTTTCTTTGAATTTAATTACACTGTATCAAACTCTCCAAACACCATCATAGAAAGCGTTTCACCTATCGGGATTGCACTTGTTATATTAAGTATTCTTGAAATGTTGTGTGCTTTCCGCCTCCCTCACTATCCGCAAGCGGTAGAAAAAGAGGAAAAATTTGCAATTCAAAAATACCTTTCGCTTGGTTATTTGCAAGACAACATCAAAGAGCTACGTAAAAACAAAAATATTTGGCTAAGTATTATTGGACTAAGCCTGTTTTGGGGTGTATCTCAAGTCTTGATATCTGCATTTCCGGCACATTATAAAACCACCTTTAACACAGATAACGCTTTGATTATTCAAGCTATTTTAGCAACCAGTGGGATAGGATTAATTATTGGCTCTTATATCGCCGGGCGCTCTTCTAAATTACACATTGAGCACGGTATTGTACCAATAGGTGCTTTAGGGATTTTCCTCTCACTCCTTTACCTCTCTTTTTCCCAAAATCAATGGTTGATAACTCTTTGTTCATTTAGTTTCGGTATTTTTGGTGGATTATTTATTGTGCCACTCAATGCTACTATTCAATATTTTGCACCGGAAAAAATCAGCGGCAAAATTATGGCTGGCAATAACTTTGTGCAGAATATCGCAATGGTCTGCTTTTTAATATTAAGCATCATCTTTGTAGAACTTAGTATTTCAACTACAGGATTATTCTTTTTTGCCTCTATAGTTTGTTTAATCGGCAGTTTCTATGCCATTTTACAATTACCCCATTTATTCACCCGTTTATTGTTATTACCGATCTTAAAAACCGGCTACCGTTTCCATGTGGAGGGATTAAAAAATCTACCACAAAGCGGCGGGGTATTAATGTTGGGTAACCACATTAGCTGGATTGATTGGCTGGTACTACAAGCTGCCAGCCCTCGTGCTATTAAGTTTGTGATGTTCCGCCCTATTTATAACAAATGGTATCTAAACTGGATATTCCGTATTTTCAAAGTTATTCCTATTGGAGCAGGAGCAAGCAGAGAAAGTATTCAAACTATTCGCCATTACCTTGAGAAAGGAGAAGTAGTAGCCCTATTCCCTGAAGGTCATATTAGCTATAACGGACAAATAAATGAATTCAAAAAAGGTTTTGAGCATATTTTAGAAGGCTTAGAAAACGTGACTACCGTGCCTTTTTATTTACGTGGGCTATGGGGTTCAAGCTTCTCATGAGCAAATAATCATTACAAAAATCTCAGTAAAAAAGGGAAACGTGATGTATTGGTTGCATTCGGTAAACCCATTAAAGGCTTTATCAACTCAACAAAAATGAAACAAAAAGTGATTGAGCTTTCCTATTCTGCATGGAATAACTTTATGAACCGCCAAAAGCCACTAACACATCACTGGCTCGGTTCAGCCAAAGCGAATCTATTTAAAACCACTATTGTTGACGCTCAAGGTACAAAACTGAATAACGCTCAATTTATTACCGCAGTTTTACTCTTTGTGAAATCATTAGAGAAACAGCTGAAAAATGAAAAACATATTGGAGTGTTGCTTCCAAGTTCAGCAGCAGGCTCAATAGTCAATATGGCATTAATGGTTTTGGGAAAAGTCCCTGTTAATCTAAATTACACGCTAAGCCAAGAAGTGATGGAAAAAGCGCTAGCTAAAGCAAATATAAAAACCATAATTAGCTCTGACAAATTCATCCAAAAATTGGCAGAAAAGGGGTTTGATTTTTCAACCTTGTTAGCAGATAAATTACTTTATGCCGAAAATATTGCCAAGCATACCACCAAGTTTGCAAAAAGCCGTATATTTTTGACCGCTTGTATCACCCCTCAATGGTGGATAAAAGCCCGTTATTTCAAATCGGTTGAACTAAACGATACGGCAACAATTCTATTTAGTAGCGGCAGTGAAGGTGCTCCAAAAGGCATTGAATTAAGTCATAAAAATTTACTCACTAACATCAAACAGGTAAGTGAATTACTCAACTTTCAAAAAGAGGATGTCATCTTAAATTCATTGCCTATTTTTCACTCTTTCGGCTTAACGGTAACGACATTATTACCACTCTGTGAGGGAATAAAAATGGTCAGTATTGCAGACCCAACAGATGGTGCGACTATCGGTAAATTAAGTGCTAAGCACAGAGTATCTATTTTATTTGGCACATCCACTTTCTTCCGCTTATATGTACGCAATAAAAAACTTCACCCATTAATGTTCCAAAATGTGCGAATGGTGATAGCCGGTGCGGAAAAATTGAAAACAGACGTAAAAGAATCATTCAAAATGAAATTTGGTCTGGATATATTAGAAGGTTACGGCACAACTGAAACCGCTCCTGTTTCAAGTGTGAATATGCCGAATATACTCGATCCTGACACGCTCAAAGAGTTTACCTTTAGTAAAGTAGGCTCAGTCGGAATGCCGCTACCCGGCACTATTATCAAAATAGTCGATCCTGAAACATTAGAAGAGCTTGCAGCAGGCGAAGATGGATTAATTCTTATCGGAGGCGGACAAGTCATGAAAGGCTATCTTAATGATGATGAAAAAACAGCTGAGGTAATAGCAGAAATTGATGGAGAAAGATACTACAAAACAGGCGATAAAGGTCATATTGATGAACAAGGGTTTATCACAATTGTCGATAGATATTCCCGTTTCGCTAAAATTGGCGGGGAAATGATTAGCCTTGGCTCGGTAGAAGAAAAACTGACTCCACTTTTCAACGATGAAACAACTTTGGTTACTACAACAATTAGCGATGATAAAAAAGGCGAACGCGTTGTTTTATTGATAAAAACGGAATTAGAGTTAGAGGAAATCAAAGAAAAGATTAAATTTTCAGGCTTACCGCCAATTATGCAACCAAGCGAAATATTTATCGTTAAAGAAATCCCGTTACTTGGATCAGGTAAAGTGGATTTTAAAGGGGCGAAAATATTGGCTCAGCAGTTATCTATATAATTTTTAATAGATAGCCCTAATATACAAGCGGTCATTTTCTGTGAAAAATTTGCAAAATTTTCAGGAAAAATGACCGCTTGCTATAATAAAAAAGTCGCAACATTGTCGCGACTTCCTAGTAAATAAAATAACTTTTATCAATTAACGATATGGTTGATCTAAAGGCACTTCTGCATCAGGTTCATGAGTAATACGGTTACGTAAATCGCGGCGAATAACCTCAATTGTCCAGAACCAGAAAATATGACCGACTAATTCAGAAATATGCTCATATAACGGCCATTCAGCCACAGGTGGAGTTAATCCCAATGCCGGGAATGTAATATAGTGAACAAAAATATTAGCGATAAGACCCGCACCAATACCTTGCCAGAACTTAATTTTAGGGAATATTTCCGCAACAATACAATATCCGATCGCAAAAACTAATGAGAAAATCATGTGAGTAACACCAATCCAGTTGAATGCATGATCAGCAAATGTAAATGCAGCTTCTGTTGGGTCAATGCCAATATAATCACGTAAAAATACGTGTGGCGGATTTAAAAAGGCACGCGAACATTCTTGTAATGCAATTGTTTTCGCCGCCACTTGATCTGCTGCTGCATTCATTGCATCTAAAACAGGTTGTGGACAAGCTGCTGTAAATAAATCAAGTGGGCTACGTGGAGGAAACGGATGTTCTGCTCCCCATTTTACGAATGCAGAAATAGTACCAGCAATAATACCGATAAAGGCAGCTAAACCATAACGACGGCGATTTGGATTAGTTTGTTGAAAAATACTCATAATAAAATCCTAATTTGAGTGAATAATAGTGTTGTGTTAATACGCCATTTTTGAAATGACATTTCAAAAGGCAAATACTATTTTGAAGACAATTAATTTAAATTGCAAATTAAATAATTAAAAAGAGTTAACTTCAAAGAAATAGATAACATTTTATTTATATTTAATCTTTTTACTTTTTATTTATTTAACAAATAAACATTTTTACAACAAAAAAACACCTTGAAAGTTAATTATATCAAGGTGTTTGACTATTCTATTAAGGTTTAATATATAAGCTATAAATACTATTTTTGAAGTACGACTAAATGTCTTTCTCCAATTAATTCAGGGACTTCAAGTTGAATTACATTCACCAACTTTACCGGTTTTTTAACTGACTGAACCTCTAGCTCATCATAAATGCCTTTTAACGCATAAAACTTGCCGTTTTCACTCGGTAAGTGGTAACACCAATTCACCATATCGTCAAGAGAGGCAAAAGCTCGACTAAGTACACCATCGAATCGTTGTTCGTCATATTCTTCCACACGGCTAAGTATAGGGGTAACATTTCGAATCTCTAACTCACGCAGAGCATTTTTAATAAATGTGATACGCTTACCTAAGCTATCTAATAAGACGAATTGCTTATCCGGATTAATTATCGCAAGCGGAATACCTGGTAAGCCCGGGCCGGTACCGACATCAATAAACTTATCACCTTGTAAATGTTGGCTTACTACCAAACTATCTAAAATGTGTTTTACCAGCATTTCATCCGGGTTGCGAACAGAAGTCAGATTATAAGCCTTATTCCATTTATCCAGTAACTGCACAAAGCCGACTAACTGTGCTTTTTGTTGATCGGGTAACTGAATATTCGCTTGGGCTAACAAGCGGTCTAATTTAGCTAACATTTTACAAATTCCTTCTTTATTTGTGATAGAAAATCCCCAAGATAGTTTGTAAATTTTACCGAAAAAACGACCGCTTGTCCGCTGTTACATTTCTTTCACTTTCCCCTATATCTAGTATTCTGCGATTAATCTAACCCTCCGATAAAACCATTTTCCCTTAGGGCATCTATCATTCCTCGAATCAAATAAGATTGAGAAAAATTTGGAATATAGATTCTTGCCCTTTCTTCCAGTGGCAAAATAAATCCTCTCTCAACCATCTTTTTTATCTGATAAGTACGTTGATTAGCCGTCAAGTGTGGAAAAATTATGCCTATATCTCCTGCCTTAAATTCACTATTCACAACTGAAAAACGCAAAATTTTCGCTTCATCCTCATTAATAAATTGTCTTTTTTGAGAATATTGGATCGCTGGTAGCAAGATTCTTTCATTTAAGAATTTTTGGCTGGTTAACTTATCGACTTTCTGCAACTCCCTTGAGATGCCCGACAGAACATAGGTACACCATTTTTCTAAATCTTCAGGCGTACCGTTATCTGCAACAGATAACATCTCATAATAGCGATTTCTGTCGCTACAAAAGACAGCTGTCGGATTCAATACCCGCCCTCCGGCCTGCACATTAAAACCATATTTAACCAATAAAGCATAAGTCAACAAGCGTACTGTGCGGCCATTGCCATTACCAAACGGATGAATCCAACCGAAACGATGATGTGCCAAGGCTATTTTCATTAAATCATATTTTGGCTTGTCATTATTATTGATAAATTCGACTAACTCCTGCATATAATTAGGCACTTGAAGAAAATCAGGCGGTATATGGTTGGATTGTGCAATAGCAACTTTATGTTTACGATACTCTCCCGGGGTTTTATCTCCTTCCCTTGTCAAGCTCATTACGGTTAACGCGTGTAATTCACGAATAAAATACTCACTGATAGGCTCTCCAGCTTGTAAATGTTCATCAATGAATCGCATTGCGTTTTCAATATTACGAATCTCTTCTAATTGCTCAGAAGGACTTGATTGATTATCCAAATGGTTTTCCACATAGTCTGCTAATGTAGTGTGATTCCCTTCAATCCTAGCAGACCCCAAACTTTCCAGCATATGGAAAATGCTTTTTAGCTGCATAAAAATGACAGGATGCACATCACCAATTAAACGAAGTGTGCGTAATTTCTCTAATTCAGTGAGTACATCAATCAAATCTGAGTCAAAACGAGGATTTAGTAATTGTAATGGAAAATCTTGAAATGTTGGCTTCATTATCTTGAATATCTCCGTTTACAGCATTGTGAATCATAAAATAAAAACGATATAAATCAAATAGATAGATAAATAATCAGATTTAAAAAGATTCCGACTATATAGAAAATTATCTTGAATTATATTTTAGTATTATCTTTAAAACAATGATAAAAAAACCTTTCACTTTAAAAAGTGAAAGGTTTAACAGACCTTCTACAGCTCGCCTCTCTTCAACATTCCCTGCTTTTTCAAATTCACAAGTAAAATTGAAATCGCAGCCGGGGTAATACCTGAAATGCGGCTTGCTTGTCCGATTGAAACTGGGCGATGTTGCATTAATTTTGCTCGGACCTCATTAGATAAGCTATCTACTTTGTCGTAATCAAACTCCGGTGGAATTTGCGTATTTTCGTGGCGGCGGTGGCGTTCAATTTCGTTATATTGATGCTCAATGTAACCTTGATATTTAATCGCAATTTCCACTTGCTCTGCCGCTTGTTTATCTTCTAACGCCGGAGCAAAGAGTGGCACTTGGGTGAGTTTTTCATAGCTCATTTCCGGACGGCGTAATAAATCCTCACCGCTGGCTTCACGGGTGAGTGGAGAACTAACTAACGCATTAACGGCAGCTAAATGCTCTGATTGTGGATGAATCCAAATCTGTTTTAAACGCTCGCGCTCTTTTTCAATATTTTCCATCTTTTGATTAAAACGAACCCAACGAGCTTCATCAATTAATCCAAGCTTGTGAGCAATCGGCGTTAAGCGGATATCTGCATTGTCTTCACGCAGTAATAAACGGTATTCCGCACGAGAAGTAAATACACGATAAGGCTCTTTAGTGCCAAGTGTGCAAAGATCATCTACCAATACGCCTGTATAAGCTAAATCACGGGTTGGGAACCAAGCCTCTTTGCCTTGCACTTGTAATGCCGCGTTAATCCCGGCTAACAAACCTTGAGCTGCCGCTTCTTCATAGCCGGTTGTTCCATTAATTTGCCCGGCAAAGAACAAGCCGTCAATTGCTTTGGTTTCAAGTGTTGGTTTTAAATCACGTGGGTCAAAATAGTCATATTCAATAGCATAGCCCGGCTTGATAATGCGGGTGTTTTCTAACCCTTTCATTGAATTTACAATCCCCATTTGTACATCAAACGGCAAGCTGGTTGAAATACCGTTAGGATAAACTTCGATGGTATTTAAGCCTTCCGGTTCAAGATAAATTTGGTGACTATTGCGATCGGCAAAACGCATTACTTTATCTTCAATAGACGGGCAATAACGTGGGCCAATCCCCTCAATAATTCCGGTATACATCGGACTACGATCTAAATTTGAACGAATCACATCATGTGTTTGCTCATTAGTATGCGTAATGTAGCAAGGAATTTGACGAGGATGATTTTCAACCGATCCCATAAAAGACATTACGGGTAATACATCATCGCCGTGTTGTTTTGCTAATACATCAAAATTAATGGTACGAGCGTCTAATCGTGGCGGTGTACCTGTTTTTAAGCGATCAACACGCAAATTAAGATCACGCAAACGATCCGCCAACATAGTCGCTGCCGGATCACCTGCTCGACCACCGGCATAGTTATCTAAACCAATATGGATCTTACCCGCCAAAAAAGTGCCTGCTGTTAGTACTACCGAGCGAGATTTAAAAACTAATCCCATTTTAGTTACAGCACCCACAGCACGATTATTTTCAACTAAAATATCGACCACTTCTTGTTGGAAAATATCTAAATTTTCTTGGTTTTCTAACGCTGTACGCACTGCATTGCGGTAAAGCACACGGTCGGCTTGCGCACGGGTAGCTCGCACAGCCGGGCCTTTAGAACTGTTTAATGTGCGAAATTGGATCCCTGCAAAGTCGGTAGCAATCGCCATTAAACCACCCATTGCGTCAATCTCTTTCACTAAATGCCCTTTGCCGATACCACCAATAGCAGGATTACACGACATTTGACCTAGAGTATCAACATTATGTGTTAAAAGTAAGGTTTTTAACCCCATTCTAGCCGGCGCAAGTGCTGCTTCAGTACCCGCGTGTCCGCCACCTACGACAATAACATCGTAAATCTGGTTATAAATCATATATAGCCTATTTATCTGAATCTAATTTCTAAAAATAATCGGCTATTTTACCTTAAAAAAGGAGGAGCTGGGAAATAGATTTTAAAGAGGAAAAGATCAAACTTAAGTGAACTAAATATAAAAGAGATCTATATAAAGATCTTTATTGCTATTCTTATTAGATCCTCTTATTTTTGTGTATAAAGGATCTTCCTTTTACAAAACAATAAGTTAGATCTCTTTTTATAGGTGTATAGCGCAATTAATTTAGAGATCTAACTTGTGGATAAAAAGTTAAGTTATCCACAGAGTATATTTTTTGTTAAGTTTTTATAGAATAAATACCAAATAATTCAGACTTTTCCCATAACTTATCCACATGAGGTGTGTCACGCTTTTTAAGGGAAATTTATTTTTTTCGGTTTCTAGAGTAAAATTTCGCTTAAATTGTTATTTAGTCAATGTGCAAAAATGTTAGAAAAAACCACCGCTTGTCCTTGCCAATCAGGTAAAAATTACTCAGAGTGTTGCCAACCTTTTCATTTGAAAAAGCTCTTTCCGGAAAGTGCCGAGCAACTTATGCGTTCACGTTATAGTGCTTATACGTTAGTGAATATTCCTTATATTGTAGAAACGACGGTCCCTAGCCAGCAGGCTTTGCTTGATCAAGCTGCTATGAAAGAGTGGGGAGAGACGACTTGTTGGATGGGATTAGAAATTGTGAATCATCTACCTTATATTTCTAAAATTCACAGTAAAGTTGAGTTTAAAGCGTTTTTTGCAACGCAGGAAGGTAAACAAGAGCATCACGAAAACTCGTTGTTTGTCCAAATTAATGATAGATGGTTTTTTGTTGATCCAACCGTTCCTTTACCTTCAAAAAAGCAAAATTGCTTATGTGGTTCAGATAAAAAATTTAAACATTGTTGTGGTTATTATCTTTAATTTATATGGAACTCTTTTTTGATTGGCTTGACTAAATAAAGGAATTTAATCACTTACCAAGAGGGACAAAAAAATGGATTTCAGCAAGATTTTAAACCAAGTGTTAGATACAGCAAAAGATGCTGCAACAAATGGCTTAATTAAAGGTAATACTAAAAACGATCAAATCGCTAAAATTGGCGGAGGAGCCGCAGCTCTTGGATTAATTTCAATGCTTTTTGGTCGTAATGGCGGATCAAGTTTAGCTAAATTAGGCTCTCTAGCAGCACTTGGTAGCCTTGCTTACCAAGCCTATCAAAAATACCAAGCTCAAAATGCATCAGCATCTGAGTTAAGTCAAAACAGTTTTGAAAATGTTGATGCTAATGCGGCAAGTAAAGTTATTTTACAAGCGATGATTGCAGCAGCAGCGGCCGATGGTGCTATTACGGAAGATGAAAAGGCTACGATTATTTCACAAGTATCACAAGATGCTGAAATATTGGAGTGGATTAGCCAAGAGATGAATAATCCGGCTAGTGTGGAAGAAATTGCCCGCCAAGTTGGAAATAATCAAGCTTTAGCCACTCAAGTTTACTTGGCAGCTCGTGCGGTATGTACAAACTTAGAACGTAAAGAAATTGTATTTTTAGCTAATTTAGCAAATGCATTAGGTTTACCGGATGCTTTAGTTGAACAATTAGAGAAAGATGCCGGTTTCTAATCTAGAACTATTTTAGATGCAAGCGGTTATATTTTGAGAGTTTTTTGCAAAAAACTTGTGAAATATGACCGCTTGTTCTTTTTATATAAAAACGAAATAAAATATTACTTTCTAGCAACCGTTTGCCCGTTTTTTATTTGATAACTAGATCACAAAAAAGTAAATAAAGCCTTTTAAATAAAGGCTCTTTGGGCTAATCTAGAAGGGATATATTTAATTACATTAGGAGTAAAAAGATGACTATTTTTCAAGTTGCCCAAAATTGGTTAGCGCAAGACCCGGATGCGGAAACCCGTGCAGAGTTAGAGAAGCTAATCACAGCTGCACAATCTGATGAACAAGCGAAAGCAGAATTAACTTCTCGTTTTGATGGTCGCCTACAGTTTGGTACAGCAGGGCTACGTGGTAGATTGCAGGCCGGCTCTCAGGGAATGAACCGTGTATTGGTCGCTCAAGCTGCCGGCGGTTTAGCTGAATTTGTAAAAGGTTATGATAAAGAGCCTTCGATTGTAATTGGTTATGATGGGCGTAAAAATTCAGATGTGTTTGCTCGTGATACCGCAGAAATTATGGCAGCGGCCGGCATTAAAACTTATTTATTACCTCGCAAATTACCTACCCCGGTGCTTGCTTTTGCAATTCAATATTTTGATACCACAGCAGGTGTAATGGTAACCGCAAGTCATAACCCACCGGAAGATAATGGCTATAAAGTCTATTTAGGTAAAGCAAATGGTGGGGGGCAGATTGTTTCCCCTGCTGATAAAGAAATTGCTGCTTTAATTGATAAAGTGGCAAGCGGTGATATTAGAGATTTACCTCGTAGCCAAGAGTTTACTGTGTTAGATGATGAGGTGGTTAATGCTTACATTGAAAAAACAGCTTCTCTAGCAAAACAGCCAAAAGCAGAGATTAATTATGTGTATACCGCAATGCATGGTGTAGGCTATGAAGTATTAAGTAAAACATTAGAGAAAGCCGGCTTACCTCAACCGCATTTGGTGACAGAGCAAATTCAACCGGACGGTTCATTCCCGACCGTAAACTTCCCTAACCCGGAAGAAAAAGGTGCTCTTGATTTAGCGATTAAATTAGCAAAAGAGAAAAATGCAGAATTTATCATTGCTAATGACCCTGATGCTGACCGTTTAGCAGTTGCTGTTCCGGATAGTGAAGGTAATTGGAAGCCTCTTCATGGTAATGTGATTGGCTGTTTCTTAGGTTGGTATTTAGCAAAACAATTCCAAGCGCAGGGTAAAAAAGGTGTATTGGCTTGTTCATTAGTGTCTTCTCCAGCTTTAGCCGAAATTGCGAAAAAATATGGTTTGAACTCAGAAGAAACTTTAACTGGCTTTAAATATATCGGTAAAGTTGAAAATCTCTTATTTGGCTTTGAAGAAGCCTTAGGTTATTTAGTTGACCCGGATAAAGTACGCGATAAAGATGGTATTTCAGCAGCAATTACTTTCTTAGATTTGGTATGTAGCTTAAAACAAGAAGGTAAAACAATAGCAGATTATACGGCTGAGTTTGTGAAAGAATTTGGTGCTTATGTAAGCGGTCAAATTTCAATAAGAGTTTGCGATTTAGCCGAAATCGGTAAATTGATGGCTGCATTACGCAGTACTCCTCCAGCTGAAATTGGTGGTTTTAAAGTAACTGAATTTATCGATCATACGAAAACAGAACGCAAAAATGATATTTTAGTTTTCATTTTAGAAAACGGCAGTCGTTTAATTGTTCGCCCTTCCGGTACAGAGCCAAAAATTAAATTCTATTTGGATGCTAAAGGAACTGATGCCGAAAATGCGGAACTTGTATTAGCTCAGTTTGATGAAAGTGTACGTTCGCTTCTTCGTCAAGAGCAATACGGAAAACAAGATTGTTAATTTAAGTTTTGGGCGAACATAGTTCGCCCATTTATTTTGTGATCTCTCTCACAGTTCTAAAAATAAACAATTGCAACTGCTCATTTTTTAGCTAAAAATATTAAACATAAGTTTAGAAATATAAACTTATGTTTATTGGAGGCTATGATATGACTGATAATGAGCGTGTTATTTTTGAACTTATTCGTCAAAATCCTTTTATTTCTCAACAAGATATTGCCGATAAAGTGGCGCTTTCTCGTCCTGCTGTGGCAAATATTATTTCAAGTCTGGTAAAAAAAGAATATTTGCTTGGTAAAGCTTATGTGTTTAACGAGCGAAATTCTGTGGTCTGTATTGGGGCTGCAAACCTTGATAAAAAAATTAAAACAAATCATGAATTACAAGGTTATACCTCTAATCCTATTACATCCAAAGTTTCTATTGGGGGCGTAGTTCGCAATATCGCTGAGAACTTAGGTCGTTTAGAACAAAATGTGATTTTAATTTCAGCGGTTGGAAATGATCCTGAATGGTCTCGTATAAAAACACTATCCTCGCCTTTTATGAATACGGAATCAGTAATTATGATCGAGGGGCAATCAACAGGTTATTATACCGCACTTCTTGATATTGATGGTGAAATGTATTTAGGCTTAGCAGATATGTCTATTTATGATCATTTCAAACCAGAACTTCTCATAAAGCAACAACAGTATTTACGCAACGCAAAATGTTTAGTTGTTGATTTAAATTGCCCTAAAGAAACCGTTGAATTTTTATGTGCTTATGCACAAAAACAACAGGTTAAATTAGTCATTATTGCGGTATCAGAACCTAAAATGAAAAACTTACCTAAACAGCTTTTGGGTGTGGATTGTTTGTTTCTTAATAAAGGAGAACTTGGCTCATTTGTTGGGCGAGTGCTGGATTCGGAAGATAAGCTAAAAGAGGCTGTAAACGACGTTTTAGATTGTGGGGTAAAACAGGTTATTCTCACATTAGGTTCAAAAGGTGTGTTATTGGCGACTAAAAATAGTTATAGATGGTATCCGGTAAAACCGTTGGAACCTTCGAAAGTGATTGATGTAACAGGTGCCGGAGATTCTTTTAGTGCGGCATTTATTGATGCATGGTTGCAAGGTGAAAACGAACAAAAATGTGTTCTAGCCGGTATGACGAATGCTTATTACACCATTCAATCTGAATTTACGGTTCGAACAAATTTAACCAAAGCACAATTACAAACTGAAATGGAGAACTTTTATGAATAAGTACTTAGTTTTATCACAAGAAGTTAAAGAAGGTATGGCAAAAGGTTTACCAATTGTTGCATTAGAATCAACGATTATCTCTCACGGTATGCCTTATCCGCAAAATGTAAAAATGGCTCGAGAAGTTGAGCAAATTATACGTGATAACGGCGCTGTGCCTGCAACTATAGCGATTGTTGATGGCAAAATTAAAATTGGTTTATCTGACGATGAATTGGAAATGTTTGGTAGTAGTAAAGGAATTGCAAAGGTATCACGTCGGGATTTAGCTGAAATTGTCGCCTCAAAACGTTTAGGTGCAACAACAGTTGCCACCACTATGATCGCAGCAGAGCTTGCAGGGATTAAATTTTTTGTAACCGGTGGCTTAGGTGGAGTTCACCGTGGCTGGGAACATAATTTAGATATTTCAGCTGATTTAGATGAGTTTGCTCAAACAAATGTTACCGTTATTTGTGCTGGGGCAAAATCGATTTTAGATCTTCCTGCAACATTAGAATATTTAGAAACTAAAGGTGTGCCTGTTATTGGTTATAAAACGAAAAACCTACCAGCCTTCTTTTGTCGAGACAGCGGCTTACCACTACCACTTTCATCAGATGACTTACAACACATTGCCAATACGATTAAAACTAAATGGGAATTAGGGTTAAAAGGAGGTGTGGTTGTTGCAAATCCTATTCCTGAAGAATACGCGTTAGCGCCTGAATACATTGATGGCATTATTGCAAAGGCGGTTAAAGAAGCCGAGGAGAAAGGCGTTGTCGGCAAGGAGATTACACCATTCTTATTAGGTAAGATTGTTGAAATGACAGGTGGTAAAAGCTTAGAGGCTAATATTCATTTAGTCAAAAATAACGCTAAAGTTGGCGCTCAACTTGCAGTGAGTTATTTCAATTTAAAACATTAAAGAGAGAATGACTAATTCTCTTTTTTATATAATTAAGGAGAAAATAATGGCTCAAAAAATTATTTTAGATTGTGATCCCGGGCATGATGATGCGATTGCGATGATGTTAGCATGGGGAAATCCAAATATTGATTTATTAGCGGTAACCACTGTTGTTGGAAATCAAACGTTAGAAAAAGTGTCTCGTAACGCACTTGCAGTTGCAGAAATTGCCAATATTCGAAATATTCCCTTTGCGAAAGGCTGCCCTCACCCACTTGTGAGAGAAGTGGAAAATGCCCCTGATATTCATGGTGATTCGGGAATGGATGGACCCAAATTACCCGAACCTACTCAACAATTTTCAGACCAGCATGCAGCCAATTTAATTATTGATTTAGTAATGTCGCACCCAGAAAAAAGCATTACTTTAGTGCCAACAGGTGGATTAACTAATATAGCGTTAGCTGCACGGTTAGAGCCTCGTATTATTGAGCGAGTAAAAGAGGTTGTGTTGATGGGAGGCGGTTATCACACCGGTAACTGGAGTGCGGTTGCAGAATTTAACATTAAAATTGACCCGGAAGCTGCTCATATTGTTTTTAATGCCGGTTGGAAGGTTACAATGGTAGGATTAGATCTTACCCACCAAGCATTAGCTACGCCTGATGTTGTTGAACGCTTTGCTGCACTCAACACTAAACCGGGGCAATTTGTGGTGGAGTTGCTCGAATTTTTCGGCAAAATGTATAAACAAGCCCAAGATTTTGATGCCCCTCCGGTACACGATGCCTGTGCTGTCGCCTATGTGATTGACCCAAGTTTAATTGAAGTACAACAAGTGCCGGTTAATATTGAATTAACAGGAACTCACACCTTAGGAATGACCGTTGCTGATTTCCGTTATCCGCTAAAACCTTGCAATACTTGGGTAGCAAAAAAATTGGATAAAGCGCGTTTCTGGAATTTGGTAATCGACTCGGTGAAAAATCTCGGCTAAAAACAGTTAAGCGTTGGTATATTCCGCTTTATCATCTAACCAACGCTTAACTAATGCCTGTGCAAGCGGTGGATTTTCGACAAGAATTTGCTTAGCGTAGTGCTGAACAAGCGGAATCATTTTGCGATCTCGCATTAAATCAGCCACCTTAAATTCTGCCATCCCGGTCTGTTTTGTACCTAAAATTTCCCCTGTGCCACGAATTTCTAAATCTTTTTCTGCTATATAAAAACCATCTTGGCTATCTCGCATTACTTGTAAACGCTTGCCTGAAATTTTACCCAGTGGCGGTTTATACATTAGCACACAATGGGAAGCGGTAGCCCCCCGTCCAACCCGCCCGCGCAACTGATGAAGTTGAGCAAGCCCTAAACGCTCGGAATTTTCAATAATCATCAGGCTGGCATTCGGCACATCAACTCCCACTTCAATAACCGTGGTAGCAACTAACAAATCTAATTCTGCTGCTTTAAACGAAGCCATAATTTCTTGTTTTTCCTGTGGCTTCATTCGCCCGTGTACTAATCCAATGCGTAAATCCGGCAAGGCTCGTTGCAAATCTTCAGCAATCGCTGCTGCGGCTTGAGCCTCTAATACTTCCGATTCATCAATTAAAGTACACACCCAATAGGCTTGGCGATTTTCTTTTTTACAGGCTTGATAAACCCGTTGCACAATTTCTGCTCGTCTATCTTCAGAAATCACCACGGTGGTAATAGGTGTTCGCCCCGGGGGGAGTTCATCAATAATCGAAGTATCCAAATCGGCATAAACCGTCATTGCTAATGTTCTTGGAATCGGGGTTGCTGTCATAATAAGCTGGTGTGGATAAATGTCCTGCCCGTTAGCATTTTTCGCCCCTTTTTCACGCAGTGTTAAACGTTGATGCACGCCGAAACGGTGTTGCTCATCAATAATCACTAAGGCTAAATGGTGAAATTCCACTGCCTCTTGGAACAGTGCGTGTGTGCCGATGATCATCTGCACCTCGCCGTTTTTAATGGCTTCAAGTTGAACGGTTCTTGCTTTGCCTTTCACTTTACCGGCAAGCCAGCCGACTTCTATCCCAAATGGTTTAAGCCAGTTGGCAAAGTTATTAGCGTGCTGTTCAGCAAGAATTTCAGTTGGAGCCATCAGGGCAACCTGTTTGCCGTTATCAATCGCTAACAGAGCAGCCAAAGCCGCAACCAGCGTTTTTCCTGAACCCACATCGCCTTGCACTAATCGCATCATTGGTGAAGGCCGAGCTAAATCACGCTCAATATCCGCTGTTACTCGGCTTTGGGCATTGGTTGGCTTGAATGGTAGGCTTGTTAAAAAGCGATCTTTCAAATCTGTTTTGTAGGTCAGTGGCTCGGCAAATTGTTGTTTCACGCCTAAACGAAGCTGTTGCATCGCTAAATTATGAGCAAGCAGTTCTTCAAAAATCAGCCGTTTTTGAGCGGGATGGCCACCTTTTTCTAAGATCTCTGCTGAAATAGTTGGTGGTGGGCGGTGCAATAATTGCAAGGCTTCTTTAAGACTATATTTATGTGGATTGTATTCATCTGGCAACAGTTCTGCCACTTTAACATTATTTAATACCGCCAAGGCCTGCTCAGTCATTTTGCGTAATGATGCCTGTTTCAAGCCTTCGGTAGTAGAATAAATCGGCGTGAGTGTTTCCGCCAATTCAAGCGGTTGATTATTGCGGATAATTTGATATTCAGGGTGATGAATTTCCGCCATAAAACGCCCACGTTTTACCTCGCCAAAGGCTTTTACCCGAACGCCTGTAGCAAGGCTGTTTTTCATTCCTGCATTGAAGTTAAAGAATTTGAGCATAATTTTGCTTGTACCGTCCGATAACGTTACAGACAAAATAGGGCGTTTACCAAACTGCACTTCTGTTAATTGCACATAACCTTCAATGGTGCAGTAACTTTCAGGGCGAACATCGGCAATCGGTGTAATGCGAGTACGATCTTCATATCTCATCGGCAGATGAAATAACAAATCTTGCACGTTATTAATACCTATACGGCTTAATTTTTCGGCGATTGCCGCACCAACACCCGAAAGGGCGGTTAAAGGTATGCCATCTAATAATTGTTCACTCATTATTTTATAGGGTTAGCTTCATCAATTTAATGATAATTTACCACCAATCGGGAAATTATGAATGAAGAATTTTGCAAAAAAACTTGAAAATTTGACCGCTTGCCCCATCTATTTTACGTTTTTAATTCAAAAGGAATAGATGATAAAATGAGCCAAAATCAAGAAACCCATGGCTTCCAATCCGAAGTCAAACAGCTTTTACAACTGATGATCCACTCGCTCTACTCCAACAAGGAAATTTTCCTACGCGAGCTGATTTCTAACGCCTCCGATGCAGCGGACAAACTGCGTTTTAAAGCTCTGTCTGAACCGTCTTTATATGAAGGCGATGGTGAGTTGCGTGTACGTGTGTCGATTGATGAAACGCTTGGCACTATTACTATTGCCGATAACGGTATCGGTATGACTCGTGAGCAGGTGATCGACCACTTAGGGACGATTGCTAAATCCGGCACCAAAGAATTTTTAAATGAACTCGGCTCCGATCAAGCCAAAGACAGCCAGCTTATCGGGCAGTTCGGCGTAGGCTTCTACTCTTCATTTATCGTGGCGGACAAAGTCACAGTCAAAACCCGTGCTGCTGGTCTACCAGCCAATCAAGGCGTGATTTGGGAATCAGCAGGCGAGGGAGAGTATTCCGTTGCCGATATTGAAAAAGCTGATCGAGGAACCGAAGTGATTTTACACCTGCGTGAGGACGAAAAAGAATTCCTGAGCGAGTGGCGTTTGCGTGAAATCATCGGCAAATACTCCGACCATATCGGGCTGGCGGTGGAAATTCAAACCAACGAATACGATGACGAAGGTAAAACAAGCGGTCAAAAATGGGAAAAAATTAACAAAGCTCAAGCCCTTTGGACGAGATCGAAAAATGAGATTTCAGACGAGGAATATAAAGAGTTCTACAAGCACATCAGCCACGATTTTGCCGACCCGTTGCTTTGGTCGCATAACAAAGTGGAAGGCAAACAGGAGTACACCAGCCTGCTGTATGTGCCGAGCAAAGCCCCATGGGATCTGTTCCAACGTGAGCAAAAACACGGTTTGAAACTCTACGTTCAGCGTGTGTTTATTATGGACGACGCCGAAGTCTTTATGCCGAACTACCTGCGTTTTATGCGAGGCTTGCTCGACACCAACGACCTGCCGCTTAACGTCAGCCGTGAAATTCTGCAAGAGAATAAAGTGACCCAATCGCTGCGTTCTGCACTCACCAAACGTGCTTTACAGCTTTTGGAAAAACTGGCAAAAGACGATGCGGAAAAATACGCCCAATTCTGGCAAGCGTTCGGCTTGGTGCTGAAAGAGGGCGTGGGTGAAGATTTTGCGAACAAGCAACAGGTGGCAGGCTTGCTCCGTTTTGCTTCAACGCACTCAGACAGTAGCGAACAAGCGGTCAGTTTTGCCGATTATATTGCAAGAATGAAAGAGGGGCAGAAAGCGATCTACTTCTTAACTGCCGACAGCTATAGTGCTGCCAAAAACAGTCCACATTTAGAGCTATTTAACAAAAAAGGCATTGAAGTATTACTGCTTTCCGACCGCATTGATGAGTGGTTAATCAGTCATCTTACCGAATTTGACGGTAAACCGTTGCAAAGCATTACCAAGTCGGATTTAGACTTAGGCGACCTTGCCGACAAAGCGGAAGAAGAAACCCAAAAAGCCCAAGAGGCAGAATTTGGCTCATTCTTAGAGCGAGCGAAAGGCTACTTTGGCGAGCGTGTCAAAAACGTGGTGCTGACTCATCGCTTAACCGATACACCGGCAGTAGTTTCAACCGATAGCGATGAAATGACTACCCAAATGGCAAAACTCTTTGCCGCAATGGGGCAACAAGCACCGGAAGTGAAATATACTTTCGAGCTAAACCCGGATCACACTATGGTGAAAAAAGTCGCGGATATTGCCGATGAAGCTGAGTTCAACGACTGGATCGAACTGCTGTTTGAACAAGCCTTACTTGCCGAACGTGGCACGCTGGAAAACCCAACGGCGTTTATTAAGCGAATTAACAAACTTTTAAATTAAAAAAGTGCAATTAAAAAAATCCACCTTCAATAAAGGTGGATTTTTTCGTTAATAAATAAAATTTTTTATTATTTCTTATTTGTTTCCGGATTTTTTTCCGCTTTTTGCTCTCTTTGACCTTCTAAAGATTGCTCCTCCGGAGTTGCTTGTTCTTTATGTGGTTTTGGTTCTTTTTGACCTACAGCTTTCGATAATTCTTCAGGTGTTGTTTGTTGAACCAATGGTTTTGGTTCAGGTTTTGTTGATTCTGTAGTACTTTTTGGAATCGCTTGAGTCTCCGGTTTTTGTTCATTCGCTAGTGTTTTTGAACCTTCCTGTTTTTCGGTAGATGGTACTTGATTTGTTTGAGGAAGATCGGATGGTTGCTGCTGTTGCTGGCCTTCTAGTGATTGTTCTTCAGGCAAGGCTTGCTGCTCGCTTGGTTGCGGAGTTTGTTGTGTTTCTTTTGCTTGCTGAACAGATTCCTCTTTAGTTACAGGTGGTAGGGGTTCTGCTTGTTTCAGTTGCAGTTCTTTATGTTGTTCTGCTATTTGTTGAGATTGCTGAGACTCTGTTTTTACCGGTTCAACAGACCCTGCTTTTTCTTCTTTTTTCTCATTATTGCCGACAAGATAAGTGCCACCAATCAATGCTACCAGAACCAGTGCAATTAATAAAAATACTCTAGCCATTGTCTCTCTCCTCAATTGAATTTTTCTTATCCTAACATTTTTTGAACTCACTATACAACAAGCGATCTGTTTTAAGTAAAAATTTGCAAAAAATAAAATTGACTATTTATGAAGCAATGGGTGTTTGAGTGTTATCCAGCGTGTGGCGTAAAATCAAACAGATTCTCCTTGTTAAAATACAAATAACGGCTTACAAGCGGTTATTTTTTTATAGGATTTTGCAAAATTTTCTGAAAATCTAACCGCTTTGTTTTAAAATAGACAAATTTTTCAAGCTTTTAAAATTACAAGAGATAGGAATAGCAATGCGTACAAGTCAGTATTTATTTTCGACCCTGAAAGAAACTCCGAACGATGCTCAGGTGGTAAGCCATCAATTAATGTTGCGTGCTGGGATGATTCGCCCGATGGCATCAGGTTTATACAACTGGTTGCCAACCGGGATTCGTGTGTTGAAAAAAGTGGAAAATATCATTCGTGAAGAGATGAACAAAGGCGGGGCGATTGAGGTATTAATGCCGGTGGTTCAACCTGCGGAATTATGGGTGGAATCCGGTCGTTGGAACGATTATGGTCCAGAATTGCTACGTTTTAAAGATCGTGGTGAGCGTGATTTCGTGCTTGGCCCAACACACGAAGAAGTGATTACTGATTTGGTTCGCCGTGAAGTCTCTTCATACAAACAACTTCCGTTGAATCTTTACCAAATCCAAACTAAATTCCGTGATGAAGTTCGTCCACGTTTCGGCGTAATGCGTTCGCGTGAATTTGTGATGAAAGATGCGTACTCTTTCCACACTGATAAAGAGAGCCTACAAGAAACTTATGATGTGATGTATCAAGTTTACAGCAACATCTTTACTCGTCTTGGCTTAGATTTCCGTGCTGTACAGGCGGATACCGGTTCAATTGGTGGTTCGGCTTCGCACGAGTTCCAAGTGCTAGCCTCAAGTGGTGAAGATGATGTGGTTTTCTCAACCGAATCAGATTTCGCTGCAAATATCGAATTAGCTGAAGCGATTGCAGTCGGTGAACGTCAAGCTCCAACCGCTGAAATGCAATTAGTAGATACGCCAAATGCTAAAACCATTGCTGAATTAGTGGAAAATCACGGTTTAGCGATTGAAAAAACGGTGAAAACCTTGATTGTAAAAGGCTCAACTGAAGAACAACCGCTTATCGCTTTAGTGATTCGTGGTGATCACGATTTAAACGAAATCAAAGCCCAAAAACATCCGTTAGTGGCAGACCCGCTTGAATTTGCTGATGAAGCGGATATTAAAGCCAAAATTGGGGCAAGCGTGGGTTCACTTGGTGTTATCAATATGCCAATTCCTGTTGTTATTGACCGCTCAGTGGCGTTAATGTCTGATTTTGGTTGTGGGGCGAACATTGACGGCAAACACTATTTTAATGTGAACTGGGAACGTGATGTGGCAATGCCGGAAGTATTTGACTTGCGTAATGTGGTAGAAGGTGACCCGAGCCCGGACGGTAAAGGTACACTTCAAATCAAACGCGGTATCGAAGTGGGGCATATTTTCCAATTAGGTAAAAAATATTCTGAAGCAATGAAAGCGACCGTGCAAGGCGAAGACGGTAAACCGCTTGTGATGACAATGGGTTGTTATGGTATTGGTGTAACTCGTGTGGTGGCGGCTGCAATTGAACAGCATCACGATGAGCGTGGCATTATCTGGCCAAGTGATGAAATTGCGCCATTTACGGTGGCGATTGTGCCGATGAATATGCACAAATCTGAAAGCGTTCAGGCGTTTGCAGAAGAGCTTTATTCAACATTAAAAGCTCAAGGCGTGGATGTTATTTTTGATGATCGTAAAGAACGCCCGGGCGTGATGTTTGCGGATATGGAATTAATCGGTGTGCCACATATGGTGGTAATCGGTGAGAAAAACCTTGAAAACGGTGAAATTGAATACAAAAACCGCCGTAATGGTGAAAAACAAATGATCGCTAAAGACCGCTTGTTAGATTTCTTAAAAGAGAACGTAAAAGCGTAATTTGAAAATTTGTACACAAAAATGACCGCTTGTATTCGCTACAAGCGGTTTTTTACTAAAAATAGGCTAAAACTTATTTTTGCAAAATAGTTTTTATTAATAACGCCAATGCAGCCGCGTCATCAACAAGCCCTAGTGGACCTAATATGGCTTCAGGTAAAATATCAACCGGACTAAACATATAAACTAAGATAATAGCAATTTTAATCCACTTTATTTTATCCGTTTTAGCTTTATTCATTTTGCCAACCTATAACTTTTCGATAAAAGAGGGTAACCATTCCTCTGCAGTTGCATCATGATCGAAATTATTTGTTACATCAATGCGTAACGATTCACACACTTGGTTTGCGCTTTTTGCCTTAAGAGACTCTTCCACAATATTTACTGCATTGCAGAACGTATCATAATCCGAACTACCTAAGCCGATTACGCCAAATTTCATTGAGCTGAAATCTGCTGAACTGATGGCTAAATCATTAAAAAGTGGTTGGATATTATCCGGCAACTCTCCCGCACCGTGGGTAGAGGTTACCACAATTAAATGAGCTTTCCCTTCAATATCTGAGAGGGTTGCTTGGTTAAATAATTCCACTTTAAAACCTTGGCTGCTTAATACCTCATTAATATGATCGGCAACATATTCTGCCCCGCCTAAGGTACTGCCGGTAATAATGCAAATAGATGTCATAGAAAATCTCTTGTTAGAAATAGTTGAGAATATTCTAGCGAAGATGGGGCGGTTTGCAAATTATTCTTTTCCCCTTACTTATATAGATATAGGAAATATAGTTTTTCAATATAGTATACCTGTAAAATTATTTGAGAAAAAATGATCGGGAATTTGCGAATAAAAGTGTAAATCTGGCACAATTTCACGATGAAACACTACTAGGAAAATTGGGGAATAATTTATCTGGTGGACAACTCCAACGGTTCTTTATTACTCCCTGTACAAAAAGCCAAAAATATTATTTATGGACGAGGCTACAAGCTTTTAGATGAGAAAAATAAGAGAAAAATTAATGAGGCGATATCAAAATTAGCGATTACAAGGGGGTTAGTGGCTCATCGAAAATCCACAGTAGAAAGTATAGATAGAAATGTAAATCTGTGAACTAGAACACATTTTTTACTTAAAAACAAGAGTATTATAAGTATCAGTTTAACAACATAAAAAAGGAGGAATAATTGCCGCAATATTTAAAAATTGTTCTTATGACCATCACAGCAATTGTCATGAATGGTTATTTAACATCTCTTGGCATTGATACCGTATATAGATTTATCATAGCTATTCCAATAATATGGCTTGTAGTATGGCTGTTAGAGAAAATCACAACCTACTTTAAAAAGTAAGGAGAAATGATTAAATAGATAAAGAGCATTTAATATTTTTTCAAATCTTTCAGAAAAATTAGTTTTATACTGGTAATATAATTCACAAATTTGGATTGAAATTTTTTACAAAAAAGCACCTTGAGTGAGAAATCACATCAAGGTGCAAAGGTTTTATTTATTGTTCAGGAAATTAAAGAAATTTCGCTTTTAACTCTTTCACAACCGCTTTTTGTTGTGCGTTGAGTTCTTTGGTCATTGGCTCACGGCAGTAGCCTGCTTGTACGCCTTCTTCTTCCAATAATCCTTTGATGGTTTGATATAAACCGTTGCCTAAAATACCTTCGATTAAATCATTAGTCACATTTTGAATTTCAAACGCTTCTTTGATTTTACCTTGTTGCGCCAATTCAAAGATTTGACGTGCACGAACGCCGTTTACGTTGAAGGTTGAACCGATTGCACCATCAATGCCCAATACTGCTGCCGGTAACATCATTTCATCGAAACCTGCATAGATTAAGTGGTTCGGGAATGCTTTACGTAAACGCTCTAATAGGTAGAAATCGCCCGCGGTGAATTTCACACCGATGATTTTTTCGTTTTGGAATAATTCAGCAAATTGAGCCACACCGATGTTTACGCCGGTTAAGAACGGGATAGAGTAAACGATCATCGGGCTTCCGGTTTCACGAATGATGGTTTCGTAGAAATTTTTGATTTCCGGGAAGCTGAATTTGTAGTAGAACGGCGTGACCGCTGATAATGCGTCATAACCTAATGAAGTTGCATATTTACCTAACTCCACCGCTTCTTTTAGGTTTACACTTCCTACTTGTGCGATTAACGCGATTTCATCTTTCGCTTCATCTTTTGCAATGCGGAAAATTTCTTTTTTCTCTTCGGTTGAAAGCATAAAGTTTTCGCCGGTTGAACCACCTACGTATAAACCATCCACTTTCATCTTATCGATGTTGTGGCGGATAATTTGGCGTAAACCTTTTTCATTGATGGTGCCGTCTTCGTTGAAAGAAACGAGTAACGCACTAAAAATACCTTTTAAATTTTTCATTTGAATCTCCAAAATAAGAGTTTGGTTAAAGAGTTAATCCTTGTTTAATGCGATTTTCCGCCCAATATGCTGCACCGATTAAGCCGGCATCTTGTCCGGATTTTGCCTTTTCTAATGCACACTGATAAACAGTAGGCATTTCTGATAAGTAACGTTGAACAAGTGGTAAATACCCTTCCGCTAAACCTACGCTACCGCCTAAAACCACTTTTTGTATATCTAAACTGATTTTTAAATCAGCAATTAAGTTTGCAATTGCTTTTGCAGATTTTTCGACTAATTCGACCGCTTGTGGGTTACCTTGTCTAAAGCGTTCAAACACTTCTTTTGGTGAACAAGGGTTTTCCCATTTGCTTGAAACTGCTTCAATCGCACGGCCGGCAGCAACGGCTTCTACACAACCGATACGGCCACAACCACAAACAGGGCCGTTGGGATCAGACAACGTATGACCTATATGTCCGGCAATACCATTTGGGCCGGTTTGTAATTCACCGTTTAAAATAATGCCACCACCGACACCGGTAGAAACGGTAATAAAAACAAAATTTTTAACCGCTTGCGGAGGTTCAAATAAATATTCTGCACAGACAGCAGCTTGTACATCATTTAATAAACCAATCGGTTTATCGGTATGGCGTGCAATGCTCTCTTTAAGTGGGAACTCCGCTAATCCGCCCAAGTTTTTAGGATTCAATGCGGTGAGCACACCTTGATTAATAATGCCTGTTGAGGCAACAGCAATAAAATCAAACTGCCCTTGGTAACCTTGTATAATCTCTTTTATGGCTTGGTGTAAACTTTCTACCTGATCTTCTTGCGGTCTGTCGGTTGGTGTTTGAATTTGCTTACGTTGCTCCACTTGGTTGTTGTAAACAATAGCGGTCGCAATTTTGGTGCCACCAATATCTATGGCTAAACAACGCATACGCTTACCTCTATTTTTGTACTGATTTTACCGAATCGGCAAACCAGCTCACGATATGCTCTAAGCGCGTTAAAGCTGAACCAACCGTTACGTAATCCGCGCCGATTTCGATTGCCACTTTGGCTAATTCAGGAGTGTTATAACGACCTTCTGCCATTACATTACAGCCTGCCGCTTTTAAATCTTTTACTAATTGATAATCCGGCTCATCGGGAACTGGGCCGCCTGTATAGCCAGACATTGTACTGCCGACAATATCAAATCCTAACTGTTGGCAATGCAAGCCTTCTTCCAGATTTGAGCAATCAGCCATCGCTAAGCAACCTTTTTCATGAATACGTTTTACCGCATCTTCAATGCTAACAGGACGAGCGCGGAATGTGCCATCTACGGCAATAATATCCGCACCGGCTTCGGCTAAGGCATCAATATCTTCTAAGAAAGGGGTAATACGGACAGGAGAGTCAGGTAAATCACGCTTTACAATACCGATAATCGGCACTTCAACCGCCGCACGGGTAGCTTTTAAATTATCTATTCCCTCAATGCGAATACCTTTAGCTCCACCAATCACTGAAGCTTTGGCCATTGCGGCAACAATTTCAGGTTTATCCATCGGACCATCATCTACAGGTTGACAAGAGGCAATAAGTCCGTTTTGAATTTTGTTTAAAATAGTATCACGAGATAGTTTTGACATAACAGTTCCTTTTTTTAGATTTCAAAAGGTAGTCAATGGACTAGATTTTGGTGTGAAGAAATACTCCAAATAATTATACTTTAATAAATATTTACTACAAACAGAAAAATGGAAAAATGTGAGATAGGTCTCATTTTTTATAAAAAATGAGATGTTTGTGCGAGTGAAAATGAAAAAAGCAGTTGTTTCCAACTGCTTTTAGTATTTGGCGGAAGTGCATGGGAGTCGAACCCACCCGAGAACGCTGGCGTCCTCAACAGGATTTGAAATCCTGCCACCTCACCGGAGATGACGCACTTCCGAATGTCTGGCAATATTGTACTTTATTTATTAGAATTGTCCAAAATATTCTCTTAATAATAAATTTTATGCAGCCATTATTCCGACAAATTCCTTCTCTCGACTTACTATTGAAAAAGCCGCAAGCGGTCGAATTATGCCAAAATTTTGCATATTCTACGGTAGTAGATCAAGCTCGATTATTGATTAACCAAGCTCGTCAACTTATTGCTGAACAGCAGGTTGTCCCCTCTTTTATTCGCGATGAAAATGAATTTTTCCGCAAATTGGAGCAGAAGCTTAAATCTTTAAGTTCGGTTGATATTAAAACGGTATTTAACTTAACCGGCACGGTGCTGCATACTAATTTAGGGCGAGGTTTATGGTCGGAAAAAGCGGTTGAGGCTGCCACTAATGCAATGAGAAATAATGTGGCATTGGAATTTGATATTGCTGAGGGCAAACGCTCGCATCGAGATAATTATATCTCTGAGCTAATGCAACAACTCACGGGAGCAGAAGCAGCTTGTGTGGTGAATAATAATGCAGCAGCGGTGTTGTTAATGTTGGCAACTTTTGCTCAAGGCAAAGAAGTAATTGTTTCCCGTGGTGAATTGGTGGAAATTGGAGGTGCTTTCCGTATTCCTGATATTATGGCTCAAGCAGGCTGTAAGTTAGTAGAAGTTGGTACCACCAATCGCACGCATTTAAAAGATTATCGTAACGCGATCACCGAAAATACCGCCTTTTTAATGAAAGTTCATACCAGTAATTACCATATTGAGGGCTTTACCAGTTCCGTATCTGAAGAAGAATTGGTGGCATTAGGTAAAGAGTTCAATTTGCCTGTGGTGAGCGATTTAGGCAGCGGCTCACTTACCGATATGCAGGCCTTAAATTTACCGACAGAACCGATGGTGCAACAAAAAATTTCTGCCGGCGTGAGCTTGGTTTCATTTTCGGGTGATAAACTTCTTGGTGGCCCACAGGCAGGGATTATTGTTGGTAGTCGAGAGATGATCCAACAATTGCAACAACACCCATTAAAACGAGTGCTACGTTGCGATAAAGTGATTTTATCTGCCCTTGAAGCCACGCTTCGCCACTATTTATTCCCTGAAAAAATTGCAACTGAGCTGCCAACTTTCAATTTACTCACCCAATCGGTGGAAGTGCTACAAACTAAAGCTGAACGGTTAAAAGATGTGTTAAGCAAGCGGTTAAATTCCCACTATATTTTGCAAATTGAATCCAGCCTCGCCCAAATCGGCAGTGGAGCCTTACCGAAAGAAACTCTGCCTTCGGTAGCTGTCATTATTTCCGCGGAAAAACAGAGTGATTTGATTGCTTTAGAGAAGCAATTTAAAACCTTCCCAAGCCCGATTATCGGACGATTCTCCGCTCAAAAATTCTGGCTGGATTTAAGATCGGTGGCGG
Source organism: Mannheimia granulomatis (assembly GCF_013377255.1). Classification (NCBI taxonomy): domain Bacteria; kingdom Pseudomonadati; phylum Pseudomonadota; class Gammaproteobacteria; order Pasteurellales; family Pasteurellaceae; genus Mannheimia; species Mannheimia granulomatis. The sequence continues at coordinate 114,521 of NZ_CP016614.1, forward strand.
AGTTTGAAAAGTTAATAGAAATGTTGGAGATAAAATGATTTTTGTAACCGCAGGCCATGTCGATCACGGCAAAACCTCTCTTTTAAAAGCCTTAACAGGCAAAGATACTACTCACTTACCCGAAGAACAAAAACGTGGGTTAACTATTGATTTGGGGTATGCTTATTTGCCTGTTGAAAATGATATTTTAGGATTTATTGATGTGCCGGGGCATCAGCTTTTTTTATCGAATATGCTTGCGGGGCTTGGTGGGATTAATCACGCTTTGTTGGTGATTTCTGCTGAGGAAGGCATTAAACCTCAAACTGAGGAGCATTTGGATATTTTACGCTTGCTGAATTTCCAACATATTATGGTGGTGATTACTAAAGCCGATCGGGTGGAAGAAGCTCAAATTTCACAATTAATTGAAAGCATCAAAAGCCAATATCCATTTCTGGCAGACTCGAAAACTTTTATTACTTCAGCGAAAACAGCTCAAGGTATTGAGGAATTAAAGGCTTATTTAATCGAGCTAAATCAACAAAGTCATGCCATTCAAAAACCGTTCCGCTATGCAATTGACCGTGTATTTAATGTTAAAGGTGCAGGTTTGGTGGTAACCGGCACAACAGTTTCGGGGCAAGTCAGTGAGGGGGATGAACTGTTTTTATCGAGTGGTAAAAAACTGAGAGTAAAAGCCATTCATGCACAAAACAGCCCTTCAAACACAGGCTATGCCGGGCAGCGTTTGGCGTTAAATATTGCTAATGTGGAAAAAGAGGATATTCAGCGAGGCGATTGGATTACCGAGCTTGAGCCGAAATTTGCCACCGACCGCATTACCGTTTTGCTTACCGCAAATCAGACGTTAAAAGAAAACAGTATTGTGCATATTTACCACTTTGCATCTCATATTACCGGCAAATTGAATTTGCTTGAGGTAAAACAAGCGGTCAAAAATCGGCAATATTTTGCAGAAGTGATTTTGGATGAAGCTTTGCATATTGCTGTGGGTGATAAACTTATTTTACGCAGTGGTGATGACAGCCAAACTTTTGCTGGGGCTGAAGTGCTGGAAATCGATTCCCCGAAACGGCATAAACGTAGTGATGAGCGTTTGGCATTTGTAAAAAATTTAGCAAAAACAACCGCTTGCCATGATTTTACAGCACGAGTGAACTTGTGCTTACAAAACCGTGCGAAAGAATTGTCGGCACTTCAATGGTTTGAACAATGCTTTGCTGAGGATATTGCGGTACTGGGTTTTAATACTTCCTCAAAATGGGTGTTTAATTCTGAATTTAAAATGCAAGCTCAGCAAAAAGTGTTAGAAAAAATGGCGGAATATCACGGGCACCACCAAGATCAAATAGGGGTAACCAAAGCCCGTTTATATCGTATTGCGTTACTGGATTTACCCGAAAATCTGGCAAATCAATTTATTGATGATTTAGTCGAGCAAAAACAACTTACCAACAGCCGTGGCTGGTTGCATTTGCCGGCTCATCGCATTGAATTTGATGAGGAAGAATTGCAACTTTGGCAGAGAATTCGGCCGCTTTTTGAAGCGACAAACCAAGCTCTTTGGGTGCGAGATATTGCAAGTTCATTATCTGTTGATGAGACAAAAATGCGAAATTTACTCTATAAAGCCGGGAAGCTGGGTTATTTGATTCCTATCGTAAAAGATAGATTTTTATTAATTGAGCAGATAGAAGCTTTTGCTCAATTAATAAAATCGTTTATTCAAGAGAATGGCGCTATTTCGGTTAATCAGTTGCGAGATCAATTAAATTATGGACGAAAGCTTACGGTTCAGTTGATTGAGTATTTCGACCGTTCCGGTTTTTTAAGACGGAAAGGTGATGTGCATTTGTTGCGTGATAGTGAAACTTTTTAGCCATACTTATTTTGATTATAAAAAATAATTTTACTAATTAGAAAATCTATGCTAAAAACTTGGAGCTAAGAGGCAAATGCAACTCAAAGAAGTTTCGTATCTCTTGTGATGTTTGGGCGATGGCTCAAAATAATAAATTCTTTCTTATCCTTAATTTTTAGGAGCTAAAAATGAAAAAATTAGTCAAACTTTCTTTCCTTGCCGGCCTTGTAATGGGAAGTGCTTCAGTTCAGGCAACGGAAACATTTGTGACTATCGGTACCGGTGGTCAAACGGGGGTTTATTATGTGGTGGGTCAATCAATTTGCCAATTAGTAAACCGTGATACCGCAAAAACAGGTGTGAAATGTAATGCACCTTCAACCGGTGCTTCTGTGGCGAACTTAAATGCGATTGCTGCAAAAGAGATGGATATGGGGATCGCACAATCAGACTGGCAATATCACGCATACAATGGCTCAAGCTCATTTGAAGGTAAGAAAAACGATAAACTTCGTGCGATTTTCTCACTTCATGCAGAACCGTTTACAGTAATGGCTCGTACCGATGCTAATATCAAGTCATTTGATGATTTAAAAGCAAAACGTGTGAACGTGGGTGATCCGGGTTCTGGTACGCGTGCAACAATGAACGTAATTTTAGCGGCAAAAGGCTGGACGGATAAAGATTTTAAAGTAGCTTCTGAATTAAAACCGGCAGAAATGGCTTCTGTAATGTGTGATAACAACTTAGATGCAATTACTTATAACGTTGGTCACCCGAATGGCGCATTAAAAGAAGCTGCGGCATCTTGTGATGCTAAATTGGTGCCTGTAACCGGTCCTGAAATTGATAAATTAGTGGCAGATCACACATATTATGCGAAAGCAACGATTCCTGGCGGTTTATATAAAGGTTCTGATGAACCAACAGAAACCTTTGGTGTATATGCCACATTAGTCACTTCTGCGGATGTGGATGCGGATAAAGTTTATACTGTAACTAAAGCAGTATTTGATAACTTCGACCGTTTTAAACGTTTACATCCTGCATTTGAACATCTAAAACAAGAAGATATGATTAAAAGCGCACTTTCTGCTCCGCTACACGATGGTGCAGTGCGTTACTACAAAGAGAAAGGTTGGATTAAATAATCTTTTGTTCTCTTGATTTTATTTAATCAGCACGTTTTTCAGCGTGCTGGTTTTTTGCTTTTTTGGAACTGTTGATAATTTATCGATTTTTCACCTCTGATTGATAACTTATCAACAGTGTCTTGGACATCAAGCGGTTCTTTTTTGAGAAAAATTTGCAAAATTTTATAAAATAATGACCGCTTGTATTTTTTGAGGGATCTTTTATGTCAGTTGAATCTAAAGTTGATTATGATGACCTACAAGATATGGTTGCTTCCAACGATTCCGGTGGGCGAACACCATCGGGCATTGCGAAGAAAGCTATTGTTTATGTTGCTATTCTTTGGTCTTTATTTCAAATTTACTACGCCTCGCCAATTCCGTTCATATTGCAGGAATGGCTAACTTATGCGGGCATTAATTTAAATGTGGTGGTGGACGATACTAAAGCTCGTTCTATCCATCTGGCATTTGCTATGTTCTTAGCATTTTTGTCTTATCCGGCTTTTGCGACCTCTCCGAAACATAAAATTCCTTATATTGACTGGGTATTTGCATTTGTGGGGGCGTTTTTGGGTTTGTACTATATTTTCTTCTATGAAGGATTGGTTAAACGCTTTGGTGCCCCAAATCTACAAGATATTATTGCCGGCTGTGTAGGTGTTTTGTTGGTGCTTGAAGCTACCCGCCGTAGCCTTGGTTTGCCTTTGGTGGTGATTGCGATTGTATTCCTCATTTATAACTATTTTGGACAATATTTACCGGCGGATTGGATTGTGAGTCACCGTTCAGGTTCCTTATCGCAAATCATTAACCAACAATGGATCACTACCGAAGGGGTGTTTGGTGTTGCCCTTGGGGTATCGACTAAATACGTGTTCTTATTCGTATTATTTGGGGCATTGTTAGATAAAGCGGGTGCAGGTAACTATTTTATTAAAACAGCCTTTGCCTATTTAGGTCACTTACGTGGTGGCCCGGCAAAAGCGGCTGTGGTTTCTTCCGCATTAACAGGCTTGATTTCAGGTTCATCTATTGCGAATGTTGTAACTACAGGGACGTTTACCATTCCTATGATGAAGCGTGTGGGCTTTACAAAAGAAAAAGCCGGTGCGGTAGAAGTTGCTTCATCGGTAAACGGTCAAATTATGCCACCTGTGATGGGTGCTGCGGCATTTTTAATGATTGAATATGTCAATATGCCGTATAGTCAGTTGATTACTCACGCTTTCTTACCGGCATTGATTTCTTATATTGCACTAGTTTATATCGTGCATTTAGAAGCGTGTAAAATGAACTTACAAGGATTGCCAAGAACTGATCCGCCAAACCCTATTTTAGTATTCTTACTTAGAGCAGTAACCTCTATTTTAGTTGTAGTGGGGTTAGTATTGGCGGTCAATTACGGATTAGGTTGGATTCGTGTAGTTACACCTGACTATGCGTTTATCATTGTTTGTCTGTTTTTGGCGGCTTGGTATGTATTAGCGATTCGCCGTGTGGCGAGCTTCCCTGATTTAGAGGCTGATGATCCAAATTCAGATATTGTTAAACTGCCATCAAGAAAACCAACCGTAAATGCAGGCTTACATTATTTAATTCCGGTGGTTGTGTTACTTTGGTGTTTAATGGTTGAAATGCTTTCTCCGGGGCTATCTGCTTTCTGGGGAACGGTAACGTTGATTTTCATCCAATTAACTCAACGCCCATTGTTAAATTTCTTCCGTAAGGAGAGCATCACAAAAGAAATTATTAAACAAGGCGTGAAAGATGTGGTGGATAGTTTAGAAGCGGGTGGTCGCAATATGACCGGTATCGCTTTGGCAACTGCAACCGCAGGGGTGATTGTTGGGGTTGTTGCCTTAACCGGCTTTGGTGTTCAGCTTTCAAGCGTGATTGAATTCTTGTCGATGGGAAATATTATATTAATGTTAATTCTCGTGGCAATATTCAGCTTGATTTTAGGTATGGGGTTACCTACTACTGCAAACTACATTGTGGTTTCATCATTAATGGCAACCGTAATCGTAGAAGTTGGCCGTCAAAACGGTTTAATTGTACCGTTGATTGCAGTGCATTTATTTGTATTCTATTTTGGGATTATGGCTGATGTAACTCCACCTGTTGGTTTAGCCTCTTTTGCAGCTGCGGCAATTTCCGGCGGTAGTCCGATTAAAACCGGTATGGTGGCATTCTTATATAGCTTAAGAACGGCAATTTTACCTTTCCTATTTATTTTTAATACGGATTTACTATTACTAGATCTTCGTTACCCAGGACAGGGGTGGATTGTATTTATTACCGCCACGGTTGGTGTATTGGCCTTTACCTCAGCGACAATGAATTACATCCTAACTAAAAATAAATGGTGGGAAACGGCATTACTGGTTATTGCTGCGTTTGCTTTATTCCGTCCGGGCTTCTTTATGGAGCGTATTTATCCATCCGAGCGTTATATTGAACCTGTTCATTTGGCACAAGAGTTACAAGAAACAAAAGTAGGGCAAAATATCACCTTAAAAGTTGCAGGGTTAAACCCTTACGGTAAAGAGATTGAGTTCTACGCTCAAATGCCTGTACCGGAAGGTAGTACGGGTGAGGAACGTTTGAAAAATCTCGGTTTAACCTTACTTCAAACGGAAGAAAAAATTGAAGTAGATGGTGCGGAAACGCCAAAAGTGGTGATTGATATGGTAGAGATTGATTCACCGGCGGCAAAAGCAGGCTTGAACTGGGATCAAACCTTACTTTATGCAGCTATTCCTCAGCCTGCACCAAGCAAAGAGTGGATTTTTATCCCGGCATTGTTAGCTGTATTTGGTGTTGTGGCAAATCAACGTCGCAGAGTCAAAAAACAGCAGTAGTAGCTTAATAAGAGAACGTCTTTTAGGACGTTCTCTAAGGATTAACTATGTATAATAAATTACTTATTGCAATTGATTTAACAGATCTAAAAAGTGCAAAATATGTGGTGGATACCGCATTACAAATTACGGCGAAAAATCCAAATGCGGTTTACCGTGTCGTTTCAATCATTGAGCCTGTGGATAACAGCTTAATTTCGGCTTTCTTACCTAAAAACTTCGATAAAGAGGTGGTGCAAGAAGCTAATCAAAAATTGCATGATTTTACAAAAACGCACTTTCCGGAAGGTTCAAAAGTGCAACATATAGTGGCTTACGGTACTATTTACGAAGAAATTTGCCGTATTGCTGATGAAAAATCGGTGGATTTAATCTTAATGCTGGCAAGCAGCAAGCCTAAAGCAAAAGGATTAAGTTCCAATACCGTTAAAGTGGCTCGTAACACAAGCAAGCCAATTTTAGTGTTAAGATAACAAATCTTGCGTTATTCAGTTACAATAGTGCCATTCTGCTCGAATGGCATTTTTTATTTATGACAAAAACGAAAAAACTTTCTTCTCGTGCACTTTCTCCTAGAGCTATTAGTGCGAACATTATTTTACAAGTGCTGGACCAAGGTAAATCGCTTTCTACCTTAATCCCTGAAGCACAAAAAAAGCTAGACCCTAAAGATTTCCCCTTGGTGCAAGAAATCACTTTTGGGGTATGTCGAATGCTGCCCCGCTTGGAATCGATCATCAAATTATTGCTAGAAAAACCGCTTAAAGGCAAAACGCGTTTGGTGCATTGTTTGTTGTTAGTGGGCTTGTATCAATTACTTTATATGCGAGTGCCGGCTCATGCTGCTGTGGATGAAGTGGTGAATGCTACCAAAGCATTAAAACTGGATAGTTTTCGAGCATTAACCAATGGTGTGCTACGTCGTTTTTTGCGTGAGCAGGATGAAATTTTGGCGAAAGTCGATAAGCATTGGCAGACACAGCATTCTGAATGGTTGGTGAATAAACTAAAAAAAGCTTATCCTCATTGGCGTGATATTATCGAAGCTAATAATCAACGCCCTCCTATGTGGATTCGAGTAAACCAACAACATATTAAAGCGAAAGATTATTCGGTGTTGTTGGGGGAAGTGGTTGCAAAAAATTTGCAAAATTCTACCGCTTGTACGCCTGATTGCGCGTTACTGTTGGATAAACCTGTGGCAGTAAATCAGCTTATGAATTTTGAACAAGGCTGGGCAACGGTGCAAGATGTTCATGCGCAATGGGCGGCAGAACTACTTGATGCTCAAAACGGCGAAACGATTTTAGATGCTTGTGCTGCACCGGGTGGTAAAACTACCCATATTTTAGAAAAAGCCCCGCAAGCAAACGTGATTGCTTTGGATATTGAAGAAAGTCGTTTAAAGCGCGTGCGTGAGAATTTAGCTCGACTTGGGCAGTCTGCACAAGTCATCTGTGGAGATGCTTCAAAACCACAAGAATGGCTGGCAGATGATGTGATGTTTGATCGCATTTTACTTGATGCACCTTGTTCGGCAACCGGAGTAATTCGCCGCCATCCTGATATTAAATGGCTGCGTAAAGAAGATGATATTGCGGAATTAGCCCTATTACAGCGAAATATTCTTGAGGCGTTATGGGCAAGATTGAAACCAACGGGCATCTTAGTTTATGCAACTTGCTCTGTACTTCCTGATGAAAACAGCGAGCAAATCAAGCGGTTTATGCAATCTCATCCTGATGCTAAACAGGTAGAGATGGACTTTAACGGTGAAAAAGTAGTAGAAAAACAGTTTTTTCCGCATGAAAACGGTGGAGACGGTTTCTTCTATGCAAAATTACAAAAAGTGGCAAATTAAATGAAAATTATCATTTTAGGGGCGGGGCAAGTAGGCTCAACGCTGGCAGAAAATTTAGTGAGCGAGGACAATGATATTGTTTTGGTTGATAACGACCCCGCACGATTGGATAAGCTAAAAGATAAACATGATTTACAGGTTATTCGTGGTGAATATGCATCGCCTCGTGTATTGCGTGAGGCTGGGGCGAATGATGCTGATCTTTTAGTAGCAGTTACCGATAGTGATGAAGTAAATATGATTGCCTGCCAAGTGGCTTACACTTTATTTAATGTGCCAACCAAAATTGCCCGTATTCGCAGTGCAGACTATGTGCGGGAAAAAGATCAACTTTTTAATGATGATGTCTTGCCTATAGACCATATTATTGCTCCTGAAATTTTGGTGAAAAAAGATATTTTGCGTTTAATCCACTACCCGGGTGCGTTACAAATTGCACATTTTGCCGATGAGTTAGTGAGCTTGGTGAATGTGAAAGCTTATTATGGTGGTCCTTTAGTCGGCTACCCGATTTCGGCATTAAAAGATCACCTGCCTCATATTGAGGCAAGAATAGTCTCTATTTTCCGTCAAGATAAACCGATTTTTCCGCAAGGCTCAACTATTATTGAAGCTGGAGATGAGGTCTTTTTTATCTGTGCCACCCAACATATTCGGGCTGTAATGAGTGAGTTACAGCGTTTAGACCGACCTCATAAGCGTATTATGATTGTAGGGGGAGGAAGTATTGGTTCTTCTTTAGCTCAAGATTTAGAAGAGCAATATAGGGTAAAAATTATAGAGCGAAACCCGAAACTCGCGGAAAAATTAGCGGAAAAACTCTCCAATACTTTAGTGTTAACCGGTGATGCCTCCGATGAAGAATTGCTGTTTGAAGAGCATATTGAGAATATTGATTTATTCCTTGCTGTAACCAGCGATGATGAATCTAATATTATGGCAGCATTATTGGCAAAGCGTTTAGGTGCGAAAAAAGTGATTATCCTTGTGCAACGTTTAGCCTATTTGCATCTTATTCAAGGCGGAACAATTGATATTGCGATTTCTCCTCAACAGGCTACCATTTCTGCGTTAGCAAGCTATGTGCGAAAAGGGGATATTTTACAAGTTTCTTCTTTAAAATTAGGGGTTGCCGGTGGAGTGGAGATCATCGCACACGGTGATGAAACAACCTCTAAAGTGGTTGGCCGTCAAATTAAAGATTTAAAACTACCACAGGGTGCAATTGTTGGTGCGATTGTGCGTGGTGAGGAGGTGATTATAGCCCATAAATCTACTATTATTAAAGAACATGACCGTGTCATTATTTTTGTAAATGATAAAAAACAAATTGATGAAATTGAAAAACTGTTCCAGATAGGTGTGTTCTTCTTATAAATCTCAAATAAAGTTGGTAAGTTTTTATCAAAAACTTACCGCTTGTTAGACTACATCCCGCTATTTATTTTCTCCTCTTTTGCTTTTCTAACAGCCTATCTTATTAATTACAAAAGTGTGATCTACCTCTCAAATTTACAAAAAATTTTATAAGTATTTGATTTCAAAAGAAGTTTATATTTTTACTTTCATTGACTTTGAAGTGCCTAGGGAGTAACTTGTGAAACGTAATTTTACTATTTGAAATCCAAAGTGTTAGAGGTATCCAAAATGACTATTCGAGTATCTTATGAAGATTTAAAAGCACAGTTTAAACGCGTTTTACTTTCCCGTAATGTGCGTGAAGAAATTGCTGAAGAGTGTGCAACCGTCTTTGCCGACACCACCCAAGCCGGTGCTTATTCTCACGGGGTAAACCGTTTCCCGCGTTTTATTCAGCAGTTAGAAAATGGCGACATTGTGCCTGAAGCAGTACCAACCAAAGTGCTTTCATTAGGTGCAATTGAGCAGTGGGACGCACACCAAGCGATCGGTAACTTAACTGCGAAAAAAATGATGGACAGAGCGATGGAGCTGGCTTCGCAAAACGGCATCGGTGTGGTGGCATTGCGTAACGCAAACCACTGGATGCGTGGCGGTTCTTACGGTTGGCAAGCAGCAGAAAAAGGCTATATCGGTATCTGTTGGACGAACGCTTTAGCGGTTATGCCACCTTGGGGGGCGAAAGAGTGCCGTATTGGGACTAACCCGTTAATTGTTGCGGTGCCAACTACACCAATTACCATGGTCGATATGTCTTGCTCAATGTACTCCTACGGAATGCTTGAAGTTCACCGCTTAGCGGGTCGCCAAACCTTCGTCGATGCCGGTTTTGATGATGAGGGCAACCCGACTCGTGATCCGGCAACTGTGGAGAAAAACCGCCGCTTAATGCCAATGGGCTTCTGGAAAGGTTCGGGCTTATCGATTGTGTTAGATATGATCGCAACCCTGCTTTCTAACGGTGAATCCACCGCTGCGGTAACCGAAGATAAAGATGATGAATACTGCGTTTCCCAGGTGTTTATTGCCATTGAAGTCGATAGACTGATTGACGGCAAAACTAAAGATGAAAAACTTAACCGTATTATGGATTACGTTCGCACCGCTGAGCGTGCAGACCCTGATGTAGCGGTGCGTTTACCGGGGCACGAGTTCACGCAAATTCTTGCCGACAACAAAGCCAACGGCATTCCGGTAGATGATACCGTGTGGGCGAAATTGCAATCGCTGTAATATTTTAGAGCAGAGGCGGAGCCTCTGGGTAATGAGTAACCCCACACGGCTCGTGTGGGGGTAAAACAGAACGGAGCAACAAATGTTTTTCGGTCATATTTCAAATTACAACCCTGCTCAATATCCAAAAGCGATTCAATTCGCATTGGATTATTTAAAAAATACCGATTTTGATGCGATGGAAGCAGGTGTTTACGAACTCAAAGGGCGTGATATTTACGTTCAAGTGTTAGATCTTGAAACGAAAGAAAAATCCGCTTATCAGCCGGAAGTGCATCGAAATTATTTAGACGTGCAATATTTACACAAAGGTGTGGAATTAATGGCGGCATCCATTGATTTAGGCAATAACCCTATTGCGGTGGAATATAACTCTGAGCGTGATATTCAATTTTATGTTTCGGTGCAAAATGAAAATGAATTCCGCTGTGAGGCTGGCAACTTTGCGGTGTTCTTCCCTGAAGATACGCACCGAACAGCTATTTTTGCAGGAGAAGCAAAAATCCGCAAAGTGGTGGTAAAAATTAAAATGAGTGAAATTTGAGGTAGTTTATGAAAGCCTTTGCTCAATTAGTTGGAAAAGCATTAGAAGCATTAGTGGTAATTATTTTATCCGCTATGTCTATCTTGGTTTTCCTCAATGTTGTGTTACGTTACGGCTTTAATAGCAGTATTAACGTTACAGAAGAAGTTTCACGTTATATGTTTGTATGGCTTGCTTTCTTAGGTGCGGTATTGGCGTTTAGTGAAAACCAGCACGTTAGAGTAACAATGCTGACAGACAAATTATCGCCGGTTGGTAGAAACATTTTAAGTGTGTTTACTGATTTAGCGATGCTGTTCTGCTGCTACTTAATTGTAGATGGTAGCTGGATTCAATTTAATCTTAACTTGAATAACTTTGCCCCAATTTCGGGCTTACCGCAAGGCATTACTTTCCTTGCAAGCACGGTTGCAGGTGTATTAATCGGTATCTTAATTATTGTACGCATTGTTGCAACCATTGGCGTAATTGCGAAAGGAGAAAGTAAATGACTGTTGTAATTTTTCTTTCCGTATTACTTGGCTCGATTTTATTGGGCATTCCGGTTGCATTTGCACTTTTAGTCTGTGGTGTCGCATTAATGCTGCACTTAGATCTGTTTGATGCTCAAATTCTTGCCCAACAAATCGTCAGCGGTGCAGACAGTTTCTCGTTAATGGCGATTCCGTTCTTCATTCTTGCCGGTGAAATTATGAACGAAGGTGGTTTGTCTAAACGGATTATCGACTTACCGATGAAATTAGTGGGCCACAAACGGGGTGGCTTAGGCTTCGTGGCCATTCTTGCCGCGATGATTATGGCAAGCCTTTCCGGTTCTGCGGTGGCGGATACGGCTGCGGTAGCGGCAATGTTGTTACCAATGATGAAAACCACAGGTTACCCGATTGATAAATCTGCCGGCTTAATCGGCACAGCAGGGATCATCGCCCCGATTATTCCACCAAGCATTCCGTTTATCGTATTTGGTGTGGCAAGCGGTGTTTCCATCACCAAGCTGTTCTTAGCCGGTATTTTCCCGGGCATTATGATGGGTATATTCTTAGCCCTGTTATGGTGGTGGCAAGCGAAGCGTTTAGATTTAATGACCTTCTCCAAAGCAACCAAAGAAGAGTTATGTATCTCGTTTAAAAACAGTATTTGGGCGTTGTTACTCCCTGTAATCATCATCGGTGGTTTCCGTTCAGGTATGTTTACCCCAACCGAAGCGGGTGCAGTGGCCACATTCTATGCCTTGATTGTTTCACTGTTCGTTTACCGTGAAATGAAATTCAAAGACTTATACAAAGTGGTATTAGCTGCAGCGAAAACGACAGCAGTGGTAATGTTCTTAGTGGCAGCTGCGAATGTAACCGGTTGGTTAATCACCGTGGCAGAGTTACCAACAATGCTCACCGAATTATTAGAACCGTTAATTGAAAGCCCAACCACCTTACTATTGGTGATTATGCTGGCGGTATTTATTATCGGTATGGTGATGGACTTAACCCCAACGGTCTTAATTCTTACTCCGGTATTGATGCCGTTAGTAGAAGAAGCAGGTATCGACCCGGTGTACTTCGGTGTGTTATTCATCTTAAATACCTCAATCGGCTTAATTACCCCGCCGGTGGGCAACGTGTTAAACGTGATTACAGGGGTATCAAAACTGCCGTTTGATCAGGCTGCTAAGGGGGTATTCCCTTACTTAATGATGATGATTTTCTTACTGTTGCTATTTGTGTTCTTCCCATCGCTCGTACTCGTGCCGTTGGAATGGATGCAGTAAATTTGATTTAACCCTGCAAGCGGTTGAAATTTGCAAAAAATCTGTAAAAACAAACCGCTTGCACCCCACAATTTGTTTATCACAGGAGAATCCTATGAAACTTTTTAACTTAAAAGCTTTAGCCGCATTAGTCGCAGGCGTTGCCGTAATGAGTTCTTCAGCTATGGCTGAAACTTCACTACGTTTCGGTTATGAAGCACCACGCTCAGACAGCCAACACATCGCAGCGAAAAAATTCGATGAGTTATTAGCTGAAAAAACCAAAGGTGAAATCAAATTAAAACTGTTCCCGGACAGCACGTTGGGTAACGCACAAACGATGATCAGCGGCGTGCGTGGCGGGACGATTGATATCGAAATGTCAGGCTCACCAAACTTCACCGGCTTAGAGCCAAAATTAAACGTGATCGACATTCCGTTTATCTTCAAGGATCGTGAACATGTTTACAAAGTGTTAGACGGTGAAATCGGTCAAGGTTTATTAAAAGATTTAGAAGCTCAAGGCTTAAAAGGTTTAGCGTTCTGGGATGTCGGTTTCCGTGCCTTCTCAAATTCTAAACACGCGGTAAACAAACCGGAAGACATTAAAGGCTTAAAAGTCCGCACCAACCAAAACCCAATGTACATTCAAGCGTTCAACTTGTTAGGCGGCAACCCGGTGCCAATGCCACTCTCTGAGCTTTACACTGCGTTAGAAACCCGTGCGGTTGATGCCCAAGAGCACCCAATCGGCATTTTCTGGTCGGCAAAATTATACGAAGTACAAAAACACTTAAGCTTAACCAACCACGGCTACACCCCGTTAATCGTAGTGATGAACAAAGCGAAATTCGACGGCTTAGCACCTGAACTACAAACGGCTTTATTAGAAGCTGCGAAAGAAGCAGGTCAATTCCAACGTGATCTGAACGTGAAAAACGAGCAAGAGATCATCGAGAAATTACGCAAAGCGGGCATCGAAGTGATCGAAAAAGTGGATAACGCACCGTTTAAAGCAGCAATTGAAACCGAAGTGCGTAAAGCGTTCGTTGAAAAACACGGCGATGAGTTATTGAAAAAAGTGGATGCTTTAGCTCAATAATTTGACTTTATTTAAGCATAAAACTCCCTCCGGTTTGGGGGGAGTTGTTGTATAGACTCTACGTCATTGTAGGAGAACCTATGAAAGTATTTAATCTCAAAACCCTTGCAGCATTAGTTGCCGGCTTTTCCCTATTCTCAACCGCACAAGCAGAAAGCAATTTCCGCTTTGCCTATGAAGCCCCTCGTTCAGACACCCAACACATTGCGGCGAAAAAATTTAATGATTTATTACAAGAAAAATCGAATAAATCCATTAAATTAAGCCTCTTCCCTGACAGCACCTTGGGTAATGCCCAAACCGCAATCAGCGGCGTACGTGGTGGCACCATTGATTTGGTGATGTCCAGCTCATCTAATTTTACCGGCTTGGTGCCAAAATTAAATGTGATCGACATTCCGTTTATTTTTAAAGATCGTGAACACGCTTATAAAGCGTTAGATGGTGAAATCGGGCAAGGCTTATTAAAATCCCTTGAAGAACAAGGCTTAAAAGGCTTAGCCTTTTGGGAGGTCGGCTTCCGAGCGTTTTCCAACTCCAAACACCCGATCACCAAACCCGAAGACATCAAAGGCTTAAAAATCCGTACCAACCAAAACCCAATGTACATTCAAGCCTTTTCCATCTTAGGGGCAAACCCGGTGCCAATGCCGTTATCGGAGCTTTACACAGCCCTTGAAACCAAAGCGGTCGATGCACAAGAACACCCAATCGGCATTTTCTGGTCAGCCAAACTATACGAGGTGCAAAAATATTTCAGCTTCACCAACCACGGCTACACTCCGTTAATTGTGGTGATGAATAAAGCGAAATTTGATGCGTTATCGCCAGAGCAGCAAAAAGTATTGGTGGAAACCGCTCAAGAAGCGGGTAACTATCAACGCCAGCTTAATTTAGAGAATGAACAAAAAATCATTGATTCGCTGAAAAAAGCCGGCATTGAATTTGTCGATAACCTCGATACCACACCGTTTAAAAATGCCGTTTCTAACGAAACCCGAAAGGCATTTATCGAGAAAAACGGAGATGATTTAGTCAAAGCGATTGATGCGTTGGCGAAGTAATCAAATAACCTAGCATGAGCCTTGCTAGGCCCTATAATCCAAGCTCCTATGGGGCTAGAGCCACAAAGTGGCTCGGTTAAGCTAACCTCACACGGCTCGTGTGGGGTACAAGCGGTCAAAAAAGTAAAAATTTTTACAAACAACTTCCTCACAGGAGGAACAATGGCACAACCCATTTTAAGTATGCAACACATCATCAAACGCTTCGGCAGCCATACCGCGGTGAATGATGTTAGCCTCAATATTCATTCGGGTGAAATTGTTGCCCTGCTCGGTGAAAACGGGGCGGGTAAATCCACATTGATTAAAATCCTCGCCGGTATTTACGACCGCGACGAGGGCGACATTCTTTTCCACAACCAAAAAATCCAATCGGCACACGCCCTTGAAAAAGGCAACAAAAAACCGATTGCCTTTATCCACCAAGATCTCGGCTTAATCGAGTGGATGACGATTGCCGAAAATATGGCATTTGTGATGGGTTTTCCTCGTCGCTTCGGTCTCATCGACTGGGCGAAAGTGCGTGAGCAGTCACAAAAAGCCCTCGATTTTGTCGGCATCAAACTCTCTGCCGACACCCGTGTGTTTGATTTAAGCCGTACCGAAAAAGCCCTACTGGCGATTGCCCGTGCAATAGCGGTCAATGCGGAAATTTTGGTGCTGGATGAACCGACGGCTTCCCTCCCTGCTTCCGACGTAGAACACCTTTTCACGGTGCTAAACTGCTTGCGAGATCAGGGCGTAGGTATGATTTACGTGACCCACCGTTTAGACGAAGTAATCGCCATTTCCGACCGCATTTTGGTGATGCGGGACGGCTTCCCGGTCGCCGAAGGGCAAACCAAACTGTACGATGTGAAAGGCTTGGTAAAAGCGATTGTCGGCGAAGAGAGCCGTGGCAAGCAGCGTGTTGATCTACCTACTGACACCCCTGAAATTTTAAGCCTCGAAAACGTGGTAGTCGGCGATACTGGCCCGGTGAATTTCCGCCTACATAAAGGTGAGATGATCGCACTTGCAGGGCTTCGTGGTGCAGGCCAAGAAGAGATCGGTCGCTTACTGTTTGGCGAACGCACACTGGATAAAGGCGAAATTCAGTTAGACAAGCGGTTATATTCCGCCAAAAACCCGCAAGAGGCGATTGCCAACGGCATGGCATTAGTGGCGGGCGACCGTACTCGTGAAAGCGTGTTTATGTCAATGACCACCAGTGAAAACTTATTCATCAACCCTGTTCTTAGCGGTCGCTCGGCATTAAAACGCTACTCGAAGCGTGAAGAGTGGGGCGAAAGCTGGTACAAATTCCAACTGTTCGATATCCGCCCGAAAAACCTGTTTATTGACGCCAGTGCTTTATCCGGTGGCAACCAGCAGAAAATCGTGTTAGCCCGTTGGATGCACCTCAACACCCCAATCCTGATTTTGGAAGACCCAACAGCTGGCGTGGACGTGGGTGCAAGGGCAGAAATCTACGACTTGCTGAATAAAGCCCTTGCTGAAGGCGTGGCAATTATCGTGATTTCTACCGACTTTGAAGAGATCGCCCACTTATGTAACCGTGCATTGGTGTTCAACCGGGGGGAAATTGCCGGCGAACTGCTGAATGAAGAAGTTAGCTTTGCAAACTTACTGGCGTTGGCATCGGATAGTCAGTCGGAACAACAATAACTTACTCTCGCCCGCTTGCGGGAGAGAGACAGCTCAAAATAGCGTAAGGCTATTTTGAGCAGAGAGAGGGCAAACAAGCGGTCATTTTTCTTAAAAATATTGCAACCCCTCTCCCTCCGAAAGCCTCACGGCTTTCTCCTCCCTCTCCCGCAAGCGGGCGAGGGGAAAATACAGAATTTCAACGGAGTAATCTATGGCTCAAACAAACATCAAATCCACCGCGTTAGAACAACCGGTCTCTCTCGCTCGTGACGGCTTTATGGCGTGGTTCTCGCAAATGTCCACCCGCTACGGCTTATTATGGCTGTGCGTATTATTGGTGATTATCTTCTCACTCACCACCGAATCTTTTGCCTCAATGCTGACTTTAAATGCGATTTTGGAAAGTAAATCGAAAATCGCCCTACTTGCGTTAGCTGCGACTACCACAATGATCGTCGGTAAAATCGACCTGAACGTTGGTTTCGGTATCGTGTTATGGCACATTTTAGTGATTACCCTGCAAGTGCAATACGGTTTCTCTTGGTATATGGCGATTTTAATCGTATTAGTGATCGCTGCCCTTTACGGCTTGCTAAACGGTATTTTAGTTGCCTTGGCAGACATCGACAGCTTCGTGGCAACCCTCGGTTCAGGCACAGTGCTGTATGCGGTGGCATTATGGCACTCGGGTGGTCGTCAAATTGTGGGCGATTTACCCGATGAATTTATCGCCTTAAACAGCAAGGAGATTTTCGGTATTCCGATTTCCGCATTCTATGTGTTGGCGGTGGCTATCGTGATGTGGTTAGTGACCGAACACACCCCAACCGGCCGTTGTATGTACGCCGTTGGTGGTAACCCAACCGCCGCTCGTTTAAACGGGATTAACATTAAAAAATACACCATCGTGCCGTTTATTGTCTCGAGCGTTATCACTGCGTTCACCGGCGTGCTGATCTCCGCACAACAAGGTGTGGGTCAAGCAAGCGTGGGGATGGACTACTTACTGCCTGCTCTGGTGGGGGCATTCTTAGGCAGTACTACGATTCGCCCGGGGCGGATTAACGTATGGGGAACGGTGGTCGGTATCGCCATTCTGGCAATCGGGATTTCAGGTATTCAACAATTCGGTGGAGCGTTCTGGGTTGAACCGCTATTTAACGGGGCGACATTGTTACTCTCTATCACTATCGCAGGCTATGCCCAACGCAAACGCTTGTTAAACCAAAAAGCTGTACAGAAAAAATCAACCAACTAACCTTTGAGGATTTGATTATGAAAAAGACATTTCGTACAACCTTAACCGCACTCGCAACGCTAACCGCCGTAGCTTTCGGAAGCCACGCATTCGCAAACGAAGATCCATTTGTGCAAGAAGCAAAACAGCTAGTCGCCGCTGCCACCGCTAAACAAGAAAAATGGGACGGCCCAACCACCGGTCCACAATTACAAAAAGACAAAACCGTGATTTTCATCGCTTCCGATATGAAAAACGGCGGCGTACTCGGCGTGATTGATGGAATGAAAGAAGCGGTCGGTGCAACCGGCTGGAAACTCGATGTGTTAGACGGTGCAGGTACAGTAAATAACCAACTTGCTGCGTTAAACCAAGCGATTGCCCGTAAACCGGATGCGATTGTGATTGGCGGTTGGAACCCGAACGTGGCGAAAATTCCACTCCAAAAAGCAACCAAAAATGGCATCATTTTAGCCGCGTGGCACGCGACTCCTGAGCCGGGTGCGATTGATAAATATGGCATTTTCTACAACGTGACGTCTGACTCTGATGAAATCGCTCGCCTTTCTGCAATGCTTGCGGTGGCAGAGTCTAACGGTAAAGCGAAAGCGATTATCTTAACCGACTCGCTCTATGAAATCGCCTTACGCAAAGCGAACGTGATGAAAGATGTGATCGAAAAATGTAAAGAGTGTAAGGTGTTAGAGTTTATCGACACCCCACTTGCCGACACTTCAAGCCGTATGCCGAACTTAACCTTCAGCTTATTGCAAAAATACGGTGACGATTTAGAGTACGCCTTAGCGATTAACGATCTCTACTTCGACTTTATGACGCCGTCTCTCCGCTCAGCCAACAAAGACAAACCGCTCAGCATTTCGGCAGGTGACGGCTCGGTCACGGCTTACCAACGTATCCGTGCAGGCGACAAACAGTTCGCGACCGTGCCGGAGCCGTTGAACCTACACGGCTGGCAGTTAGTGGACGAATTAAACCGTGCGTTTGCCAAAGAAAAACCGTCCGGCTATGTGACCCCGGCTCACTTAGTGACCAAAGAGAACGTGGCGTTTGACGGCGGCGAAAACAACCTTTATGACCCACAAAACGGGTATAAAGACGCTTACAAAGCGATTTGGGGTGTGAAGTAACCCCAACAAGCGGTCGGATTTTGCCAATTTTTTGTAAGATCTGACCGCTTGTAATGAACAATGAAATCATTTCTTCGATTTGGCAGAATCAAAAACGGAGTTCAATATAAAAAATGAGCAATAAATTTATCCCCCAAATCTCCGACCCTCGTTTTGCAGAGTTAGTCGGCAACACTTTTGAAATCGAAGAACTTTTTGATAAAGCCATCTGGGCTGAAGGCCCGGCGTGGAGCAAGGCTCAACAGGCACTCTATTTCAGCGATGTAAAAGGCTGCACCATGTACCGTTGGACAGAAAAAGATGGCACGCAAATTTTCCGCCAGCCGTCGCACTTTTCCAACGGTAATGCCTTTGATGCGAACGACAACCTGATTACTTGCGAACATGGCAACCGTGGCATTAGCCTAACCACCCCAAGCGGTGAGTACCGTTTTTTAGTCGGCAAATTAGACGGCAAACGCCTTAACTCGCCGAATGATGTGGTGGTTAAATCGGAGGGCACAATTTGGTTTACCGATCCGCCGTACGGCATTTTGTCTGACAACGAAGGCAAACAATCGCCAAGCGAAATTATCGGCTGCTACGTCTATTGTTACGACCCGAAAACCGATAAACTGAACATCGCCACCTTCAACACGATGCGACCAAACGGCTTGGCGTTCTCGCCAGACGAAAAACAGCTCTATGTGGCAGATATGTCGAGCGTGGAATTTGACGGCGACGGCTTGCACCATTTAGTGGTGTTCGATGTGGACGGCAACAAATTGAAAAACCGCCGTGATGTGGCAGAAATCAACCCCGGCATTCCGGACGGCTTCCGCATTAAACGCAACGGCGTGATTTTCTGCTCGTGCGAAGAGGGCATTATCGCCCTGCTGCCGGACGGTACAGAACTCGGGCGATTTGTACTTGGTAAACCGACCTCAAATTGCAGTTTCGGTGATGATGAACAAACATTGTTTATCACTTGTTCAAATAGTGTTTATCGTTTAACAATACAGCCGTAATAATGAATAGCAAGGCAAACTATTTTCGCTCTACAAGCGGTTATTTTTTCGAAATTTTTTACAAAAACGGACGAACTTCGTCCTCATAATGATGGGAAATAAAATGAACTACACACTCGGCATTGACTGCGGCGGCACTTTTATTAAAGCCGCACTTTTTGATAATCAAGGCAATATTAAGGCGTTACATCGAGAAAATGTATCGGTAATCAGCGAAACCGCAGGCTATGCGGAGCGTGATATGCAACAGCTTTGGGCTGTATGTGCGGAAGTTGTGCGTTCAACTATCGAAAAAAGTGGCGTAAACCCAAGTAATATTAAAGGTGTTGGTATTTCCGCCCAAGGCAAAGGGGCATTTTTGCTGGATAAAAACAAGCAACCGCTCGGGCGTGCCATTCTCTCTTCCGACCAACGTTCGCTTGAAATTGTAAAGCAGTGGCAAGCAGAGGGTATTCCTGAGAAACTCTACCCGATTACCCGCCAAACCCTCTGGACAGGCCACCCGGTTTCGATTTTGCGTTGGATTAAAGAGAATGAACCTGAACGTTATGCAAACATCGGTTCTGTGCTGATGTCCCACGATTATCTGCGTTTTTGTCTGACAGGCGAATTACATTGTGAAGAAACCAACATCTCCGAAAGCAATCTCTACAATATGGTGAAGGGCGAGTACGATCCTACGTTGGCGGAGCTGCTCGGTTTGCAAGAAATTCTCGAAAAATTACCGCTTGTGATTAAGCCGAATGAGATTGCAGGTTATGTGACCGAACAAGCTGCCGAACAGTGTGGCTTAGAGGTCGGTACGCCGGTAGTCGGTGGTTTATTTGATGTGGTTTCCACTGCACTCTGTGCCGATTTAGATGATGAAACCAAGCTCAATGCGGTGCTAGGGACGTGGTCGGTGGTGAGTGGCATTACCGACTACCTCGACCCGAATCAAACGCTGCCGTTCGTTTACGGCAAATACGCCGAAGTAGGTAAATTTATCGTCCATGAAGCCAGCCCGACTTCCGCAGGTAATTTAGAATGGTTTGTGAAACAGTGGAATTTAGATTATGCCGAAATTAACCAAGCGGTTGCCGAACTGCCACCGGCGGCGAGTTCTGTGCTGTTTTTACCGTTTCTTTACGGCTCAAACGCAGGTTTGGGAATGCAAGCCGGGTTTTACGGCATGCAAGCCCACCACACCCAAGCCCACTTACTGCAAGCGATTTATGAGGGGGTGTTATTCAGCCTAATGCACCACCTCAACCGTATGTTTATTCGCTTTCCGAATACTAAAGTATTACGCGTAACCGGTGGGCCGGTGAAATCAAAAGTATGGATGCAAATGTTAGCCGATCTAACGGGTATGCGTTTAGAAGTACCGCAAGTAGAAGAGACAGGCTGTTTAGGTGCAGCATTAATGGTAATGCAGGCAACAGGGCAAGATATTAGCCAAGTTCAAGCACTAAATACTGATATGCAGGTGTTTGAGCCAAATAGCGAAAATTACGATGCTTATCAAACAAAATATCTGCGTTATCAAAAGCTGACAGAAGCTTTAAAGGCAATGATTTAAAAGGTGAAGTATCCTATTTAAAATAGGTTTTTTTGCAAAAATCAGCGAATATTATTGATGTTTTGTGGCATTTAATTTATTAATTAAATTTAATAATATTTAAATTAAAGCTTGACAGTAGTTTATATGACAGGTATTTTAAAAATGAAACATAAATAATAATTATGTTTTAGCTGTACTTATTATTTAATCCAACACAAACACAAGGAGTAGAGTTATGAGTAAAAGTTTAGATGCGAAGCGTGAAGAATTAACAAATGAAATCCGTGATATTTTAAAAAATGCGGAAGAATTATTTAATGAGACATCAGATTCGTCTACTGAAGAATATAAAAAATTAAAAGATAAATTATCAAAACAATTCGATGATGTAAAAGGTCGTTTTGCTACATTAAAAGATGACACAGTTGATAGTGCAAAAACTGTAGTTAGAAATACTGACACTCTAGTTCAAGATAATCCATATAAAGCAATTACTGTTGCCGGTGTGGTTGGCTTATTATTAGGTGTTTTAATTTCTAGAAGATAATTATCTTTAGTTTATTGAGTTAAATAATTAAGCCACGCCATATTTGGTGTGGCTTATTGTTTAATATAAGGAATATTAACAATGTTAGATAATATTAAGTTAGGATTTAGAAATAGCATCATTACCCTATTGGAAATAGCCCAAGTTCGCGGTGAAATGGCAAGGCTGGAAATTAGTGAGCAAAAAAATCAACTGGTTTCAGTTTTAATATTTGTATTATTAGGGTTTATATTTTTACTGGTTTCATTTATTAGTTTATTATTTGGCTTAGATAATTATTTATTGCCTGATCAGAAAATTAAAGTGTTTTTTGCAATTTCAATTGTTACATTCATTGCTGTAGTGATTTGTGGTGTAATGATTTTATCTTCTTTGAAAAAGCAAAGGAATTTTATGCAAAGTACATTAACAGAGCTAAAATTAGATATTGCCGCATTCAAGAATGCTTTAACATTGAAACAGAATGGAGAGCATTAAAATGGAAGAGATGAAATTGACAGAAAAAGAGCTTTTGATTCTAAAAGGTAATGCACTTAGAATGCGATTTAAAGCAGAAACCAATAAAACGAAAAGCGAAATTATCCAACCTTTTAAACAAGTTAGAGAAACAGGTTTTGCTTTGGTAAGCTCGCCTGCAGTTAAAACTGTCGCATTGGATTTCTTAATAAAAAGATTATTTAATGTTAAAGGTTTGGGTTATTCAGCATTGGGACTGGCTGTACTATTTTTATTGCAGCAGAGAAACGGTAACAGACGATAAATAATATACAAGCGGTTAAAATTTGCAAAAATTTTGCAGATTTTAACCGCTTGCTTTAGGTTATTAGCACAATTATTGTGGTTGATAATCCACTAATAAATAGTTTTTAGCGACACTAAGGAATTGAGTGACTTGCTCTTGTTGCCATAGCTCATCTTTACCTAATTCTTTTGCCATAATTGCTGCTACTTTAGCTGCACTGTCGATTGCTGCTCTTGCATCGGTAAATAGCAAACGAACACGGCGAGCTAACACATCTTCTACGGTTTGAGCCATTTCTTCACGAACTGCCCACACTACTTCGGCAACAGTATGTGGCATTCTTGGATGGATGTTTTCTGCATATTCAGTGTTACTTTGTATTAAAGCTCGAATCTGTGGAATATCCGAACCATATACATAAAGATGATCTTGCAGATTCACCAGTGAAGCCGGAATATTACCATGAATTGGTAAATTCACTGTCACGCAAGGTTTATTGCCTAGTTCCGAATGAATTTTTAGGGCTTCTTCCACCGTATCTTCTGCCATTTGGCGGTAGGTTGTCCATTTACCACCGGTAATAGTGATTAAACCACTGGTTGCATCGGTTAATACTTTATGGCTGCGAGAAACTTCTTTCGTGCTTTGTCCCTCTTTTTCCGGTGCTGCTAATGGGCGTTGTCCGGCGAAGACTGCTTTTACATCAGCACGCGTTGGTTTTTTAGTGAGATATTGACCGGCTGTTTCTAAAATAAAGTTAACTTCTTGCTCTAACGGAATCGGCTCGTAAGATGGATGTTCAATAAGTGTGTCAGTTGTACCGACAACCAGCACTTCATGCCATGGTACAGCGAATAATACTCGGCCATCTGAGGTTTTTGGAATCATTAAAGCATCATTGCTTGGTAAGAATGATTTATCTAAAACTAAATGAATACCTTGGCTTGGTACGACGAATTTTTTCTGGCTACCGTGATCCATACTTAAAATATCATTCATAAAGACACCGGTTGCATTAATAACAGCTGTACCGAATACAAGGTGCTCTTGTTGATTTAGTTCATCATAGAAGGTTACACCATCAATTTTACCTGCCGGTGTTTTGTGTAAAGAGGTCACTTTAGCATGGTTAAGTACTGTACCCCCATGTTCAACCACGGTTTGTGCCATATTAATAGCAAGTCGCGCATCGTCAAATTGACCGTCTTGGTAAACAGTACCGGTACGTAAGCCGGAATCGTTCAATGTAGGTAAACGTCTTTTCGCTTCGGTTTTGCTAATGTTTTCGGTTTTACCTAAGCTTAAATTGCCTGAGAGCATATCGTATAAACCTAAGCCAACACGATACATCACGCAGTCTTTTAAATTGTAGTTTGGAATAATAAAACTTTGGTTTTTAAATAAGTGAGCCGCATTTTTAGCTAGACGACCACGCTCACGTAAGGCTTCTCTTACTAAAGCAACATCACCATTTGCCAAATAACGAACGCCACCGTGTACTAATTTAGTACTACGGCTTGAAGTTCCTTTCGCGAAGTCATGGCTTTCCAACAGTAAGGTTTTATAGCCACGAGATGCTGTATCTACAGCAATACCTAAGCCACTTGCTCCACCACCAATAATAATGAAATCCCATTTTTGAGTTTGTTGCAATTGCGCTAGTTGTTCATGTCTCTGCATTTTTTACTCCTTTTGTTCGAATAAGAACATTTAAGTTTTACTTTATTAGCATAAACGAAAATAAAATGACTTCAAAGACATTTGTTTGAAAATTAGATCTATGTCACAAAAAAATATTATTACTCTAATTTTTAGGAGGCTACAGCTAGGCGTAAAAGTGGTTAACCTTATTGATTTAAGGTATGGTTTTTGATTGTGGAATTTTCTTTTTCGAATATTTTATGAGGTTTAAAGTGAATTTTTTGTGAAATGAATCACATTTTTGTAAAAAATAACTTTGCCATTTTCAATTTTCATTTATTATGACTTTCCCTAAGGAGGAATTATTCCGAGGTTTTAACTAAGTTATCTATATATTGGAGAATATTATGTTTGGTCCATTTAAACCGGCTCCGCATATAGCGGAACTACCGGCGGATAAAGTTGATGCAAGATATAAATTCTTGCGTTGGCAAGTATTCGCAGGGATTTTTTTCGGCTATGCCGCTTACTATTTTGTGCGTGCTAACTTCGACCTTGCGAAGCCAGGCTTGGTTGAGGCTGGGTTATATACTAAGAGCCAGCTTGGAGCAGCTGGTGCTGCTTTTGGTTTGGCTTATGGATTATCTAAATTCTTTATGGGCGCTATTTCTGATCGCTCAAATCCTAAAGTATTTTTATCATTTGGATTATTGCTATCAGGCTTGTGTATGACTCTAATGGGCTTAATGCCTTGGGCAACATCAAGTGTTTTAGTTATGTGGGTAATGATCTTCTTGAATGGCTGGTTCCAAGGTATGGGGTGGCCGCCGTGTGGCCGTACTATGGTTCACTGGTGGTCTAAGTCTGAGCGTGGGACAATAGTATCTGTTTGGAATACTGCTCATAATGTCGGGGGCGTTGTACCTGGCTTACTCGTTGTACTTGCTGCTACTTTATATTTCACTCAATTTGGTGTTGAGGCAAAAGCAAAAGATGTTTGGCAACAAGCACTCTATTACCCTGGTATATTAGCAATGATCTGCTCGATCTTTGTTTATATGGTAATGAAAGATACTCCACAATCTTGCGGTTTACCGCCGGTTGAAAAATGGCGTAACGACTATCCGGATGACTATAACGAAAAAACCTACGAGCATGAGTTAAGTACAAAAGATATTTTTGTAACTTATGTGTTGAAAAACAAATTGTTATGGTATATCGCGATTGCAAATGTGTTCGTTTACTTAATTCGCTATGGTGTATTGAAATGGTCGCCTACATATTTGAATGAAGTGAAACATTTTAATATTAAGGGGGCTGCATGGGCATATACTATTTATGAATTAGCAGCTATTCCAGGTACACTACTCTGTGGTTGGGTCTCTGATAAATTGCTAAAAGGTAAACGTGGTTTAACCGGCTTCATCTTTATGATTTTAACCACCGCAGCGGTCGTTGCATTCTGGCTCAACCCGGCTACACCGGAAGCAGAAATTGCGAACTATGCAGGTAAAGCGTGGTATGAAAACCCATATCAGTTAATGGACTTCGTTTGGATGACCACTATTGGCTTCTTAATCTACGGTCCGGTAATGCTTATCGGCTTACACGCTCTTGAGCTTGCACCGAAAAAAGCGGCAGGTACGGCAGCAGGTTTTACCGGTTTATTTGGTTACCTAGGTGGTACTGTTGCAGCTGAAGCAGTTGTGGGCTGGGCAGCAGATAAATTCGGCTGGGACGGCGGTTTCTATGTGATGATTGGCGGCGGTGTGTTAGCAGTTCTTTTAACCTTTATTGTGATGATTGAAGAAGGCAAACACAAAGCGAAATTAGGCGATCATTACGGTAAGTAATTGCTTAAATTGTTAGAAGGAAGGACTATTGTTCTTCCTTTTATTTTCAAATAAATAAGGTGGTTATTATGAAATTTAAATTAACAACACTTGCTAAAGCATTAACGCTTTCAGCAGTTGCAATGAGTGCTTATGCACAGCAATCGGATAAGTTGATTATCGCTCACCGTGGTGCAAGCGGTTATTTGCCGGAGCATACGCTGGAATCCAAAGCCTTAGCATTCGGGCAACAAGCGGACTATTTAGAGCAAGATCTTGCCATGACCAAAGACAACCGCATCATCGTGATCCACGACCATTTCTTAGACGGCTTAACTGACGTGGCGAAAAAATTCCCTGAGCGTAAACGTGCAGACGGCCGCTACTATGTGGTCGATTTCACCCTTGATGAGATCAAAACCCTCGAAATGACCGAAAATTTTGAAGTGAAAGACGGCAAACAAGCACAGGTTTACCCGAACCGCTTCCCGCTGTGGCAATCGCACTTCACCATTCACACCCTTGAAGAAGAGCTGGAATTTATCCAAGGCTTAGAAAAATCGACTGGTAAGAAAGTTGGTATCTACCCCGAAATCAAAGCCCCTTGGTTACACCACAAAGAGGGCAAAGACATTGCACTCGAAACTCTAAAAGTGTTGAAAAAATACGGTTACGACAGCAAAAATTCGCCGATTTACCTGCAAACCTTCGACTTTAACGAGCTAAAACGGATCAAAACCGAATTGCTGCCAAAACTTGGTATGGATGTGAAACTGGTGCAGCTCGTGGCTTACACCGACTGGCACGAAACTGAAGAGAAAGATAAAAACGGCAACTGGGTGAACTACGACTACGACTGGATGTTCAAAGACGGTGCCATGGCGGAAGTGGCAAAATATGCCGACGGCGTTGGCCCGGGCTGGTATATGCTGATTGATAAAGAGAAATCAAAAGCCGGCAATATCGTTTACACCCCGCTGGTAAAAGAGCTAGCGAAGTACAAAATGGACTTGCACCCGTACACCGTGCGTAAAGATGCCCTGCCGCCATTCTTTTCTAATGTGGACGAAATGTACGATGCTCTGCTTAACAAAGCCGGTGCAAATGGCGTGTTTACCGACTTCCCAGATACTGGCGTTGAGTTCTTGAAAAAACAGAAGTAGCACTTTTCTAAGCTGACAAGCGGTCGATTTTTCTGAAAATGTTGCAAAAAATAGAGGGAATTCGACCGCTTGTTTATTCGCTTTTCTTTAAAATCTCGACCATCTCCGCCCACTCATCAAACACCTGAGGAATGGGGAGAATTTCCCCTTTTTCAAAAGCGTATCGGTGGCTTTTCAGTGCAAGGGTGGCGAAGACGGTTGCCTGATACGCCCAATTTTTCTCGGCAGATTTGACCTTTTGGGCGTGAGCGATAAAGGCATTTTTTAATAAAGCGTGCATATCGTCATACAAATGATGGCGTGGCGTTTTGATTTTCCAAAGTACCAAAATCAGCCGTCTTTTTTCCAATAAACGATTTCCAATGATTTGCATAAATCGCACCAAATTATCGCTTTCAAATCTTTGTTTTAACATCTCTTGATATTCATCTTTGATTTGTCTAATCAATTTGCCCGCCAAATCGCTTTTGCCTGAATAATAACGATAAAAAGTGGTGCGGTTAATTAAGGCTTTTTCAATGATTTCTTGAGCTTGGATTTTTTCAAACGGTTTTTCATCCAACAAATCTATTAAGGCATTTTGGATCATCAGATGCGTTTTGACAGTGCGTAAGTCCATACTTTTTTGATTTTATACATACATATTTTCTATTTTATATGTTTATCCTGCTAAATTCGAGTTTTTCAATGTTTGAGAAAACGCTACACCCTTTTTAGAATAGCCGCAGATATTTTTATGAGGAGCAGACAATGATTAAAGTCCACTGCCTAACTACAGGTTGGGTACAAATTAAAATTCATCATCAACTGGCACGCTTTTTTGCTCGCCCTTTGCGTGTGCTTGATGTGCTGACCGATGCCAAATGGTCGCCAAAATTGCCGATTGGTTGCTGGCTGATTGAGCACCCAGAGGGCTTGATTTTGGTGGATACAGGCGAAAGCTCTCGTGCCAACGACAAGGGTTATCAGCCGTGGTGGCACCCCTTTATGCAGTTTTGCGAACGCCGTGGCGTAAAGCCCAGCGAAGAAGTAGGCGAAGTGCTAAAAGCAAAAGGCTTTGACCCCTTAAAGATTGACACGGTGGTAATGACCCATATGCACGGCGACCACGCAGGCGGATTGCCCAATTTCCCGAACAGCCGATTTGTCTTGACCGAGATTGAAAAACAGGCGATTGAAGCCCCCAATGCGGTGTTTAATGGCTATTTGACCCAGCATTATCCTGATTGGTTTGCCCCTGACACGGTGCAGTTTAATGACGGTGCGTTTGAAAGTTTTGAGCAAAGTCATAAATTGACCAAAGACGGCAAAATCCGCCTTGTGCCAACCGCAGGACATACGCTAGGACACCAAGCCGTGATTGTGGATATGGGCGACCACTACATTTTGATTGGCGGCGATGCGTCTTATTGTGAACAAGATATGCTTAGCGGTAACATTGACGGTGTGTGTATGGACGGCAAATTGCATCAAGCAAGCACCGCCAAAATGCGTGAACTCTGCAAGGCAAAGCCCACCATTGTGCAACTGGCTCACGATGAAAAGAGTGAATATCGGTTGAATAATAAGATTTTTACGGTGGTAAATCATTAGTGAAAAATGACCGCTTGTTGAAAGACAAGCGGTGTTTTTGTTTCTAAATTTTACAAACTTATCTTTCCATTTTCAAAAATAAACTTTCAAAAAACTGCCATTCTTTTGTCAATTTTAAAATTTTATAATACGCTTATTCCAATCCATTCAATGAGAGTAACCTTATGAAAACAATTCTAAAATCAACCGCACTTGTGTTAGCGTTATCTTTTGGTAATGCATCAAATGCCGAAACTACGGCACAACCGACAAAAACAGCAATTGAACAGCCGGCTATTCAAACAATCAAAACCTTTGACGGCTTAAACCTGCATTTACAAAAAGATATGCCAACTGTCCGCCCCAAAGCCATTGTTGTGATTTCGCACGGTTTGGCAAGCCATTCTGGGGTGTTTGGCGAGTTTGCCAAAACGATGAACGAGAGCGACATTGCCGTGTATCGTTTTGACCATCGTGGGCACGGCAAATCGGACGGACGAGACTCAATTCACATCAACAGCTATTTTGAAATGGTGGAAGATTTGCGTTTGGTGGTACAAAAAGCCAAATCTGAACACCCAAATACGCCTGTGTTTGTGCTTGGACACAGTATGGGCGGACACATTTCGGCACTTTATGGCACCAAATATCCGCACGAGGTGAACGGCTTTATTTTGGCGGCGGGCGTTTTGCGTTATAACCAGATGAATTTTGGACATTTGCCACGCCCCGAGCCCAAAGACAGCTTTGTCAGTGGGGCGGTTGCGATGACCATGCTGAATTTGCCGTTTAATGGCGAAGGCTTGTCGCTGGGTGGCGACCCGTTAATGCTGGAAAAATTTTCGGTATCGTTCCCCAACAGTTTTCAAGAAGGCATCAAATATTTAAAAGACAATGACGATAAATTTGTCGCCCCTGTGATGCTCATTAGCGGTAATAAAGATCTGTTTGTCGTGCCAAAAGATGCCATTGATTTTTATAATGAAACCAACTCGGTGGATAAAAGTTTGATTTTGTATCCGAACTTTGGGCATTTGTTAATGCTGGAAAATGGCGGACAAAAAATCAATGACGATGTGGCGGAGTGGATTAACGAGCGGGTGAAGTGAGTTTTAAGATACCGTTTTGGGCGAATGCAAGCGGTATTTTTCCCATAAAATTTTGCAAACTTTTAAGCTGACTAAAACACCATTTTTAATACAGAGAAAATATAAATATGAACAAACAAATGCTTATCGGACTGGGTATGACAGGCTCATTTGGGGCAAACCAAAGAGCGTGGCTAGACCGAAGTCTTGATGTCAAAGTCCACCCCGATTTTAATACCGACATTCGTGCAGCTCAGCTTGCCGAACAGGGCAAATTTCAGTTTTTGTTTTTGGGCGATTTTCCTGCCACCGTGCCACAGGACAACTCCTTTGTGGGCGGTATGGCGTTGGAGCCGATTGTGGCATCGTCCTTGATTGCACAGGCAACCAGTCGCATTGGCATTGCCGCAACGGTTGCGACTTCGTGGAGCATTCCTTATACCCTTGCTCGCCAGTTCAAAACGCTTGATGTGATGAGTGGCGGACGAATGGCGTGGAATGCGGTAACAGGGGCAAATCCCCATATCGCCCAAGCCTTTGGCGTAACGCTTGGCGACAGCCATAGCCGTTATGAAAAGGCGTATGAATTCACCGAAATGGTGCAAAATCTGTGGGCATCGTGGGGCGAAACTGCCCTAAAAAACGACAAATCCACCCAAGTTTTTGCCGATTACAGTCAAGTTCAAACCATTGCCCAACAAGGCAAATATTTGCAGTCGGTAGGAGCATTGCCGATTCCGCCGTCCAAGCAAGGACAGCCTGTGATTTTTCACTCTGGCGGTTCGCCCAATAACATCGCTTACGCAGGTCGTTATGCCAGCGTGATGATTGGCGAAGTGTGGACGATAGAGCAAGGGCAAGCGATTCGTAACGCCTTGCGTCAGGCTGCCATTGACAATGGGCGAAACCCCGATGAAGTCAAATTTATCGCAGGGATAATGCCCTTGATTGCCGACAGCAAACGAGATGCCCTAGACCGCCACGCCTTTTTTATGGACGAACGCACGCTGTATCAGCGTATTCGCCATATCGGAGCGGTATTGGGGACGCACTTTGGCTTTGATGATTTGGATAAACCGATTGACCCTGCCCTACTGGATAGGGTGCAAATCACGCCTTATTCTGACCCCAGAGCTGAAATTGTGCTAAAAATCGCCCGTGAAGGCTGGTCGCTCAAAGATGTGATTCATCATTCGGTGATTGATTATCACCCTGCTGCCGTTGGCACAGCATACGATACGGCTGATTTTATGACCGAGTGGTTTGAACAAGGGGCGTGCGACGGCTTTTGGGTGTTGCCTGATGTATATGAGGTGGATTTAAAACGCTTTGTTGAAGAAGTCGTGCCGATTTTGCAAGAACGGGGGATTTATCATACCGATTATGAAGGCGAGACTTTACGGGAGCATTTGGGCGTGGCTTATCAGTATGGGTTGAGAAAATAGGAAAAACACCGTTTGAATGAATTTTCAAGCGGTGTTTTTTTATTGAAATGTTGCAACATTTTCAGGCAGTCTGATTTTTTTGTAATACGAACTCCACAAATTTTCGCACAATCGCAGATGGATAACGGTGTGCGGCATAAATCATCAATACATCAAAATCAGGCTTATCCCATTCTGGCAAAATCTCAACCAAACGCCCTTCATGTATCCATTTTTCGGCAGTAAAATCAGAAACTTGCCCGATCGCCAGCCCCTCTAAAATCATATATTCCACTGCATAACTGTCATTGCTGGCAAATAAAAACGGCAAAGTGATTTTTTCTTTACCCATTTGAATGACAATCTCGCTTTCGCCATTTTTTGCCCAAGTGGCAAGCGGAAAATTTTTCAAATCTTGCAAAGTGTTGGGCGTGCCAAGCCATGCGATTAAATCAGGGTGGGCAACCCATTTTGTGCCGATAGAAAGCACTTTTTTGGCGATAAAATGCTCGCCGTGCAACTCGCCAATGCGAAACGCAATGTCAATGCTGTCCGCTGTCAAATCCAAAGGGCGTTCGGTCAGCGTGCAATGAATTTGAATGTTGGGGAATGTTTGCCCAAATTCGCCAATCCATTGCAATACAGGTAAAAAAGCAGGTGGTGCCGAAATGCGTAAAATGCCCTTTAAATTGTGTTCATCATCAAACAAAACTTGTTTGGCATTCAACAAATTATCAATGGACAAATGCACTTCGTCATAAAGTTTTTGCCCTGCCATTGTGGGTTTGACGCCTGATTTTTGGCGGTCAAACAGTTGGATATTCAGCTCTTTTTCCAGCTCACTAATCTGACGGCTGATGGTGGCAATCGGCACGCCCGTGCGTTCGGCGGCTTTGGATAAACTGCCGTTCTGGATAATGGCGACAAATAGGCGGAGGGTATTTAAGTTCATGTTTTTTAATTTAAAAAATGGATTAGACTATTTTAACAGATGTAGTTTTGTTTTCCAAAAATGAAAATGATATTTCCATTTTTCGCCATTCTTTCTGAATTTAAAAAACATTAAAATGCCACCTATTCAAACCAAACAGAGTAAAAAAACATGCAAAACCGTATTACCCAAATTTTGAACATCAAACACCCCATTGTCCAAGCCCCAATGTCGTGGCTGACGGACGCACATCTGGTGGCAAGCGCGGCGGAGGCTGGCGGATTGGGCTTTTTAGCCCCACACGCAGGACAAACAACCAATCCCACTTCCAACGAAGAAGTTTTAGATCGTATGCGTGCCGAAATCCGCAAAGTCAAGGCATTGACCGACAAGCCTTTTGGCGTGCCGTTTATTTTGTCTTACGATTTTTCGCTGATTCCCCTAATGGTGGATTTGCTGATTGAAGAAGGCGTGCCTGTGGTGCTGGACAATGGCTGGCTTGACCCTGACATTTACGCCAAATTCAAACAGGCGGGCATTAAAATCATCTGCCGTTTGCCCAATCCCAATTTGGCGGACGCATTAAAAGCTCAAAGTTTGGGTGCGGATATTTTGGTGCTGACGGGCTTTGACGAAGGTGGCACTTTGCCGATGAAAGAAGTCGGCAGTTTTAGCGTTTTGGCGGAATTTGTCGGTAAGGTGGATTTGCCGATTATGCTGGCGGGCGGGATCGCCGATAAAAAATCGGTGCAAGCCAGTTTGGCACTGGGGGCAGAAGGCGTATGGATTGGCACGGCATTTATCGCCACAGCCGAGTGTCGCAGTCATCAAAAGGTGAAAGAATGGATTGTGAACTCAACGGCTAATGATTTATTGCTGTTCCGTACCGAGCCGTATTATTACCGCTCTTTGCCCACCGAATTGGCGAAAAAATGCTTTGAAATGAGCGAAAATGGGGCAAGCCGTGCCGACATCGCCAGAGTGATGAACGCTGGCACAGGCATGCGTTTGGGTATGCTGGAAGGCGATTTTGACAATGGTTATGTGTCGGTCGGTAATGGCATTTCACAAATTGATAGAATTAAAACTGTCAAAGAATTGATTGATGAGTTGATGAACTAAAAGCTAATCTTGTAAAAAAACATATGAATCCGGCCGCTTGTGGAAATACAAGCGGTCGATTTTTACTAAAAATCTGCAAATTTCCAGGTAGGCTAGCTTTTCACAACATCAATCATCGCCACCCATTCATCAAACACTTGAAGCATGGGTAGAATTTCCCCTTTCTCAAAGGCCTATCGGTGGCTTTCTAGTGCAAGGGTAGCGAAGACGGTTGCTTGATACGCCCAATTTTTCTAGGTGGATTTGACCTTTTGTGCGTGAGCGATAAAGGCATTTTTAAACAAAACATGCATATCATTATACAGATGATAGCGTGGCGTTTTGATTTTCCAAAGGGTTAAAATCAGCCGTCTTTTTTCCAGCAAGCGATTGCCGATGAGCTGCATAAATCGGACGAGGTTATGGCTTTCAAAGCGTTGTTTTAACATCTCTTGATATTCCGCTTTCACTTCTTGAATCAACTTGCTTGCCAAATCGCTTTTACCGGAGTAGTAGCGGTAAAAGGTGGTGCAGTTATCATTTAAAAATTATGTTGCAAGCCCATGCCGTGAGCGTGGAGCAAATCGGCAAAGAACGTTTTTATGCGATTGCAATGAAAGATGAAATTGAAAAGCAGGGGGAATTGGTGGCTTTGATGAAGAAATATTGTCCCAGCCATCAGGATTGAGCTTTTTATGGTAACGTGTAAGTTGCTGCACCCTTTACTTTCCCAAACGGCACAATAGCCAAAAATCGCTTTTTCAACTCCGCGATGGAAGAACAGCACGCCCAAGGCAGCCGGCTTACCACCACGCTCGCTAATTTGTACAGCACTTGGGCGTTGCGGGAATGTGGGTGATAGGCAATGTGATAGTATCAAAATATGGCAAAGGATCAATCAATGATGTCGTGGTGTCGGACGACCGCGCACTCCCCAGTCTGCGTGGAAAGTGTTGTGGCATACGATTGTGTCGAATGGGAAAGCGGTATTGAGTACGGTGAGAAGTTAGGAAATGAAACACCGTTTGTAAATACAAGCGGTGTTTTTCTTTTGAGAATTTGCAAAAGGATTTTCCAGGCCGCCTAAAAAGATTTTACAAAATTTTCGGTAAATTCGACCGCTTGCGTTTTCGCTCAATATTTTTTTGATCTCGCTCATAATTATTGAATAATTTGCTTTTCTAATAAGTTCAAATCCGTATAGTGTAGCAACAGTTTATTTTTAGAGGAGTGTTGTATGTTTTCCTTTCTAAAAGCCTCTCCACCGGCTGAGAAAAAGGTGGAAGCCAGTAAAGTAGATGCTGAATATCGTAAATTGCGTTGGCAGGTGTTTGCCGGGGTGTTTATCGGTTATGCGGCGTATTATTTAATTCGTAAAAACTTCTCGTTGGCGATGCCGTATTTGATTGATGAATATGGTTTTACTAAAGCGGATTTAGGGACAGTCGGTGTAGCGTTATCGCTCGCTTACGGGTTTAGTAAATTCATTATGGGTAACGTTTCTGACCGTTCTAACCCGAAATACTTTATTACTATCGGCTTGCTCGGCTCGGCGATTGTGAGCCTCGTGTTCGGTTTGGTACCAGGCGTGCTTTCCTCTATTCCTATTATGATTGTGCTAGCTGCGTTAAACGGTTGGTTCCAAGGAATGGGTTATCCACCGGGTGCGAAAACGATGACTAACTGGTTCTCAACCTCTGAGCGTGGTGTATGGTGGAGCTGGTGGAACGTGCCACATAACCTTGGTGGCGGTTTGATTGGGCCGTTGGCAATTCTTGGTTTATCCCTTTTCGGGGTATGGCAATCGCTGTTCTATCTGCCTGCGTTGATTGCGATTGTGCTGGCATTTGTGATGTTCTACTTGATGCGTGATACGCCGGAATCACAAGGTTTACCGCCGATTGATGAATATAAAGGCGAGAAAATTATGGAGAAAGTGGAGTCTGCTCACACGCTTTCTTCCAAAGATATTTTCTACAAATATATCTTAAACAACAAATTCCTTTGGGCGATTGCGATGGCGAACGTATTTGTTTACTTCATTCGCTATGGCATTATCGACTGGGCACCGACTTACTTAAAAGAAGTGAAACACTTCTCGGTGGATAAACAGAGCTGGGCGTACTTCTTGTATGAATATGCGGGTATCTTCGGAATGCTGGCAAGCGGTTATTTAAGCGACAAAGTTTTCAAAGGTCACCGAGCGCCGCCAATGTTGCTGTTCCTTGTGGGTGTATTGATTGCAATCGTGGTTTACTGGAAAAACCCGGCAGGCAATCCGTTAATTGATAACATCTGCTTAGTGGCGATTGGTTTCTTGATTTATGGTCCGGTAATGATGATCGGTTTACAAGCGGCGGATTTAGTGCCACGTGTTGCAACCGGTACAGCAACAGGTTTAACCGGCTTGTTCGGTTACTTACTCGGTTCTGCAAGTGCAGGTTATGTGATGGGTAAGTTAGTGGATATGTTCGGTTGGGACGGCGGTTTCTATGCGTTGATTCTCTCCTGTTTCTTAGCCTTTGGTTTCATTGCACTGACACTCTTTAGAAAAACCTCAAAACAGTTGGAAAACTAAGGTGTAATTGATTTTGTAAGTCTATCGCAAGCGGTTGATTTTCTATAGAATTTTGCAAAAATTCTGAGAAATTCGACCGCTTGTTTTTTGGCAGTGGTTATTCACAATTTAATAAGAAAATGCCCGTTTGACTAAGGTGAAGATAGTAGGCTTGTTGGGTTTCATTGTATTGATCCGGGTTGAGATTTACCATTATCTCTTTGCCTAGCCATTCAACCGTAATTTCCCAATGGGCGCCCATATATACCGCATGTCTTATCTCACAGCGTTGGTTTTCTTCCCCAGTTGCTTTAAGCTGAATTGCTTCCGGACGTATCCCAACTAAGCAATCACCGTTAGCAACATTGAAACGTTCTGCATTTTCTAAAGTGAAATTGAAATCGCCAATATGAATAGTGTTACCTAATTTTTTGCCTGCTAAGATGGTAGATTCGCCCATAAAGTTAGCTAAAAACAGGGAATTTGGTTGTAAATAGAGATTCTTAGCAGTATCTTTTTGTTTTATCACACCTTTATCCATCACAATTACTTGATCTGAAACTGCAAAAGCTTCTGATTGGTCATGAGTAACATAAAGGGAGGTTATTCCTAAACGTTGTTGTAGTTCGCGAATTTTCTCACGCATAGAGCGACGAAGATTAGCGTCTAAATTACTTAAAGGTTCATCGAATAATAGTACCTTAGGTTTTAAGACTAATGCTCGTGCAAGTGCCACACGTTGCTGCTGACCACCTGAAATTTGATCAACAAAGCGGTCTTCAAAACCGGCCAAATCCACCAACTCTAAGGCTTCTTTGACACGCTGTTTACGTTCTTCAGTACTCACGCCTTGCATACGTAAACCATAACCTACGTTATCACCAATAGACATATGTGGGAATAAGGCATACGACTGGAATACGATGCAGATATCACGATTTTGAATGGAAGATTTCGTCACATCTTCGCCATCAATAAAAATCTGACCTGAAGTTGGGTTTTCCAGGCCTGCCACTAAGCGAAGAACCGTTGTTTTGCCACAGCCGGAAGGCCCAAGAAGTGTGACCATTGTGCCGCGTTTGATAGTTAAATTTAGATTATTAATTACGACAGATTTACCGAAAGACTTTGTAATATTTTTTAATACTAAGAAATCATTATTCATATTTATTGCCTTATTGAATTTTTAATACACAGGATGTTTCGTATGACAAGGTTTAGTCATGTTAATGAGTGGTTTTTGCTTTAGAGCGAGAAATCCGCGTATCACCCACAATCCAGTCAAAGAAGAGAATAATCGCCATCATAACCACAATGAGTATTGAGCCATAAGCAATCGCAACGCCATATTCCCCATCTTCTACTCGGTTAAGTATGTAGGATGTTGCTACGCGCGTATCTGCGGTTACTAAAAATACGATGGCGCTCACTGTTGTCATTGCTCGGACAAAACTTGTAACCAGGGCAGATAATAATGCCGGTTTTAATAGTGGGAAGACGATATAAACGATGGTTTTAAATGAGCTTCCTTTTAGGGATAGAGAGGCTTCATCAAGGGATTTATCTAATTGTCCTAACCCGGCAACAGCCGCCCGCATTCCTACAGGCATATTACGCATGACCATTGAAAGGATAATAATTAGTCCTGTTCCCGTAATATAAATAGGTGCATCATTAAACGCGATGATATAAGAAACCCCAGCCACAGTACCCGGTACGGCAAAGCAAAGTAGCGTGAGGAATTCTAATGTTTTTTTGCCCTTAAAATCGCGTCTAACTGTAATGTATGCGATGAGTAAGCCAAAGATTGCAGTAATAGGGGCAGCACTTGCAGCAAAAATAACCGTTTGAATTAAAGATGGCCAAGCACCATCACTAAAACCTTGACCAAATAAGGTAATGTAATGCTGCAATGTTAATGTGTAATCTACCCCCCAGTTTTTGGTGAAGCTACCATAAAATATACTTCCGTATAATACGGCATTGAAAATAACCCAAAAACCTAATGTAAAGATAATGATGTATTTTAGGGTTGTTGGTAGTTCTTGTACGTCTCCACGGTATGATTTTCCTGAAACAGTTACATAGGAGCGATTACCTATCCACCAATACTGAATAACAAAGATAGCAAGAGAGAAGAGAAGTAGTATAGTTCCTAATGTACTAGCAGAAGCATAATCTAATTGTGAGCCGGCGATATAGAAGTAAATTTGTGATGAAATTACATCGAAACTACCACCAAGCACTAATGGAGTACTAAAATCAGCCAATGATTGAATCGCCACTACTAAGAATGAGTTGGCTAATGCCGGTTTCAATAGCGGAAAAATAATATTGAAGAATGTTTGATAGCGATTAGCTCTTAGTGTATAAGAGGCTTCTTCGATGGATGGATGAATAGATTTTAATGCTCCTTCTAAAATCATAAATGACATTGGCGTTAATGCTAATGTGTGTGCGATCACTATGCCGGTAAAGCCGTATAGCCAGTTGCTGCTGAAGCCAAAATGTTCGACTAAAAAAGAGGTGACATAACCTGAACGCCCAAGCATTAAGGTTACACCTAAGCCTACAACGAAAGGTGGGGTTACAATAGGTAAAATAGAGAAGATTTTACCGATAACAGCAGTGCGTTTTGCTATTCTGGTGGTATAAAGCGCAAAAATTAATCCAAATAGAGTTGATAGAATACCAATAGTAAATGCAACACTTAATGAGTTGGTAATGATCCGTAGCACATAAGGTTTACTCACAATATCTAATACTTGGCTTGGAACAAATTCCGAGCCGTCATAGAACATGGAGAGGAAGATCGCAAAAGTCGGATAAACAATAAAGAAAAAAATGAGTAATATGATACTTAGCAAGGAAAAGATGATGAATTTGTCCCCTTGCATAAACTTCATTTTAGCTAATGCATTCGTTGCAAGTGCAACCAGCGCAACAACTAAGACAAAAATTGAATATCCTAGACTAAATTTTTGAAGAATAGCAGAGACAAATATGAATAGGAAAATAGCAGCTAGGGTAATAAATTCAATCTTACCTTGTTTTTGTTCACCTTTATTTTCAAACCAATAGGAGACTATGGGCAAAAACAGAAGAGAGCCGAACCAAATCCAGCTTAAATTGGGTTTGGTCCAACCTATTGCCGCGTAAATTTCATCGGCTGTCGCTTCTGTTATACCATAGTGTAGCGTCATTGTAGGTAATACCATAAATCCTATAAATGACAATAAGATCCAAACTAGGTTACCTTTTAATATTTGTTTCTGTTTCCTCATAAAACCTCCGTGAAACAAGAATTACTGTGCTAATTTTACGTCTGTAACCCATTTATCAATTAGCTTACTACGCATTTCATTTGAACCAAATTTATCAAAATCATAATTGATAAGTTTTAGATTCTCCGGTTTAAGCGAATAAGGAGATGGTTCAGCGTTAATATTGGTTGGAATATGATGGGATTGTGCTTTTTGCCAAGATAACTCTTGAGCCTCTTTAGACATTACCCAATCAGCAAATAATTTTGCGTTTTCTAAATTACGTGCATTTTTAATAACGCTGATACCGCCTAGTTCATACCCGGTTCCTTCACATGGCACCACTAATTCAATAGGTGCACCATTTTCTTTTTCAAAGGAATAATTTTGTAAAAAACCTACTCCAATTGCAGTTTCACCTCTGGCAGTATTTCTCGATGGTGCTGTCCCTGCTTTCGGATACTGAGAAATATTTTGATGCAGTTTTTTCAGATAATCAAAAGCATCCTTTTCTCCCCACAATTGGATGAAGGTAGATATTGCTGTATAGGCAGTGCCTGAACTTTGCGGGTCGGCTAACTGAATTTCGTTTTTAAATTTAGGGTCTAGAAGATCTTTCCAACATTGTGGTGTTTCATGAATACCTAATTTTTTCAATCTTTCGGTATTTACGCCAAAGCCTAAAACGCCCATATAAACAACAGAACTGCTTCCGTTACCTAATTTTTGAAATTGTGGAAGCACCTCAGTTAATTTAGGTGAAGAATAAGGTTCTACCAAACCGAGTTCTACCGCTTGTAAGTGAGTATCAAAAGGTCCACCATACCATACATCCGCTTGTGGGTTGTTTTTCTCTGCTTCCATTTTAGCTAAGGTGCTACCGGAGCTGTTTCGAATAAATGAAGCTTTAATATTATATTTTTCGGAAAAACCTTGAACGGCCTTTTCGCATACAATATTTTGAGCACTGCAATAAACAACTACTCTCCCAGATTGGTTTGCAAAGGTTTGAGGACTAACGAATAAACTTGCAACTAGCAGGCTGGAAAGAGATAAAGCGATTTTTGATAATTTCATAATTATTCTCCAGATAGCAATTCTGACTGAATTTATTTAGCGAGTTTGACTTCATTAACCCATTTATCAATCAAACGTTTACGCTCTTCGCTTGAGCCATACTTCTCAAAATCATAATTGATTAAGTTTAAGTCTTTTGGATTTAGAGCATAAGGAGAAGCCTCTGCAGTAGTATTTGTTAGCACTTGAAACGCATTACCTTTTTGCCAAGAAAGCTCTTGAGCTTCTTTTGAAAGTGACCAATCGATAAATAATTTTGCGTTTTCTAGGTTTCTTGCCCCTTTTAAGATACTGACACCACCTAATTCATAACCAGTACCATCAGTGGGTGCCGTCATTTCAATATTTGCACCGTTTTTCTTTTCTACCGCATAGTCGTGTAGGAAGCCGATACCGATAGTCGTTTCACCACGAGCGGTATTACGTGCCGGGGTAATACCTGATTTAGTATATTGCGAGATATTTTTATGTAACTTATTAAAATATTCAAAGGCTTTTTCTTCACCCCAAAGCTGAACGAAAGTGGCTATCGCAGTGTAGGCAGTGCCTGAGCTTTGTGGGTCAGCAATTTGGATCTCACCGGCTAAACGTGGGTCAAGTAAGTCTTCCCATGTGCTTGGTACTTTTTCAATACCGAGCTTTTTCAAGCGATCGAGGTTTACGCCATAGCCCAAAATTCCCATATAAACTGCAGATGAATAGTTACCTTTAAGCTTTGCCGGATCACGGAATTGCTCGATAATTTGTGCTAGATTTGGAGATTGATATTGTTGTAATAATCCCATTTCTGCAGCTTGAGAGTGTGGGTCTAGCGTACCGCCATACCAAACATCGGCCTGTGGATTATTTTTTTCGGCTTCAATTTTAGCTAAAGTACTGCCTGAGCCGTTACGTACGAAAGCAACTTTCACATCATATTTTTGCCCGAATGCCTGAATTTCTTGCTCGCAAAGTTCATTGGTTGCACTACAGTAAACGGTTAATCTTCCTTCTGCTAATGCAGCCTGAGAGAACATGGAGCCAAGTAATAATGTTGAAAGTGCTAAAGAGAGTTTTTTTAATTTCATCATAATTTCCCCAGAATAGTGATTGAGTGACGGACTTGCAATATAACAAGAAATTTAATGAAATTCTGTGAACAAACTCACAGTTCAAATAAATAAACACTCATTTTGAAGCTATTCCGGGAATGGGAGAGAGCTAGGTCTTATTTAATAAGGCTTGCATGGACTGTTTTAGATTGGCTAGCATTTCATAGCGTTTACGATACATTGAACGTTTTTTGCTTGGAATTTCGTCCATTTTTTTACTTTCTAATTCCAACGGTAACTGCCAATATTTTCCGGCTTTGCCGTTTGATTCAGCAAAAATAGCATCGTAATCAACTACATATCGTTTACTTTGCACGAAACGGGATTTATTCTGATATTTTTGCGGAATACCTAACAAGCTTTCGTAGCCTAAAACTGAAGTAAGCGCTTTCATCGCCTCCACCATTAAATAAGCAGGGCGTAAACCATGGCAGTTTTTGGTTAACTGTTTAACTAATTCTTTTGAACCTTCAAAATTCGGACCTTGAATGACAGCGATTAGAAGAGCTTCCTCAAGTTTGCCGAAAGTTAATAAATAGACGAGTTCTTGAGTCGGCTTGTGGCAAAGCTCTAACGCCCAAAAGCCCTCCATTGGCTGATACTCATTGATATCTAATAACAGCTCAAAATCTGGAATTACTTCACCAAAATTCACTTTTTGTTCCCATAAAGGGGGAAGATGACTCAGTTTTTGTGGTAGAAACAGCAAATTATCGCACATTTTCTGTAAGCGTTCTGTTGAGGAAAAACGCTTATCCAAGAAGCGATGGGCTAATGGATAGTTATAATTCGGTCTGGCATTTAGCAGAGGGATTAACTGAGGATTTTGCTCAATAAAAAGTTTAAATTTTTTGATTTTATCTCGGTGCAGCCAAGAACGCAGATTAAAGCGTAAACGCTTACCGGCATACGATTTTTTCCCTCGATTCGGATAGAGAGCATTGGCATTCGGCCATTGGTACTGATTTTTCATTTTAAAACATTATTCAAGCGGTCTGATTTTACTCAAAAATTGCAAGAAATTTTTTCGCTCGTTTGGAGCTATTGGTAAAGCCAAGGTTCAAAAAAACGATGCTTTTTGTTTCAAATTTTTGTAAGAATCAGACCGCTTGTACTACTTAAATAACTACTTAAACTATAAAATAAATCGACTTAAATCTTCGTTTTCTACCACGTCGTTTAACGCTTCAGAAACATATTTTTCATCAATAATGACTTTCTCGCCGGAACGTTCGCTGGCATCAAATGAAATGCCGTCCATTAAACGTTCAAGCACGGTGTGTAAACGCCTTGCACCGATATTTTCGGTTTTTTCGTTAACACGGAATGCCGATTCCGCAATTTTGCTGATCCCCTCTTGGGTAAATTCAATTTCCACCCCTTCGGTTTTCATTAATTCACGATATTGTAATGTAAGTGAAGCGTTAGGTTCAGTTAAAATACGCTCGAAATCGTCTTTGGTAAGCGATTTCAATTCCACGCGGATCGGTAAACGACCTTGTAACTCAGGCAGTAAATCAGACGGTCGGGCTACTTGGAATGCACCGGAACAAATAAACAAAATATGGTCTGTTTTAACCATGCCGTGTTTAGTGTTTACTGTCGAACCTTCAATAATTGGTAGTAAATCACGTTGAACTCCTTCACGAGAAACATCACCACCTGAATGTTCGCTTTTTTTGCAAATCTTATCGATTTCATCAATAAAAACGATACCGTGCTGTTCAACTGCTTCAATAGCTTGTTGTTTTAGCTCTTCCGGATTGACTAATTTTGCTGCTTCTTCATCTAGCATCACTTTTAACGCATCTTTAATTTTCATTTTGCGTTTTTTGGTTTTGCTTGGCGACATCCCTTCAAACAGAGATTGTAGTTGCGAGGTCATCTCTTCCATGCCCGGAGGTGTCATAATTTCAACGCTTACCTGGGCAGCAACATCAATTTCAATCTCTTTATCGTCTAACTGCCCTTCACGCAATTTTTTGCGAAAAACTTGACGGGTTGAGGCGTTATCCGATTCTTGGACTTTACCCCACTGGTCTTTTGCCGGTGGTAACAATACATCTAAAATGCGATCTTCTGCAGCATCTTGGGCGCGCATTTTATTTTTTTCTACCGCTTGTTGGCGAACCAGCTTCATCGATACATCCGCCAAATCACGAATGATTGAATCTACCTCTTTTCCTACATAACCGACTTCGGTAAATTTAGTTGCTTCTACTTTAATGAATGGGGCATTTGCTAATTTTGCCAAACGGCGGGCAATTTCTGTTTTACCCACACCTGTTGGACCAATCATTAAAATATTTTTTGGAGTCACCTCTTGGCGAAGATCTTCCGGTAGCTGCATTCTACGCCAGCGATTTCTAAGTGCGATTGCCACCGCACGCTTAGCTTCATTTTGTCCGATAATGTGAGCATCTAATTCAGATACAATTTCACAAGGGGTCATTGACATATATTTTTCCTTAAACAGTTCCCTTTTTGCTAAAGCGGGGAAAGTTATTTTAAACTTCTTCTATAACGTGATTATGGTTGCTGTAAATATCAATATCGCCGGCAATTTTTAAGGCTTCTGCCACGATTTCTTTAGCAGATAAATTATTCTCAGTTCGCAGTAATGCGAGGGAGGCGGCTTTAGCATAATTTCCACCTGAACCGATTGCTAACACATCTTGTTCCGGCTCGATCACATCGCCTGAGCCTGATACCAGCAAAAATTCGCTTTCATTTGCCACAATCATCATTGCTTCCAAGCGACGTAAAGCTCGTTCGGTACGCCATTCTTTGGCAAGTTCCACCGCCGATTTCACTAAATGCCCTTGGTGTAATTCCAGCTTTTTCTCAAACAGGTCGCGCAAAATAAAGGCATCAGCTGTTGAGCCTGCAAAACCTGTAACCACTTTGTCTTTATATAAGCGACGAACTTTCCGTACTGTGCCTTTTTCAATACAATTTCCGAGTGTGGCTTGACCGTCACCACCAATAGCCACTTTGCCGTCTTTACGCACGCATACAATTGTTGTCATTTTAAATCCTTCTTTTTTCAGAAAACTTTCGCTTATGTGGGGAGGTATTACCGTTTTTTCAAGCACAAGCGGTAATATTCTGGGAATTTTTTGCAAAAAAATGGTTTGAATAACTTCAAACCATTTTAAGCAACTT
Organism: Mannheimia granulomatis; assembly: GCF_013377255.1. Classification (NCBI taxonomy): domain Bacteria; kingdom Pseudomonadati; phylum Pseudomonadota; class Gammaproteobacteria; order Pasteurellales; family Pasteurellaceae; genus Mannheimia; species Mannheimia granulomatis. Next base: position 159,128 of record NZ_CP016614.1, read on the forward strand.
AATGTGCCATGCGATTTAAAATCTTTTCACCCTTAATTTGGTGATAAATTGCCATGATAATGTGACCGGCGGTTAAGGCAAATAATGCCCAAGCTAATTCACCGTGTAATGAATTGCCTAGGGAGACCATCCAATCAATTTTTTCTGTCGCTCCTTCCATTACTTTAACACCAAACACCTCCAGCGGGCCACGTGCTGCGCCGTATTGGCGGATTAAAGCGATAGTGGGTACTGTCAGCATTAAAATATAGAGTGCTAAATGACCCAGAGTAACAAAAATATTGGCCGCGGCAGGGCGATTTTTGCAATTGGCCATCGCCCACAAGGTACGAACAATGATTAACACCATCAAAATTGCACCGACCGATTTATGATAGGGTAATAGTGAACGGAAAGTTTCTTCGCCTGCTAAGCCTGTATAAAGCATAAAGCCAAAACAGATTGCCATTGACCAATGTAGAATACGGCTAACTGTGCCGTAAACTTGTGAATTATCTGAACGCATATTCCACTCCTTAAGTAAATTTTTCGACAGTATAACGGAAAAGGCGATGTAAAAGTGTAAATTATAGCAATGACTATAATCTTATCTGCTGATTAAGTAGCATGCCTGTCGGTTTATCATTTTCCATCAACATCTCGATTTTATACGCTAAGGCTTTCACATTTTGCAATTTTGCCGTTTCAAATAATGCGGCATATTGGGGGTCAATCTGTTGTGCGACTGCAAAGCTTGTTATACCTGTGTGTAAAATAGCGAAAAAAATGACCGCTTGTGAGCCTTGCTGTGCAATCAAAGTCAATTCTCGTAAGTGCTTTTGCCCTCGAGCTGTTTTGGCATCCGGGAACATTCCGATGCCATTTTCCGTTAAAAGTGTGGTAGATTTTACTTCTACAAAGCAATTTGGCAAAGGCTCAGATTTTAGTAGAAAATCAATACGGCTGTTTTCTGTGCCATATTTCTGTTCCGGTAAAATTTCTGCGTAAGTAGAAAGCTCTTTTATCCATTGATGTTCAAGGGCTTCTTGTACAAGCTGATTAGCACGTAGAGTGTTTACGCAAATAAAATGCCCGGCTTGGGTTTGGGTTAATTCCCAAGTGTGAGCATATTTGCGTTTTGGGTTATCAGAGGTTGAAAACCAAACGGTATCGCCCACATTGGCACAACCTGTCATCGCGCCTGTATTTGGGCAATGAAGGGTGATTTGTTTGCCATCGGGTAATTGAATATCGGCAAGAAAACGCTTATAACGGCGAAGTAAGATTCCTTTAGAGAGATTGGGAAATTGCATGAGTAAAAAACTCTCCTATTTTAACCGCTTGTTGTGCTTGAGAATCGGCAATAATACAGAAAGTAATGCGGTACAAATGACGATAATAATGCCTATCCAAGTAATTAAACTTAACGTTTCAGATAAAAACAGCATTGCCATTAAAATACCGAAAACAGGTTCAAGGGCAAGTAGAATACCTGCTAGAATGGGCGAAGATTGATTTATACCTTTGTTCCAAAGTAGCATTGCTAAAAAGCTACATATAAGACCTAAATAGGCGACACTCGCCCAAGCAAATAGGTTACTTGATAATTGCCAAGTTGGTGATAAAAGCAGTGTTAAAGGCAATGCGGTAATTGCGCCTTGAACTAGCATAATGTAGGTTAGATCGGTTACTTTAACAGATTGCATAATATCTTTGCTGATATACATTCCGATAATAAAGCTAAGGCTGCCTAACACAACCAGTAGTAAACCGAAAGCATTAATCACGCCACTATCATCACCACCTAAGACCATGATCAGAATTCCGATACAAGCCAATAAACTTAATATAAAATCTAATCTTGTGGCCCGTTTTTTAAAACAGAAGTAACCGACCAGAACAGTTAAAAGCGGGTTCAAACCCAGCAGGGCAACGGCGCTTGAGGCAGAGGTTAATTTTAACCCTGCAAATTGTAGGATGACGCACAGTGGTAAAGTTAAAAAGCTAACAAGCCACACCTTTATACTTTGATTTTGCGGAATTTGGCGATAAACCCGGCTTGCAAACGGGAATGCGATTAATGCTGCAAAGGTAAGTCGAATTTGCATGATCTGGATGGGGTCAAATTCCATTACTGCAAACTTACCTACGATAAAAGAACTTGCCCAAATCAGTACGGCAAGTAATAAATAAATCATTTAACTATCCTCATAAAATTCTAGTGGGAGATCATCAGGATCGCGGAAAAAAGTAAAACGCTTGCCGGTAATCTCATCAATTCTGATTCCTTCATGAGGTAAATTATGCTGTTCTAAAAAAGCAATCGCCTGTTCAATGCTTTCTACTTTAAATGCCAAATGGCGAAGTCCGCATGTTTCAGGAGAACTAAAGCGAGGTGGTGTTAGCGGAAAACTAAAAAGCTCAATTTGTGAGCCATCTTGAAAGCGTAAATCCAATTTATAACTCTTGCGTGAAGCTCGGTAGGTTTCCTCAATAATTTCCGCTCCCAAAATTTGAGTATAGAAATATTTGGATTTTTCGTAATCAGATACGATTAAGGCAATATGGTGAAAGCCTAAAATGGGTGATTTCATTTTTTTCTCAATTTGTAAAATTTTTGGTAAAACGGACCGCTTGCAGTATGATTGTTTCTTTTTTCGATTTCAAGATTTTTAATGACTAGCAACTTTTCACAATATCCTCTCGCCCAAGCCTCGGTTTCTGACTTTTTTGCGAAATCGGCACTGGATTGGTTTGAGCAATACGGAAGAAAACATTTGCCTTGGCAGCAGAAAAAAACTTTATATAAGGTTTGGCTATCGGAAGTAATGCTGCAACAAACTCAAGTTGCAACGGTTATTCCTTATTTTGAACGTTTTATTGAACGATTTCCGACGGTAACTGACTTAGCTAATGCTTCCATTGATGAAGTATTACATTTATGGACAGGATTGGGCTATTACGCTCGTGCGAGAAATTTGCACAATGCCGCTATTCAAATTAGGGATCGCTTTCAGGGCGAATTCCCTACCCGCTTTGATGATGTACTGAGTTTATCCGGTGTAGGCAGAAGTACCGCTGGGGCAATTTTATCCTCCGTTTTGGATGCCCCACACCCGATTTTGGATGGAAATGTAAAACGTGTGCTGAGTCGTTATTTTGCGGTGGAAGGTTGGCCGGGTGAGAAAGCGGTTGAAAATCAGCTTTGGAACTTGAGTGAACGTGTTACTCCAAGTACACAAGTGGCGGATTTTAACCAAGCAATGATGGATTTAGGTGCAATGATTTGCACTCGTACCAAACCCAAATGCTTGATTTGTCCATTGCAAAATCAATGTAAAGCCAATGCAATGCAGGCGTGGCAGGCATTCCCTGCGAAAAAACCGAAGAAATCTTTACCCGAACGCCAAACTTATTTTCTGGTGTTAAAAGTCGGCTCAAAGGTGCTTTTACAAAAACGAGAGGCTAAAGGTATTTGGGGCGGATTGTTTGTGTTTCCGCAATTTGATAGTTTGGATACGCTCAAGCGGTCAAATTTGATGAAAAATTTACAAATTTCACAGCAATTAGGTACATTTAGGCATACATTTAGCCATTTTCATCTGGATATTACCCCTATTCTGGTTGAGGTGGATTTGCAAAAAAATACTGAAATTTTACCGCTTGTTGCGAGAGAAAACGGAGGAAATTATCTTTCGGCTGTATCTTCAGCAACAGATTATTGGTATGATTTGTACCAAAATAATGAAGTAGGTTTAGCTACGCCGGTTAAGCGTATTTTGGATGAACTGGCGTTTACAGTAAAACATGATATTTAAGGATTAAAATTATGGCACGAACCATATTTTGCGAGTATTTAAAACAAGATGCCGAAGGCTTAGATTTTCAACTTTATCCGGGCGATCTCGGTAAACGTATTTTTGATTCAATCAGCAAACAAGCATGGTCGGAATGGATTAAAAAGCAGACTATGTTGGTAAACGAAAAAAAATTGAATATGATGAATCCCGAACACCGAAAATTACTGGAGCAAGAAATGGTGAGTTTCTTATTTGAAGGTAAAGAAGTCGTGATTGAGGGCTATAAGCCGATTGAATAATTGAAGGTAAAATCAATGAAAAAATATGCTAAGTATTTGCCGCTTTTGGCAATTATTCCCTTTCTTGCATCTTGCGGCAGTAAATCCTCTAGCGGTAAAAAACCTAAATCTACTCGTGTGGATTACTCAAAAGATACCAACGGTTTAGACATTCTAACAGGTCAATTTTCCCATAATATTGATGATATTTGGGGAAGTAATGAACTGTTGGTTGCCAGTAAAAAAGATTACGTAAAATATACCGATAAGTTCTATACCCGTAGCCATATTTCCTTTGAAGAAGGGGTTATTACAATTGAAACCTTAGGTGACCAAAATCATCTTCGTAACTCAATTGTCCATACTTTATTAATGGGTCGAGATCCTAGAGGGATAGACTTGTTTTCATCAGGAGATGTGCCAATTAGTACAAATCCTTTCTTAAAAGGGCAGGTAAGGGATCAGTTTGGTCGTGATATTACCAATATCGCCCTTGCAAATGATTTTGCTACCTATCTTATTCAAAATAAACTTCAAACTCGCCGCTTAAAGAATGGTCGAAATGCGATGTATGTAGCGATTAAAATGGTAGAAGGGCACGTTGAAGTACGTGCAAGACAATATTTACCGCTGGTACGCAAAATGGCTAAACAATATGGCATTGAGCCAAGCTTGATCTTAGGGATTATGGAAGTTGAATCTGCATTCAACCCTTATGCGGTAAGCTATGCCAATGCAATTGGCTTAATGCAGGTAGTGCCCCGTACCGCAGGTCGGGATATTTTTGCCCGCAAAGGTATGGGTGGACAGCCAAGTCGTGAATACCTGTATAATCCGTCTAATAATATTGATGCCGGTACGCTCTATTTAACCATCCTACGCGATGAATATTTAGACGGCATTATCGACACAACAGCAAAACGTTATGCAATGATTTCTGCTTATAACAGTGGAGCGGGTGCGGTATTACGTGTATTTGATTCAGATAAGTATGCTGCGATTGACAGAATTAACGATCTCTCGGCGGATGCGGTTTATCGTATTTTAACAACCGCACATCCATCTTCTCAAGCTCGTAATTACTTACGTAAAGTAACGACGGCGAGAGAAAAGTATCGCAATATTCGATAATTTATGATTTGAGCTGTTTTTAGACGAAACGTATAAAAAAAGCACATTCAAGCAGCGGTTTTTTCGAATTCATAAAAAAATGTTTGACGTTGCGGGCTGAAATTAGCATAATGCACCCCGCAACGACGTTGCCTCGATAGCTCAGTCGGTAGAGCAGGGGATTGAAAATCCCCGTGTCGGTGGTTCGATTCCGCCTCGAGGCACCATCAATTCCTCCTTAGTTCAGTCGGTAGAACGGTGGACTGTTAATCCATATGTCGCAGGTTCGAGTCCCGCAGGAGGAGCCATATTCAAGAAGCCCTGATGAGAAATCATCGGGGTTTTCGTTTTTTATAATTTGTAAAAAACAGATGATTGCTCAATTTTTAGTATGATGTGCCCTAAAATGTTAAATTTCCTCGAATTCTATTTGACGAAGCCAAAAAAAATCAGCATAATGCACACTACAAACGACGAGTCGCCTCGATAGCTCAGTCGGTAGAGCAGGGGATTGAAAATCCCCGTGTCGGTGGTTCGATTCCGCCTCGAGGCACCATCAATTCCTCCTTAGTTCAGTCGGTAGAACGGTGGACTGTTAATCCATATGTCGCAGGTTCGAGTCCCGCAGGAGGAGCCATATTCAGAAAGCCCTGATGAGAAATCATCGGGGCTTTTACCTTTTAGCAATCTATCCTTACTTTTTTTATTGAATTTTGTGAACTACTTCTCATTTCTCAAATAAACTTGAAAATACTACTTCACTTTTGCCAAGAATTCGGAGTATTATGATCATAAATTACAACAAATAATAATGATTCCTCGAATATCGTCAAATTTTACGACATAGCCTAAACCCCTATGTCGTTTTTTTATTTTCCTATAATCTCCCCGCTTTTTTTTGTATAATGTCTGCAATTTGGCGCTTGTAAGCGGTCACAAAAAGTATTGCTTTTTGAACGTTGGCTTTGCCAACGGCAGCGAAGCTGTGAACAATCCTTATAAGGATTGTGAATACTTTCTTTTAAAATTTTGCAAATTGAGAACCCAATATGTTTGAAAACCTATCCGATAGACTTTCGAAGACCCTGCGTAATATCACAGGTAAAGGTCGTTTAACTGAAGATAATATTAAAGATACTCTGCGTGAAGTGCGTATGGCATTACTTGAGGCGGATGTTGCTTTGCCTGTAGTGCGTGATTTTATCAATAAAGTTAAAGAGCGTGCGTTGGGCGTTGAAGTCAATAAAAGCCTAACGCCGGGGCAAGAATTTTTAAAAATCGTGCAAGGTGAATTAGAAAGTGCGATGGGAGATGCCAATGAGGAGCTCAATCTTGCGGCTCAACCGCCTGCGGTCATTTTAATGGCGGGTTTACAAGGTGCGGGTAAAACCACCTCGGTCGGCAAATTGGCGAAATTCTTAAAAGAACGCCACAAGAAAAAAGTATTAGTGGTCTCTGCTGACGTTTACCGCCCGGCGGCGATTAAACAGCTCCAAACGCTTGCTGAAGCATTAAAAGTGGACTTTTTCCCTACCGAAACCAGCCAAAAGCCTGTTGCTATTGCTGAAGCTGCACTTAAGCACGCCAAGCTTAATTTTTTTGATGTGTTGATTGTCGATACAGCAGGTCGTTTGCACGTTGATGGCGAGATGATGGAGGAGATTCAACAAGTCCACGCCGCTCTCAACCCGATTGAAACTTTGTTTACCGTCGATGCGATGACCGGTCAAGATGCAGCTAATACAGCGAAAGCCTTTAATGAAGCTTTGCCTCTCACCGGAGTAATTTTAACCAAAGTTGATGGCGATGCCCGTGGTGGTGCGGCACTTTCTATCCGCCAAATTACCGGCAAGCCGATTAAATTCTTAGGTGTGGGCGAGAAAACGGATGCTCTTGAGCCGTTCCACCCGGATCGTGTTGCTTCCCGCATTCTTGGTATGGGCGATGTAATGTCGTTAATTGAAGACTTACAGCGTTCTGTTGATCAAGAAAAAGCCGAAAAAATGGCGGCAAAATTCAAGAAAGGGGACGATTTTACCCTTGAAGATTTCCGTGAACAGCTGATCGAAATGAAAAAGATGGGCGGAATGATGTCAATGCTAGACAAACTTCCCGGTGCGAAAAATTTGCCTGATCACGTCAAAAACCAAGTGGATGACAAAATGTTCGTGAAAATGGAAGCGATCATTAATTCCATGACTCTTAAAGAGCGTGCCAACCCGGATATTATCAAAGGCTCTCGCCGTCGCCGTATTGCTCTCGGCTCAGGTACACAGGTGCAAGATGTTAACAAACTGCTTAAACAGTTTGATGAAATGCAGCGTATGATGAAAAAAATGCGTAAAGGTGGAATGGCGAAAATGATGAGAGGCATGAAAGGCTTAATGGGCGGAGGAATGGGCGGCTTAGGCGGCTTGGGTAGTATGTTCGGCAAGCGGTAAAATTTTCACATTATTTTGCAAATAACTAAAAGGCACAAAATTCAGTTTTGTGCCTTTTTTATCGTACTTAAAAATTAATACACATCTCGCATTAACCTACCTTCGGCTATTAGCTGTGCAATGATGTTATTGAAATCATCCACGTAAGGCTGGCCCCCGATTTCTTCGGCAATTTTGATAATTTCCGCATCAATCGCTTTACTCATAGCTTTACTGCCACAAATATAGAAATAAGCCCCTTGTTGAATCAGCTTCCAAACCAATTCTGCTTGAGCTGCTAAAGCATTTTGCACATAAAACTTCTCAGCTTGGTCGCGTGAGAAAGCGGTAAACAGTTGGGTTAAGGTGCCGTTGGCAAGGTAATTTTCAAGCTCCGCTTGATAGAGAAAATCTTTGGCTCGATGGCGTTCGCCAAAGAATAAGTAGCTTCCCACACTTTGATATTGGCTTTCTAACGCCTGTAAAAAGGCGATATGTGGTGCAATGCCCGTGCCGGAACCAATCATCACCACAGGGGCGTGGGGCGTCTCAGGCAGTCGGAAATTAGGGTTTGCTTTTGCAAAAATTGAGACAAATTCACCCGCTTGTAAGTGGGCTAGATAGTTACTCGCAGTGCCTTGGTAGGCTCTGCCGTTTAAATCATAATAAACATGGCGAACGCATAAATCCACGTAATCAGGGTGCGTTTTACCGCACGAGCTAATCGAATAAGCCCTAGCCGAGAGATTCGATAAAATCGCCTCTAAATCATCAAGGCTCACTGTTTTTTCATGGTCGAAATCGCGTAATAGATCAAGCAAGTCGTGACCGTATAAATATTGCTCCAACGCTTTTTTATTAGAAATTTTGGTCAGATCTTTTAGCTCATCGCTGCCGCAGATTTTTTGAATATCTCGCAGCACGTTTTTGCTCAACAAACGTAGCTCTTTGTTGCGAAGTTTTTCAGCCGCCTTTGAGTCATTAAACCACGCAGCATATTCTGCCAATAGCGACTCAGGCTGTTGGGCTTTGATATAAATTAAATCACCCGCTTGGTAAAAAATGCCACTCTCTTTAAGTGATAAGCGAATGTGATACACCTCAGGGCTAGAATCGGCTAAATGTTTGATTTCCAACACTTCCGCTTGATAGGCAGAATCCTCACCGTAAACTTGCACCGAAAGTGGATGAGTGAGTGGTTTATCCGCTGGCACTTTTAATGTTTGCTCCACCAATGGTAACCATTGTTTGAAAATTGCTTGGTAATTGAGATCCGCATCGACCCGCTCAATCAAAGGCTCTGCCTGCTTGGCTTGTAACAGCGTGTCTAACTGCTTGCTGTAGCCACAAAATTTATCGTAAGTAATATCGCCCAAACCAAAAATTGCGTATCGCATATGACAAGCGGTCAAATTTTCTAATTTTTCTGTAAATTCATCGGCATTTTCCGGCGGTTCACCATCTCCAAACGAGCTGGTGATAATCAACAACGCCGTGTGTGCGGTGAATTGGCTTAAATCTGTTTCATTTAGGGTAGAAATCGTGGGTGAATAGCATTTGAGAAAATTTTGTTGAATCAGTTGTTGGGCAATTTTTTCTGCGTTGCCCGATTCTGAACCGTAGGCAATATGAAGATGAGTGATCGTGGACATACTTTCCTCAAAAAACAAAGAAATAGTAAAAAAATAATTGCGTGCAAACAGGATATTTACACGCAATAAAAGAATTGGTTAGCCATGGAATTCGTCAAAGATTTCTTTTGAGAATTCTACTGCATCAAAATTAGCCATTAAGTCGTTGATAACACGACGAACACTAATATAGCCTGTAATGTTACCTGCTGCATCAAACATTGGCTGAACGGTTGTATCAACGACATAAACCACGCCACCTTTACCACAGTTTGGGACGATACCTGTCCAAATTTTACCTGCTTGAATGGTATCCCACATATCTTTGTATACTGCTTTCGGTACTGCGGGATGACGAACGATATTATGTGGCTGGCCAATTAATTCTTCACGAGAAAATCCGGTTAATTTACAGAAAAGATCGTTTGCGTAAGTGATCACACCTTGTAAATCTGTTGTTGAGATTACTAGAGTATCTTGTACAGCTTTTAAAATAACATCATTTGAAGGGACAATTTGTTCTGTCATCTGAAAATCTCCATTTAGATTAATATTTTCATAGATTTATTAGAGTAAGTTCTAATAATCACTCTCAGAATAGTAGATGAAAATTTAAATGTAAATCGTTTTACAAAAAAATACTTGATAAAATTAGTCACCTTTAATTTATTGTAAGATCTCATTTAATAAATGGTAAATATTTTGTAAAAAAATTGAGTTAATTGAATAGATTTTGCAATTTAATAAATTTCGCCTACAATCAATTTAATTATTTTAACAATATGCAAACTATACAAAGGAAGATTATGTCTCAACCATTAAATTTCGTTATGATTTCCCCGCATTTCCCAACCAATTTTGAAACCTTTGCCGTTCGTTTACGTGAAACAGGTTTCAATACTCTTGGAATTGCAGATACTCCTTATGAACTATTAAGCCCGATCTTACGCAACTCGCTCACTGAATATTACCGTGTAGATAATATGGAAGATTATGATCAGGTTTACCGTGCAGTGGCGTATTTTGCCCATAAATACGGGCGTATTGACCGTATTGAGTCTCACAATGAATATTGGTTGGAATTAGATGCAAAATTGCGTACCGATTTCAATGTCTTTGGTTATAAAAATGACGATATGCTTGCCATTAAAACTAAAGCACAAATGAAAGAAGTTTTCCGCCAAACCGGCTTGAAAGTGGCAAAAGGTCGTGTGTTCAAAGATGATGACGATGCCCGTAAATTAGCGAGAGAATTAAAATTCCCGGTTATCATCAAACCAAATTCCGGCGTGGGTGCAAGCGATACTTATAAAATCAAAACCGCTGAGGAACTTGAAAGCTTCTTCAGTTATAAAAATCCAGCCGTTGAATATATTATGGAAGAATTTATTGACGGTGATATTGTAACCTTTGATGGCTTAGCCGATCATGAAGGCAATATTGTGTTCTATTCCAGCCTTGAATATTCAGAAGCGGTGCTAGATACCGTTTCTAAAGACGGCGATATGTATTACTATGTGCCACGTGAGATTTCCGAAAAATTGGTGGAAATGGGCAAATTATGCGTGAAAGCCTTTAATGTGAAAGAGCGTTTCTTCCACTTTGAATTCTTCCGCACCAAAGGCAAAAAACAAGAACTTCTGCCACTTGAAATCAATTGTCGTCCACCGGGTGGTTTAACCATTGATATGTGGAACTACGCCAACGATTTTGATGTATTTAAAGAGTTCGCTAATATTGTGAAAGAAAACAAATTCTACTCAAATATTCAGCATCCTTGGAATGTGGTTTATATTTCACGTAAGGCTAACCAGAATTATGTTAATTCTATTGATGCGGTATGTGAAAAATTTGCAAGCAACATCATTAGCGTTCAAAGCGTCCCGGGTGTGTTCGCCAAAATTATGGGTGAACACGGTATTCTAGCCCGAACTGAAACGATGGAGCAAATGCGTGAAATTGTTCAATTCGCTCAAGCAAAACAGTAAGAGGTGAGTTATGCACTTTGAAAAAAGAAGCCATTGGAGTGGTGAATTAGGTCGTGAAATGGCATTTAATGTGTACGGTCACGCCGGTAAACCTGTGATTGTTTTCCCATCATCAGGCGGCAATGAAAACGAATATGGCAACTTCGGTATGATTGAAGCCTGCCGCTCATTTATTGAAAGAGGCTTAATCAAATTTTATACTCCGGATTCCTATGATGCGGAATCTTGGTTGTCCAAGCACAAATCCGGACACGATATGGCGTTAGCACACAATGCTTATGATCGTTACATTATTCACGAATTAGTGCCGCTTATCCGCCACGAATCACAATGGAATGGCACCATGATCGCAACCGGTTGTAGCATGGGGGCATTTCATACCGTAAACTTTGCCCTACGCCACCCGGATTTATTTGATATAGCCATTGCCCTAAGTGGTGTGTATGATGCCCGTTTCTTCACCGGTGAATTCTATGGCGATAAAGCGGTTTATTTTAACTCACCGATTGATTATATGTGGGGGCAAAATGATGATTGGTTCTTAAATCGTTACCGCCAAAACCACTATATTATTGCGGTTGGACAAGGCGCGTGGGAAGAGCAACACGTGGAAGATACCCATCGTTTAGAAGAAGCTTTCAAAGCAAAAGGTATTGAAGCATGGTTTGATTATTGGGGTTTTGATATTGACCATGACTGGCCAACATGGCGTAAACAAATGCCGTATTTCTTGGGGCAATTAGAAGAACAAGGGCTTCTCTAAATAGCTCAAAACAAGAAAATACAAGCGGTCGTTTTTTCTGATTTTTTGCAAAATTTTCAGAAAAATTATTTACAATCCTTATAAGGATTGTTCACAGCTTTGCTGCTGTTGGCAAAGCCAACATTCAAAAAGCGATGCTTTTGTGACCGCTTGTTTATCTTCAAGTTTACGCAAATTGAGCCATTTTCCACAATCTTGCCACATTTTCTGCGGTTGAAATTAAATTTTCACGACCGAGCTTTAAGATTTCCTCAAGGCTGTGTAGTTGGCGAATAATCGGGAAGACCGCATCAATGCCGTGTTGATAGACCACAGGGTAGTCATCTCGTAGTGAACCGACAATCGCAATTACAGGCTTATCAAAGGATTTGGCTGTACGAGCTACACCAATTGGGGTTTTGCCGGCAATAGATTGTGCGTCCATTCGCCCTTCACCGGTGATTACCAAATCTGCATCACGCACTTTTTCTGTTAGGCGGGTTGCCTCAATAATAATTTCTACTCCTGAACGTAGTTGTACATTAGGTAGCAATAATAATCCACCCCCCATTCCGCCTGCGGCACCGGCTCCGGCTTTATCGACAATCTCAATGCCGAGCTGAGTTTTCACTTTATCGGCAAAGTGAGCAAGGGCTTGGTCTAAGGTTTTGACCATTTCTGACGTTGCCCCTTTTTGTGGACCGAAAACAGCGGAAGCTCCTCGTTTGCCACAAAGTGGATTATTCACATCGCACGCTACCTCAAATTCCACGCTGTTTAGGCGAGCATCCATTTCGCTCAGATCAATCCGTGCAATTTGGCTAAGTGCCGCCCCACCGGCAGGAATTTCATTTCCTTGGCTGTCTAAAAATTTCAAACCAAGGGCTTGTAACATTCCCACCCCGCCATCATTGGTGGCACTGCCGCCAATGCCGAGCAAGATTTTCTTCACGCCTAAATCTAATGCCGCTTTGATTAACTCGCCTGTGCCAAAACTGGTGGTAATGAGTGGATTACGCTGTGCAAACGGTACGAGATGCAAGCCACTTGCTGCCGCCATTTCAATAAAGGCGGTCTGTTTATCGCCCGAGAGCCCGAAAGTCGCCTCCACTTGGTTTGCAAGCGGTGCTTTTACGCTGATTTTTTGCAAACTGCCTTTTGTGGCATCAATCAGAGATTGCACCGAGCCTTCGCCGCCATCTGCCATTGGCACAAGCTGATAATCCGCATTCGGGAACACACGGGCAAAGCCGATTTGGATTGCCTGAGCCACCTCCAATGCGGTCAAGCTTTCTTTGAAAGAGTCGGGGGCGATAACAATTTTCATCATTTTCTCCTTACAGCAAGATTAAAGAAAGCACATACACCGTCATCATACCGACTACCCCCATAATAAAGGTTAATGTGGTTTGAGTACGATAGCCCTGTTGCGGAGTAAGTTTACTGAAATTCGTCACCACCCAATAGTAGCTATCGTTTGCGTGAGAAACACACATTGAGCCTGCTGCAATCGCCATCACGGTTAAAGCTGCCGCCAATTCGCTGGTTAAGCCTAACGCATTCATCAGTGAATCTGAGGCGTTATACATCCCCATAATTGAGGCGGTGGTGATGATTGCCACCGTTGAGCTGCCTTGTGCGGTTTTGAGAATAGCAGAAATCAAGAATGGGAAGAAAATGCCTGCCGCACTGATAATGTGAGCATTTTGTTTGATGTACTCCACAAAGCCTGCTTGAGTAATCACATTACCTAACACGCCACCGGCTGCGGTAATAAAGAGAATCGGGCCAACCAGTTTTAAGGTATCGTTCGTTAAGCTGTCAAATTCTCCTATTTTGTTGGTTGAGGCAAGCAAAATGATTGAGAAAATCACACCGACCGCCAAGGCAATAATCGGATTACCTAAGAATTGTAATAAGCTGCCGAAATCACCTGTTATGCCCATAATTTTTGCTATAGAGCCGATCGCCATTAATACAATTGGCATGAAAATTGGTGCAAGGCTTAAAAAGCCGCTTGGTAATTTGCCGTATTGTTTCAACAATTCTTCATAGCTTTGACCGATCATTTGATCTGCTTCAGCTTCTTCCGCTACTGTTACTCGTCTGCCGACATATTTCGCAAAGGCGTAACTTGCAATCAGCACAGGAATTGACACCACAACGCCCATGCCAATTACCAATAGCAAGTTGGAGCCTAAACCCACAGCACCGGCTGCCGCAATTGGTCCCGGTGTAGGTGGAATAAATACGTGGGAAGCATATAAGCCGGCACTCAGTGCTACTGCCATGCTGACCGGATTGGCTAAGATTTTTTTGCGAATTGCTTCACGAATCGGGTTTAGCACTACAAAGCCACTATCGCAGAAAACCGGAATACCGACAACCCAGCCCATAATCAGCATGGCAAGCTCCGGGCGTTTTTGCCCGACCACACGCACGACCATATCGGCAAGCTTCAACGCTGCACCGGTTTTTTCCAGTACGGTGCCGATAATTGCCCCGAAAATAATCACAATACCAATACTTTTGAAAGTACCACTAAAACCTTCACCTATAATCGCCGGAATTTTTGCCAATGGCAAACCTGCCACTAGGGCTAAACCCAGCGAAATCGACATTAAAGCTAAAAATGGATGGACTTTAAGTTTGGCAATCATATAAATCATAATTATGATTGCCACCAAAAACGTCAAAATGAGTGTCATACCTGTCATAGCAAGCTCCTTATTTATAAAATAATTATGCTCATTATTCGGTATTTTTACTGAAAAAGCTTTGTCTGAATTTGCAAAAAATTTGTTAAAAACGACCGCTTGTTTTGTAGTTTTCTACAATTTATTTGCTAAAACAGCTCCTAAATAAAGGGTAAATTTTTGCTCTATGTTATTGAAAGATAAGCCTGTTATTTGCTCAATCTTCTCTAAACGATAACGCAAGGTATTTGGGTGAATAAACAATTTTTGTGCTGTGTGATTCAGATCACAATTTGAGAAAAAATATTGCCGTAATGTTTTCAGCAACATCTGTTTTTTATCGGAATTGAGTAACGGTTGGAAGGGGGCAAGCAGCGTTTTTCCTTCTTTTGAATAGCTGAAATTGTACATTAACGCCGGTAGTTTAAAATCATCAAAATAGATCGTTTGCCGACGTAGCTGCATTTGTTCGGCATAATTTAGAGTGTGGCGGGCGGTTTGGTAAGAGGTGGCAGTTTGAGAAAGATTATCTACCGACAACCCTACCACAATTTTAAAGGAAATATTCCACTCAGAAAGCTTGGTCAAGACATAATGGATCAACGATTTATCGGCTGCTAAATTATTAATTAACGCGATTTTATCCAAGCTCACCACTGCGGTGAGTAAGTGCGGAAAATGGTGCTCCAGATAATCAATTAAGCCTTGTAATTTGTCTGCGGTAGGCTCGTTCATTTTAATTAAAGTGACCGACAACGGTTTGGCAAAATCTTGCCCGAAAAAGACCGCTTGTTCACGAATTTTCTCTTGACTTAACGTGCCTTTGAGCAAAGCTCGGGCAAACTCTTCACGATACCGGCGTTGCCAACGTTCTTGTTCTAACTCAAATGCTTGTTGCATAATCAACTCTGCTGCCATTTTCACTAACTGGGCATACTGCCGCACCTCATTTGGCTTACCTGAAATCCCCACTACACCGACATTTGAGCCAAGGTAATTCAACGGTAGATTAATCCCTGCCTTCGCCTCATAATGCCACTGCTTTGCAAGATTTTCGTCAATTTCGACCGCTTGATCGTTACGCAACGCAATCACCGCCCCCGTATGCCGCTGCCCGATACGGCTCTGGTCTCCTGAGGCAATAATAATTCCGTTTTCATCCATCACATTTACGGAGTTTGGGATAATCTGCATAGTACGTTGAACGATACAGTCGGCAATTGCTCGGTTAAGTTTCATAATTTACCTGCAAAATGAGATAAAGAAATGCATAGGTATATAAGGTATTACCTATGATTGTAATAAAATGTAAATATACTGGTCCATCCACTTGATTAAGTTAAGTCGTTCAATTAGAATCCACGCCTTTTCCAAACCATACCATAATAAAATGAACAAACTAACAAAAAAATTTAATCTTTCCCATATTGCTTCAGCTTTGGCAATAACATTTGTCTTACCGGCTTATGCCTCTGTTGTACGTAGCGATGTGGATTATCAATACTTCCGTGATTTTGCTGAAAATAAAGGCAAATTCACTGTGGGAGCCAGCAATGTGGATATTCAAGATCTACAAGGCAACCACGTTGGTACAATGTTACCAAATATCCCTATGCCTGATTTAAGTGCCGGTATTCGAAATGCGGGTTACTCTACTTTAATTTCCCCACAATACCTAGTGAGTGTTGCGCATAATACCCCTCACGTTTACAGTAAAATCGAATTTGGTGCGCCGGGCTATAACCGCGATGCAAACCACTACGCCTATAAAATTGTAGACAGAAACGACCACGAAAAAATAGAGGGTGGGGCAAACTGGGATTATCACACGCCGCGATTGAATAAATTAGTGACCGAAGTCGCACCGGCAAAAGTCAGTGATCTTGGTAATAGCAGTACGGTTTATTTGGATAATACACGCTTTACGATGTTTGCACGTGCCGGTTCAGGTCGTCAGAATATTCGTGATACCAACAATAAAAATACCCAACTTGCCGGTGCTTATAATTATTTAATCGGTGGTACACCACTTGCGGCTATGGAAGATCGTAAAGATAAGCCTTGGCTTGATTTTACAGGTAGTGTTTATGACAACAAATATGGTCCGTTAGTCACTTACTCTACTCCGGGTGATAGTGGCTCGGCAATTTACGGTTATGATAGCCAAGAAAAACGCTGGGTAGTGGTCGCGGTAACTAACTCCTACGGCGGAATGGAAGGTAAGTTCAACCGCACAAGTACGATTCGTACAGACTACCACGAGCGTAAATTTGCTGAAGATATTGCAGGGCAACTGGATAATCAGCAAGCAGGTGCTACATTTGAGTGGCAGGCAAATGGCAATAACAGCCTTATCCGTACACAAAACAATACGCAACAATTAGCGGTATCATTGGCTGATCGCACAATTAGAGATAATAAATCCTATCCAAAAGGCAGTGCAGGCGTCATCGAAGTTGAGTTACCGCAAGAGCAAAACGGTAAAACGCTAAACTTTAGCGGTAAAGATGCGACCATCGTACTGAAAAGTAATATTGATCAAGGTGCGGGCGCATTGAACTTTGATGCAAATGTGACCGTTCGCCCGGAAAATGATCAAACTTGGTTAGGTGCGGGTGTCATTGTCGCTCCAAACAAACGAGTGACTTGGCAGGTCAAAAACCCACAAGGTGATCGCTTATCTAAATTAGGCGAGGGTACGCTGTATGTAAATGGTCGTGGTGAAAATCGTGGTGACATTAGCGTAGGTGACGGTACCGTTGTACTCGACCAACAAGCACAAAACGGCAAAAAACAAGCGTTTAATAAAGTAGGGATTGTTAGTGGTCGTCCGACTGTTGTGTTAAATAGTTAGTGCAGATCAAGTGAACCCGAACAAAATTTATTTTGGTTTCCGTGGTGGACGCTTAGATCTTAATGGCAATAGCTTAACGTTCAATCGTCTGCAAAATACCGATGAAGGAGCGAGAATTGTTAATAATGCAGCAACATTAACGATTGCACCGACAAAATTGACGGCGGAAGATCTCAAGTGGGGAGAATGGAATCAAGAAGCCAGCGATATTTATGAGTATATTAATACGCATAGAAATAAACGTACTGACTATTTCCGTTTAACCGGTAAAGCGTCAGCTTATTTTCCAACCAATGCAAGTAGCAGTGCGGATTGGGAATTTTTATCTCACAATAAAGCTGATGCAGTAAGACAAGTGTTAGCTGAGAAAAATAGTCGCCCTATCCATCGTACCTTTAACGGTTTTATTGGAGAAACAGACAGCAGCAAACATAATGGCCCGTTGAATATCGTCTATGATCCACAAGCGTCTAGCCCGTTAGCGACAGCTTCATCGATCACTTGGGGCAAAGGATTAGTGGCAGGTGCGGATATTTATCAATTCACGAATAAACAAGATGGAATCCGTGATTACTTTATGCTCAAAGGTAATCCAAAGAACCCAACGCCAACTAACCATCAAAGCAATGATGATTGGGAATATTTGTCAAGCAACAGACAGGATGCGATCAACAAAGTCATTGCACGTAAAAATACACCATTAGAGCAAGAAAAACTTAATAACTTCTATGTGATTTCAGGTGGGTTAAACTTAAACGGCAATGTCACCTTAAAAGGTGGGAAATTCTTACTTTCCGGTCGCCCGACACCACACGCTTATGATGTAAACAATAAGCAAGATGTGGTCTATGAAAATGACTGGCAAAACCGCCAATTCAGTGCAAGCCAAATTGCAGCGAACGGTTGGTCACAACTTTATGTAGGGCGTAATGTATCAAGCGTCACGGCAAACTTAAGTGCAACCGATAATGCTCAGCTTAACCTTGGTTTTATTAACGGCCAAAGCCCAAGTTGCTACTACTCAGAGTACAGTGGTGTGACAAATTGCACGCAACAAGCGGTGATTTCCGAACAAAATTTTGCAAATCTGCCAACTACGCAAATTATCGGCAACACGGTATTGCGTAGCAACAGTCAGTTAAATTTAGGTAAAGCACATCTGCAAGGAACAGTTCAAGCAGATAACGGCACGCAAATGACGTTATCAAATGCGGCAAGTTGGACGAATAACGGCAACAGTACTGTGGGCAATTTACGTTTTGAACAAGGTTCAAGCATCACGTTAAATGAACAATTTGCGAATGGCGTGCCGGCACGTTTTAACAAATTGATCGTTAATGGTAACTTAACCGGTACAGGTAAAATCAACTATGTGACCGATATGGGCTCAGAGCAAGGCGACCATGTTTTAGTAAACGGTGTGGCTGAAGGGCAATTCACCCTGGCGTTACGTAATTCAGGTAACGAAGTGGCTTCAGTGAGTCCGGTAAGTTTATTAACTTTAGCGAACGCGGCGCAAAATCAACATAATGTGAATGTCACGTTGGAAAACGGTTATGTGGATTTAGGTGCGTACCGTTATATTTTAGCGAACCGCAACTACGACTACCGTTTGTATAACCCGCTGAAGGATGCACAGAACCGCAATACTAGCATTGCGGTGGCGACAAACCAGCTTGAGACAGCGATTCGTACTGCACAGCAACAGCGTCAAGAGGCTGCACGTTTAGCGACAGAAATCACCAAACAACGCCAAGCTGAGCAGGCTGCAAAACAAGCAGCTACCACAGCACAAACAAAGTTGAAAGAAGCGAATGCTGAACTCACTCAGTTACAACAATACGCTAATTATTATGCATATTACTATCCGTCTTATGCACGTCAGCTTCAAGGTCAGATCACGACGGCAAAACAAAAAGTAGAGCAAGCTACTGCTGCATTGAATAGTGCTAATGGTAGTGCAAAATCTGCAGCAGAACGCTTAAAACAAGCTGAACAAGCGGTCGCTTCTGCACAAAATGTTGCAAATCGTACTGAAGCAAGTCTAAGTGAGTTGCGTGCTAATGTAGAAACGGCAAAAGCCGGCTTAAAAGGTGAAATGTTACAACTTTGCCAAGACAACGGTGCAGCCTGTGACTTAATCCAAATTGCAGACAATGTAGCAGGTACTGCAATTAACCAAGGTGACTGGGTAAGCCAATATGCGAATACGGCATTATCTGAGTTATCAGCTCAAGCAAATAGTGCGTTACAAATCGGTAACGGTTTAGATCGCCAACTATTTACCCATAGCGATAAATTACATGTTTGGAGTAGCTTAGAGCACCAAAAAACTGAGCATAAATCGAATTTATACCGCCCGTATGAGCAACAAACCAACTTAACTCAAGTAGGCGTAGAAATGCCATTGGCAAATGGTTTCACTGCAGGTGCGGTATTGTCGAAGAACCACGCAAACGCAGAGTTTGATGAAGGGGTAAACGGTAAATCTAACTTACTGATGGCAACCTTATACGGTAAATGGCAGTCAGAGAAGGGAACATTTGTGAGCCTTGACGGCAGCTATGGTAAAGCGAAAAACCGTATTGATTTATTTGGTGAAAACCGCTTTAACCGCCATATTAGTGCAGTTGGTGCAAATATTGGTCATGAATTTGACCTTGCCGGTGTGAAATTACAACCGTCTGTAGGTGCACGCTACTATCGTTTAAGTGGCAAGCAATACAACTTAGGTGAAGTGGAAGTGAACAGCCCGACTGCAAACTTTATGACTTACCAAGCAGGCGTTAAAGTGAGCAAAGCATTTGCCCTTGCAGACTGGAGAGTTGAGCCAAGCTTAGCGGCACACTATGTTGATGCAAACAGCAAGCACTTAAATGTTGCAGTAAACGGCAACAATTTTGAGCAACGTTTTGGTCGCTATGTGAAAACCGAAGCAGGTGTTACATTGGCACGTAACCAATGGCAAGTGGCAGTCAATGCAGGTTTCCTAAAAGGTAACGAAATTCAGAAACAACGCTTTGCAGGCGTGAAAATCGGTTATCAATGGTAATGTTGAAAGGCACCTTTAAGGTGCCTTTCTTTTTATCTGGAAGTCATTAATATTGAATAAGCGAGAATCTTAAAAAATCCACAAGATGATCTGCCCAATGCATTTCATGGTGGATTTCATTTGCCATTATCCGTAAGCGGATGTTATCTAAAGGCAATCCGGTGCGAATCAAGGCTTGATAATAGTTAAGCGTACAATCAATGTAGGCTTGATTCATATTGGAAATAAAGTGCGAGTCTATTTCATCACCTTCATTTGTACCTACTTGAATAAAGACTTTGGTATTTGAATAAAGGGGAGATTGGTGACAGAATCTTAAAAAATCAGATTCGCTAAACCAAGAGGCAAGTGAAAATACGCCGAGATGTCCGAAAATATGTGGATAAGCACCGCCTATATACGCAGTAATAATTCCTCCCATTGAACTGCCGGCAAGCAAAGTATGCTCTCGCTGAAATTTGGTTCGATAGTGAATATCAATGAAAGGTTTGACCGTTTCTACCAGCCATTTGGCATATTCTGCACCAAGCCCGCCTGCATTTTGGGTTTCCGGCGTAGAGCCTGTTGTTGTTTTCCAAGGACCATATTCATTTAAACGCTCTTTTCCTGCATTATCAATACCCACAATAATTAACTTAGGTAATTCTTGATGAGATTTCAGCGTGGGAATAATTTTCCAAGAGTGTCCGGAGTAAGACTCTTTGCTATAAAACACATTTTGTCCGTCGTGCATGTATAGCACCGGATAGGTTTGCCACGTCTCATGATGATAGTCTTTCGGTAGCAACACTCGAATACGTCGGTGCTGTTGTAAGTATGGCACATAAAGAAAGTGTTCTTGCATTTCTAAGTAGTGATGGTTGAAAGGTGAGTGTGCCATTTGGTATTTCGTTCCTGTTTCCATTAAGTGAGGTAGCTATTTTACACAGTAATCTAAGCGGGTGAAACAAGCGGTCATAAAAAGCCAAATTTTTGCAAATTTATGGTGCTGTTATAGCAAAAGTAAGTTAGTTATATTTATTTTATTCTTAGAAGTCGAACAAAGAAATCGTGATCTAGATCACAGTAATTTTAATTTAGCTTCGCTACAATCCTTACTTATGCAAAATCTAGGCAAGGAGAAAAAAGATGCAAGCTTCATTACAGGACATTCTTGAGGTTGTAAAAGCCAAAAATCTAACTTATCACCAAAAATTAATGAGTTTGGGTAATATCGCCGAACGGTTGTTTAGCCCGGTTGAGTTATTAGGCTATACAGAGGAAGAGTGGTCTTATATTAACAATCAGATGATTTGTGATCTGTGTGAGGGCTATGCTATTTACCGTCCTCGTTATATTTTGCCGGATTATAATGTATATATGCAAAAAGGCTGTAAGTTCTTGGATTTACCGCCACCAACCAATTTAGATGAAGCTTTAGACGGCTTATTAATGATCTATTCACATGTTCCGTCCATTACCACTTACCCTGTTTATATCGGGCGTTTGGATGCGTTGCTTGATCCGTTTATAACTGATGAAGAGCAAGATTACATCAAAATTAAACGCTTCCTTAATCATATTGATAAAACCATCGCAGACTCTTTCTGCCATGCCAATATTGGACCTTATGATACCAAAGCCGGTCGTTTGATTTTAAAAGCAGTGATTGAGCTTGAAAACACGACGCCTAATATGACAATTCGTTATGACAAACAGAAGACCTCGCGAGAGTTTGCCGAACTTGCGGCAAAAGCTTGCTTGTTGGTTTCAAAACCTTCTTTTGCTAACGATGCCTACTATCGCCAAGATTTAGGAGATGAATACGGTATTGCAAGTTGCTATAACGCGTTACCTGAATGTGGTGGTGCTTATACCTTAACTCGTTTACGTTTAGGTACCATTGGACGAGCTTGTGTAAGTGTAGATGAAATGGTCAATGAACTTCTGCCAAAAGTGGCAAAATTAGCCCTTTCTACCATGGATAAACGCCATAAATTCTTAGTAGAAGAAAGCAACTTCTTCGAAAGCAGTTTCTTGGTAGAAGAAGGGTTTATTAAGCGCACTAACTTCACCGGAATGATTGCCATTGTAGGCTTGGCAGATGCGGTTAACCACCTACTCAAACAAGAAGGTTTAAATGAAACCTTTGGTCAAAGCAAACGTGGTGATGAGATTGCAACTTTAATTCTGGACAAACTACAAGCAGTGAATAATGCTCATCAAGGTTTATATGTTGAGCGTACTAATAACCAGTATTTACTGCATGCCCAAGTGGGTGCAAGCAATCACGCAGAAGATAAAATGAACACGCCTGCCCACCGGATTCGCGTGGGTGAAGAGCCAACTTTATTGGCGCATTTAAAACAGTCGGCACCGTTCCATAAATATTTCCCGTCCGGTACGGGGGATTTGTTCGCCTTTGACCAAACCTATACCGATCATTTAGATGCGGTGGTAGATATTATTGATGGCTCATTTGCTAACGGCTATCGCTACATCACCACCTATCTGAAAAATACCGATTTGATTCGTGTAACAGGCTATTTAGTGAAGAAAAGTGAGGTAGAGCGTTACCGCAAGGGCGAGGCAGTATTACGTGATACCACATGGTATGGTGCAGGCACCGATGATTGTGCGAAAGTATTCGACCGTCAATTACGTGACCAAGAAAATGTAAATGCGGGATAGCGATGACCGCACTTTCAGACATTTTCGTCCCTTTACATCGGATTATCCCGTTCTCCAATGTTGAGGGACAAGGTAACCGTACCAGCATTTTTTTGCAAGGCTGCAAACTGAATTGTCTCTACTGCCACAACCCGGAAACCATCCCGCGTTATACCGAGGAGGCAAAACAGGTGAGCTTGCAATATCTATACGATCAGGTGATGGATGCTGTGCCGTTTATTCGAGGTGTGACGATATCCGGCGGGGAACCGACCATTCATCATAAAAAGTTGATTCCGTTGTTTGAAGCGTTGCATAAGCAAGGGTTGACGTGTTATCTCGACAGTAGTGGCTTTTTTGAATATGAAGCAACTAAGCCGCTTATTGAGGTAACCGATAAATTTTTATTTGATTTAAAAGGTGATGGGATAGGGCTGCAAAGTTTATGTTTTGATCGCAAAAATCAAAGCGGAAAAGTACCCAAGCAGATTATTCTCTCGGTAAATCATATCAAACCTGAAAATCTTGCCCGTAATTTGCAAAATTTATCGCAATTATTACCGCTTGATAAGGTGGAAGAGGTACGTTTGGTTTATGTGACCGCGTTTTATGATGCACAGCATTTGATTGAAAAAGTAGCGGAATTGCTTCGCCCTTATCCTGAGGTATTACTCAAAATTATTCGTGTACATACTAAAGGGGCAAGGGATGAAGAAGGGCTGGCTCCTTTTGTGCCTACAATAGAGCAAACAGATAAACTGGCTGAATTTGCCAAACAATGCGGAATTCAAAAAATTATCACGATTTATTAATGGATAGAGCATTTTGAGTGAGAGTTGGCTGATACAAGCGGTTAAAAAAGCCTGATTTTTTGCAAAAAAGAACCGAGCATTTCTGTTGCTCGGTTTTTCTGTTTTAATTAAGCTGTTTTAGCAGATGTTTTTGCTTTTTTACTTGGCGTTTTTTCTGCTTTTTTTGCCTCTTTTTTCACAGGTGGTTTATCGGTAGTTGCCACTTTTCTCGTTTTCTTGGGTTTAGTGGTTTCTGTCTGTGAGTGTGTCGTTGCAATCCACTCATTCACCTTGGCTAAGAAGATTTGTCCCATTGGGCGAGGGTCACCGGAGAATAAGGTTTGCAATCTATTATTTTCAATAATATAACGGCGAATTGCTAAACGTTCCTCATGGTTTTCTGCTAAGCGAATTGCGCAGTTAACGTATTCATCTGCGGTTTGGGTAATTAACCATTCCGGTAAACCTAAGCGTTTAAATAAACCTTCATCAATATGTTCATGCACTTCAGGCCCGGTTTTGCAAACGCCTACTAAGCCGAGTGTTACCATATCAATGATGCCATTTGTATTACCAAACGGGAACGGGTTGACCATCATATCACAGCGATGTAACACATTCAGATATTCCTCGTAAGGTAAATGAGCATGAGCAGTTGCATCAGAACCTAAGTAACTTTTAATAAAGCGTTCTACATAAGGGTGTGTAATACCACTTGATTGGCCTAAGGCAAAATGAAAATGCACTTTCACTTTTGCTCTATCACGGATCGCTTTTAAGGCTTCAAGGAAATAAGGGTTTAGCTTCATGGTTGTTGATGCAATACCGATATTCACCACTTCCGGTTTTTCACGTAGGTTATAAACGACGGAATTCGGTGCTAATGCAGATGGTACATAAGGCAGGGCATCTTTTGGTAAGCGTAATAATTTTTCGCTAAAACACTCCTCAGTCCCTACATAATCATCTTCTACCACAACATATTCAATAAAATCAGAATGAGTTGTTGCCGGATGACCGAGTGCCACGGCTTGAATCGGAGCAAAACGGGCATTGCTGGCAAAAATAGTGGTTAAATCCATACCGATACTTGGCATATAGAATACTGCAGGACCGTTTTGCTCACAAAGTTCTCTAATAAACCAAAGGCGATCAAATAACGTTCCCTCTTTTGGTGTTTCATGGAATTCATCAAAAACAGCACGTCCTGCTTCATCAACTGCTTCACTACCTAAGCCAATCAAATAAAAATGCTCACGAGCAGCAACCATTGAGGTTGAATGGGTTCGATAAATAGAGTGTGCAGAATGGAAATGCTCTAATAATACCACCATAACAGGTTTGCCGTTACGCTCGCCTAATTGCGTGATTTGTCTGTCTTCCCAGCCTGCGAATAGTAGATGGCGGCGAATGACCTCGTTTAATGCCCGTTTTACGTCATGTTTGTTTGCTGCTGTATCATAGCTGCAATGCATATAGACATCGTGAGAAATCGAATTAGGCAATTTATTCAGATTTTCAATTTGCGCTAATTTAGATGGGAACCACTGCAAAATTGCCGCACGTTTTGAAAATGCTGTTGCTGTACCAATAAAGCGGGGAGACTGCAGAGCAAAACAAAGCGATGCAGTTAAATCTGGCGATGCTCCCCAAGCAGTATCTAGATTTAATGAGATATTTGATTCCGGCAAATATAAAATGCAAAACTTAATCAACGCGGATAAAGTTGCTTCTAAATCTACGGAGTTGATATCGGTGGTGTTTTTATTTTTATTGTATGAACGCAAAATATGGTCGGCGTTTACATATGGAGAACTTGCGAAAATCAAGGCGATCCAACGTTGCAGAGTTAAAAAGCGCAAAGCACCGTGCTCTGAAATTTCCATTGCAGGATCTTCAAATAAACGGGTAATTGCGACTGCCATTCGAGTACAAAAGTAGATCGCTTGCTCCTTTTCTAAATTGTCAAGTTGGCTCGGCGTGTCAAATTCGATCCCGGAAGTTCCACCGAAGTTGCTATCTAATTTCGAAAGGATAGCTAATAACTCATTACAAGCACCTTCATAATCTTTAGCGGCGACGGCTTTTTCAAAGCGAATAACGCTAGGCAGTTTTTCTTC
Organism: Mannheimia granulomatis; assembly: GCF_013377255.1. Lineage (NCBI taxonomy): Bacteria > Pseudomonadati > Pseudomonadota > Gammaproteobacteria > Pasteurellales > Pasteurellaceae > Mannheimia > Mannheimia granulomatis. The sequence continues at coordinate 185,238 of NZ_CP016614.1, forward strand.
TGACATGATTTGTCCTTAATTTAATGTTCCCCACAGATCATATTCATCTGCGTTTGTAATTGTGACTGAAATAATTTGGCCCACCGTAATATCTCGGTTTTCAGGTTTATCGACATAAACCAAACCGTCAATTTCCGGTGCATCTGCTTGGGAGCGACCGATAATGCCTTCTTCATCAATTTCATCAACGATGACTTGCAAAGTTTTGCCGATTTTACGTTGCAGACGCTCGGTAGAAATCTGTTGTTGTAGTGCCATAAAGCGGTGGAAACGTTCCTCTTTAATTTCTTCCGGCACTTGATCTTCCATCTCAGTTGCGACAGCTCCTTCAACCGGGCTGAATTTGAAACAGCCTACACGATCTAATTGAGCCTCCTGTAAGAAATCAAGCAGCATTTGGAAATCTTCTTCGGTTTCGCCTGGGAAGCCGACGATAAAGGTCGAGCGAATGGTTAAATCCGGGCAGATTTCACGCCATTTTTTAATGCGTTCCAATGTGCGGTCAATCGAGCCGGGGCGTTTCATTGCTTTCAGGATTTTCGGGCTTGCGTGTTGTAATGGTATATCCAAATACGGCAGGATTTTACCGCTTGCCATAAGAGGAATGAGATCGTCCACGCTTGGGTAAGGATAAACATAGTGCAAGCGCACCCATGCACCGAGCGTGCCGAGCTGCTCGCATAGTGTGGTTAAATCGTTTTTGATTGGCATACCGTTCCAGAACACTGTTTTTGAGCCGTTTTCGCGCTTTTTATCCATTGCATATGCTGATGTGTCTTGTGAGACGACTAAAATCTCTTTCACGCCTGCATCAACTAAGCGTTTTGCTTCGTCCAATACCTGCACAATCGAGCGGCTGTCTAAATCGCCACGCATCGATGGAATAATACAGAAGGTACAACGGTGGTCGCAGCCCTCAGAAATTTTTAGGTAGGCGTAATGTTTCGGCGTCAGTTTTACCCCTTGTTTCGGTACGAGGTTTACATAGGGGTTATATTCCGGGCGTGGCACATATTTATGTACGTGCTGCATCACCGCCTCATAACTATGCGGACCGGTAATTTCCAACACTTGCGGGTGGACCTCGCGAATTTGATTTTCTTTAGCACCCAAGCAGCCGGTGACGATTACTTTACCGTTGTTTTGTAATGCTTCACCGATACTTTCGAGTGATTCTTGCACCGCACTGTCGATAAAACCACAGGTGTTTACAATGACTAAATCTGCACCTTCGTAGCTTGGAATAATATTGTAACCGTCAGAACGTAACTCCGTTAAAATACGTTCTGAATCCACAAGGTTTTTAGGACAGCCTAGGCTGATAAATCCGATATTTGGTGAAGCACTCATATAACTCTCAATATAAAAAATAAAAAACCCTACAATTTGTCTTGTAGGTAAAAAAAGTTGGGCAAGATTTTACAAAATCTTGCCCTAAATAGCGATAACAAGCGGTCAAATTTTAATAAACATTTACAAACTTGAAACTAGCTTAATTTAAGTTCTAATCTAAATCAGTGAGCATAGCAATGACAATCGCAGAAGACTTTTCTGCCGCTAGCGGTAAAAATTCTTCAAAGGAAAGATGAGATTCTTTATCCGCTACATCTGAAACTGCACGCACTACTACGAAAGGCACATCAAAAGCGTGGCAGACTTGAGCAATCGCTGCAGCTTCCATTTCAACCGCAACCACATTTGGGAAGTTTCGGCGGATCTCTGCGATTTTTTCAGCCCCGTTAATAAAAGCATCACCACTACAGATTAAGCCGGAAACCACGTTAAAACCGGCTTTTTGTGCCTCTTTTTTAGCAAATTCCACTAATTCTTCATTAGGGGAGAATGCCGCCGGATTTGACGGAAGCTGCCCGATTTCATAACCGAAAGCAGTAACATCAACATCATGATGGCGTACTTCCGTAGAGATAAGAATATCACCGACATTTAAATTTGAGTCTAAGCCACCGGCAGAGCCTGTATTAATGATTAAATCCGGCTGCACGAGTTGTATAAGCAGTGTTGTACCTACAGCTGCCGATACTTTACCGATTCCCGATTGTAATAATGCCACACGGGTGTGATTGATTTTTCCTTCAAAAATTTTACAGCCGGCTAATTCGGTTACTTTAGGTTCTACCATTAAATTACGTAGAATTTCAATTTCTTGTGCCATTGCACCAATAATACCAATTTTCATCTTTTCTCTTCTTCTGTTTTTATGTGTGAAAACACTATTATAGCATTAATAGTGTGGTGGAGGCGTTTCTTCTGCTTGAGAGGCAATTTGACTTCCTTGGATGCCCTTAAACTTTTCTGCTAAGTGACGGATTTGGGTTTGTAGCTTATCTACAGCAAATTGCTGCTCGATTAGAGATTGGTTTAATTCCTCAATAATCAGCTCTTGAAACGCAACTTTTGTTTCTAATTCGGTAATTCTCATTGAAACTGTATAATTATCATCCATTTTGAGTAAAAAAAGGTTGTGTGAAACGGAATTACACTTTACCCTATCCAAATAATTCTTAACAGTTATTTTTATAAGGAAAAATTATGTTAAAAGCGAAATTATCCACTCTTGCTATTATCACCTCTGCTTTTTTTGCAACTCAGGTAATGGCTGAAGAAAAAGCTGATCCGAAATTTGTTGATGATTCATCTTATGCGGTTGGTGTATTGTTGGGTAAAAATATTGAAGGTGTGATGGAATCACAAAAACACATTTTTACTTATAATCAAGATAAAATTATTGCCGGTGTGCAAGATACGATTAAGAAAACCGGTAAGTTAACCGATGAAGATTTACAAAAGCATTTGAAATCATTAGATGCTTATTTATCGGCTAAAGAAGCGAAAATTACCGAAGAAAAGAATAAAGTAACCCTGGCTTCAGGTGATAAATTTCGTGCGGATTATAAAAAACAATCCGGTGTGAAAGAAACCTCTTCGGGTCTGCTTTATAAAATTGAAAAGGAAGGTGCAGGTAGCTCACCAAAACCGGAAGATACTGTAAAAGTACATTATAAAGGTACATTAACAGACGGCACGGTTTTTGATAGCTCATACGAGCGCGGTGAGCCAATTGAGTTTCAATTGAGTCAATTAATCCCGGGATGGATTGAGGCGATTCCAATGCTGAAAAAAGGCGGAAAAATGGAAATTGTTCTACCGCCGAAATTAGGTTATGGTGAGCGTGCTGCGGGTAAAATTCCAGCGAATTCAACCTTAAAATTTGAAATTGAATTATTAGATTTCAAAGCGGCTGAAGAGAAAAAATAAGCCAAAGCCCTAAGTAATTGAATCTACACAAGCGGTCGGATTTGTTATAAGATTTGCAGGCTTGCGTTTGAATATTGATTAAGTTGATATTCAAGCGTAGGCGTTTTGCAAAATTTTTATAAAATCTGACCGCTTGTATTATGACAAAAAAATTCACGCCTTTTTCAGACGAAGATCATGCTATCCTCGCCTCTTACTTTCCTATCGTTGACGGTATTGCTGCCTTAATTGGTGAGCATTGCGAAATTGTGCTTCACTCATTAGAGTTTCTGGAGCATTCTGCAATTTATATTGCCAACGGGCATAATACTAATCGCAAAATTGGTTCACCGATTACCGATCGTGCATTGAAATCTTTACATCACATGGCAACCGATAGCGTGTCTAAGCCTTATTTTACGAAAGCAAAAGGTGGTGTATTGATGAAATCTATTACTATCGCTATTCGTAACGGAAAACAGCATGTAATTGGTTTATTGTGTGTGAATATCAATTTGGAAGTACCGACCTCGCAATTCTTAAGTTCATTTATTGCCCCGTTAGATACTGAAGCAGAAGTGACTTTTGCCAGCTCGGTAGAAGATTTGGTTTCACAAACCATTCAAACAACGATTGATGATGTGATGGCAGATCGTCAAATTTCCAACAATAATAAAAATCGACAAATTGTCCTTTCATTATTTGAGAAAGGCATTTTTGATATTAAAGATTCCATTAACCAAGTGGCGGAAAAGTTGGATATTTCGCGTCATACGGTTTATCTCTATATTCGGCAAATTAAACAGGATAATGATTAATGGATTATGTATTAGCGGTAAAATCGCCGGTTTATGGTTCTCAAGCGGCATTTTTGGCATACCAAGTGGCAGAAGAGCTTATCAAAGCAAATCACACTATCCGTCAAGTCTTCTTCTTTCAAGACGGAGTCAGCAATGCTAATGCTTTTGTCAATGTCGCAACAGATGAGATTAATTTAGTCGAGATGTGGAAAAACTTGGCAAAATCTCACCGCTTGCCACTACATTTATGTATTGCAGCAGCACAACGCAGGGGCATTGTTGATGAGCAAAGTTCTCATAACCAAGCAAACAATTTAGCCGAATGTTTTACCCTTGCCGGCTTAGGTGAATTTAGCCAAGCAGTGCTAAAAGCCGATAGATTACTGACATTTTAAAATGAAAAAATACAAGCTCGCCTTTTTATTTACACAGCCACCTTTCGGCTCTGCTGTTAGCCGTGAAGGGCTAGATGCTTTATTGGCTGCCAGTGCATTTTGTGATGAACAAGATATCGCGATTTGCTTTTTGAATGATGGTATATTTAATTTGCTTGCCGGTCAGCAACCGGAGATATTGCTGCAAAAAGATCACATTTCTACTTTTAAATTATTGTCGCTTTATGATTTAAATGAGTGCTTTGTCTGCCAAGATTCTGTGAGGGTACGTCAATTAGAGCAAGCGCAGTGGATGCTGGCGAATATCCAATTTAAAACACAGGTGGAGATTTTTACTATTCTCCAACAAGCAGAAAAAGTGCTGACTTTTTAAGGAATATCAATGCTTTATACATTTTCGAAAGCGCAATATGATGCTGAAACGCTAGACACTTTTTTAACGCATCTTAATGAGAACGATGTAGTCGTATTATGGCAAGATGGGGTACTGCAAGCGGTCAAAAATCAAGATTTTTTTGCGAAATTGCCTCGCTGTTATCTTTTAGAACAAGATGTGGTTGCCAGAGGGCTAAATGAATCGCTTCGAATATTTAAAACTCTTTCATTATCTGAATTCATCGGTTTAACTGAAAAAAATTTTCCACAAATTGCACTTTAGCGAATAATAGTTTTGTCAGTAACAGTATTTTAGATTATGATGTAATCAATTCTTAAATGAGGGAAAATCCAATGAAAGCAAAATATCTTGTTTCGTTAGTCGCAATGGTGCCACTATTAGCAACGGCAGAAGAAAATACGACCTGGGTTGATAAACAGCACTCAACAGTCAGTAATAAGTTAGATAGTTGGGCAGATAATATTAATACTTGGTTAGGTGAAACAGACCCGAACAAACCAGGTACTGCAAGCTTACGTGTTATGTTGGATAGCCAATGGAATAAGCATGATAAATTTACTTATAAGCCTCGTGTTCGAGGAAAAATTAAGTTGCCGGTTTTGAAAAAGCATCTTAATGTGGTATTTGGTGATGATGAGTTAGATAACGAAATTACCGATAAAACCCATGTTGGCAAAATGTACAAAAATCTTCCTCAAAATAAACGTTATAATTCCCGAGAGGCTCGAGATTCAAACTCATCTATCGGTTTACGTTGGTCAGATAATATTAAAGCACTTGGTATTGAAACCGACCTCGATGGCGGTATTCGTTCCGGTAGCGATATTTTCGGACGTTTACGTATCAGCAAAGAATGGCAAATTACTGACCAATTCAGCACCCGTTTAGAGCAAATCTACCGTTACGGTACCGAGAGTAAACATTATTTACGTACTAATTTTGAAAATAAATATCAAGAAACGGACACTACGTTTATTATGAACCATACCCATTTTGAATATCGTCATGATGTGGATGAAGAACGCAGTTGGGGAAACAGTTTATATCGCCAGCATAATTTTAAACCGTTAAGTCATATCAGCTACGGTATCTCATTTGGTGGACGTTTAGACAAAGATTTATCAAGATTTAATCATTGGGGACCTTTTGTTAGCTATCGTCAACCGATTTGGCGTAATTGGCTATTCGTGCAACCGGAAATCAGTTTCTATAACGACAAAGACAATAACCGTAAACACTTTATCAATACCTTTGTTCGCTTAGAAGCGATTTTCTAGTAGGCGAAAATAAAAGCGGTCAGAATTTGCAAAAAAATAACAAATTTTGACCGCTATTTTTTATGAGAGATTATGCCCAATATTTGTCAATTTCTGCTCGAATTGCTTCGGCAGTTTGTTTACCTTTTTCACCCACTAAAGCACGACCTGCGATAAAGGCTTTCGCATTTTTGATTTCTTTAAATAGATGAATATCTTCCGGCACGATACCGCCTGTGATCGATAACTCTAAACCTAACGCAGAAAGCTGTTTCATTAATTCAACATCTTCAGCCGTCCAGCCCTTGCCTGCAAGTTCTGCATCACGTGAGCGATGGTAAATGGCTTGAGTAACCCCTAATTCCACCCATTCTTTTGCGTCTTTTTCAACTGTCCAGTTGCCGTAGATTTCAATTTGAATCTCTTTTTTCACTTTAAGTTCAGGGTGTGCTGCATTGAACTCATCTGCCACTTTTTTACAGGCGGCTTTAGTTGCAGGATGAGCAGCTGCTGAAACTGTTAACCAATCTGCACCGGCCTCAAATGCCATTTTGGCTAAAATTGCACCGCCATCGGTAGTTTTTAAATCGCACACAATGATGTGATTTGGATGTAAAGCACGCAGGGTTGAGACAGCTTTCATGCCTTCTGCAAATGCAAGAATAGTACCTACCTCAATGATTTCGACCACCCCTTCAGCCTTTTTGGCATCTGCCACGCCTTTTTCAAGACTAAGGGAATCAAGTGCAATTTGGAGCATTGGTTTTGACATAATTTATTCCTCTATATCTGGAGATTTGTAAAATTTTGGTGTTTTTTGCCCGCTTGTAGAGCGCAATTATTGCGCCCTAGATAAGCTTAGTTTAATGCCGCATCAATTACCGCATATACCTCTTCGGCGGTTTTACAACGGCGGATTTTGTCTAAATCTACACCGGTGTCGCTATCAGGATCGTCTAGGACTTGGGTGATCTCCATTAAACCTTGCATATGTTGGTCAGAATCGCTACCGGCAAGAGTGAGCATTACGTGAACCGGCTCGTCTTCACCATCAAAATAGATTGGGGTATCAAAAGTAACTAAGGCAAATGATGTTTTAATCACCCCTTCTTCCGGGCGAGCATGTGGCATTGCCAGGCCCGGTGCAAGAATGATATAAGGCCCCATTTCTTTAATTTTACTGACAATATTGTCATAGTAACGTGGTTCAATTGTGCCGGCTTTTTCGAGTAAGTCTGTTCCGATTTTAATAGCTTCTTCCCAGTTTGAAGCCGATTGGTTTAATAAAATTGAGTTATTTTCAATAAGAGATTGTTTTAAGTTCATAACATTACCTTGTGCTGCTTAAGGAGGACGTCGCACGGGTTCCACCCGTGCGAGGAGAAATATATCTTAGTAGCTAGAGTTAATCAGCACTTCTTCACCATATCCACCTGCTTGTGGGAACGGTAAGTAGGTAGAGTTGGTAGCACGCAGTAAGCGGATGCCACGAATGCCGGCTTCTTTGGCTGCAAGAATATCGTCATCGCTGTCACCATAGTGGAGCTGAACTTTGTTTTTCAAGATACCGGCAGTTTTGTTATATGTAGTTTTGAGTTGATCTACGCCATGTCCACCCATAAAATTGACCGGGTGCATTTGTTTGATATTCAAGGTTTTTTCCAGTAATGGCGTAACTTGGTCATCTTTACCGGCAGTACGACCGGTGATAAAGAAAATTTGGTCACCACGGGCTTGGTGCATATCAATCAGTGCACGAGCTGCTTCTTTTGGAATTGAGTATTTATCGCAACCTGCGTTGATTTCATCCCAGAACTCTTGTTTTTTCAGATAACTGTGATCTTCCGGTGAGTATTTTTGTTTGCCGTAGTAAAAGCAGCCACTGCTAGCAAGTACAGTATCATCAATATCAAAGCTGACATTCATTGGTGGTTTTCCTTCAAGGCTTGCTTTGATTTGCTCTACTGAAACCCAGTGAATTGGGGCTTGTTGTTTTTCTACGCTGCGTGTATCGAAGCCGGCTTGTGTGTATGGTTCTTTGGGGGCAGCTTGGACTGCACAAGCAACGGTCGCAGATAATAGAGTAATAAGTAAGGTTCGAGAAAGTTTCATATATGGTTCCTTCTGTTTTTGTAGGGAAATCGGGGCAAAAATGCCCCGTCAATTAATAATTATTGTGCCTGATGTTTGTTAATCAACGCAATCAATTCATCACCAAATGAGTTTGGATTCAGCATATTTTGTACGCCTAGTACCGCTTTACCTTCCGGTACTTCGATTTCATTGGCTAAATGCTTGCTGGATACAATAATATCCACCTCATTTAATTTTCCTTTGTAATCAGTTACTGCACAGGAGTCCATAATATTTGGAATGCCGCGTTTGTCTAAGTAACCTTTAATTTTCATTTTCATCATCATTGATGAGCCTTGGCCTGAACCGCATACCGCGAGGATTCGCACAGGATTTGCAGAATTTTCGCTAGAAACGACCGCTTGTACTTCAGCTTTTTCTTCAGTTTTTACTTCGTCTAAGCCGTAGCCGTCTAACTGTTCAAGGGTTAAGCCTTTTGCAGCAGCTTCCGCTTCTTCTGCACGAAGTTGTTTAGATGCGAAGAACATATACACCATAGCGGTTGCCACAATTACGAAGAAGAAGCCCGGAATACTAATAATACCTTGCAGAATTGGTGGGAAGAATAATGCCCAGTCTGCCATACCCATCCAGCCGTTGAAGGTTGTACCTTGGCTTGCCAACATTTGAATAACCCATGCAGAACCTAATACTTCGATGATCCCCATCACAAAACAGATTTTCATTACTGCTTTCCAACCACCGAATTGGTTTGCAAATACACCGATAGTTGCGTTAGAGAAGAACATTGGAATAAAGCCCGGGATAATTAATACCGGAGAGCCTACTGCTAATAAGCCTGCAACTGCGACGAACTGACCGATTGCACCCCACATAAAACCAAATACCATCGCATTTGGTGAGAAGGCGTAGATTGCCGCACAGTCAATTGCTAATACCGAGTTTGGAATCAAACGTTCTGCGATACCTTTGAACGCTTCTGAAAGTTCAGCCACGAACATACGCACACCGGTTACGATGATTTGAATCGCTACTGCAAATTTTAGCCCCATCTCTAGGATATACATAAACCAGTTGGTCTTGCCGGCAAGCTCTTTTAAGTTATCTAAGCCGAAAGAGAGTAAGATAATGCCGAAGAATACGGTCATCACTAATGCGGTTGCTGAGATGCTATCGTGGAAAATATTTAACCAGTTCGGTAATTTCATTTTATCCACAGTGTCATTTTTATCACCGAGTTTTGGTGCAAGTTTTACTGCAATCCAAGAAGCAATTTGTTGTTGGTGACCGATAGAGAAGCCTGCACCACCTGTTACCGCTTGGGTTGGTTTATACATAATATTAGAAGAAATACCCCAATATAGTGCCATTAATACAGAGGTGTAGATAATAGTTTCCCACATGCTTGCACCGATGATCATATAGAACACCGCAACCAAGCCCGCTTGTTGGAACATAATGTGGCCGGTAAGCATAATAGTACGAATACCGGTTAAGCGGCGGAATACTACGAGTAAGATATTTAAGAATAATGCTCCGATTACCGCATAACCTACCCAAGAGTAGTTTTCACCCATAGTTTGAATGGTCGATTGCATACTGGTGTACGGGTCGATAACCGCACCGGTGAGCTGGTGATATTTTGCCAAACCATCAATCACAGGCTTGAAATTAGTCACGAGGAAGCCCGAGCCGGCTTGTACAATCATAAAACCTACGATGGTTTTAATCGTGCCTTTTAGTACAGTTGATGTATCTTTTTTTAGAAGAATGTAACCTAAACAGGCAACAATACCTAATAAGAATGGTGCTTTATTTAACACCTGATCCTTTAAGAAAAGGAGAATTTCGGTTAAAAATTCCATAGGGAGCCTCTTTGATTGAGAGAAATAAAAAATAAAGAAATTAAAAAACTTCAATGAAGTTATCGGAGGAGATAATAAACATTCAATAAAGATTAAAAAAGATTATTTTTTATTATTTGTGAGCAAGATCACATTTTATTTTCCAATTTATATTTTAAATATGATTATTTGATCAAAATTATATTGAATATTATATAGAGATATAGCGCGAATTAATGAGATTAGAATTATTTAATATCAAGATATTAAAAATAGAAAAAATTAGAAGTAGATCACATTTTTGAATAAAAATAGTGTACAAATTTTTTTGATTGTTTATGATTTGTTTTGATTAAAAAAATCATCTTTAATATAAATCAGGAGTCTATTATATGAGCAAAATTCAAGAAATCACACGTGAAAGTTGGATCCTTTCCACATTTCCGGAATGGGGTACTTGGTTAAACGAAGAAATTGAAGAAGAAGTTGTGCCGGAAGGTAACTTTGCGATGTGGTGGCTAGGTTGTGTCGGAATTTGGATTAAAACTCCGGCCGGTGCAAATATTTGTATGGATTTATGGTGCAGTCGTGGTAAATCCACTAAAAAAGTGAAAGATATGGTACGCGGACACCAAATGGCAAATATGGCCGGGGTGCGTAAATTACAACCTAACCTGCGTGCACAACCAATGGTATTAGATCCATTTGCAATCAATGAAGTAGACTTTATTCTTGCCTCTCACTATCACTCAGATCATATTGATGTCAATGTCGCGGCAGCCGTGTGTAACAACCCAAAATTAGATCATGTGAAATTTGTCGGCCCGTGGCACTGTGCTGAGTTATGGAAAAAATGGGGTGTGCCGGAAGATCGTATTATTATCGTAAAACCGGGCGATGTGGTGAAATTAAAAGATGTGGAAATTCACGCATTAGACTCTTTTGACCGCACCTGTTTAGTTACCTTACCGGTAGAAGGCGCGGAAGAGCAAGGTGGTGAATTAGCCGGACTTTGCCCATCTGATGAAGAAATGGGACGTAAGGCGGTAAACTATGTATTTAAAACCCCGGGTGGTAATATCTATCATGGTGCGGACTCTCACTACTCTATTCAATTTGCCAAACACGGTAAAGAGTTTGATATTGATGTTGCATTAAATAACTATGGTGAGAATCCGGTAGGTATTGCCGATAAAATGACTTCCATTGATTTGTTACGTATGGCAGAATGCTTGCGTACAAAAGTAATTATTCCTGTTCATCATGATATTTGGACAAACTTTATGGCAAGTACGCAAGAAATTATTGATTTATGGCGTATGCGTAAAGACCGCTTACAGTATCAGTTCCATCCATTTATTTGGGAAGTAGGCGGCAAATATGTTTATCCACGTGATAAGGACTTAATTGAATACCACCACCCTCGTGGTTTTGATGATTGCTTTGAGCAAGAACCAAATATTCAATTTAAATCAATGCTATAAGTGAGCAGTAACAAGCCACTCTCACTTGAGAGTGGCTTTTTTAATTGAGTTCATTCTGGCAAAAATAACGATAATCTATGGAATATAAGCATGAACGAAAGTTATCGACACAAAGAACTCCTGCACTTACTGGAAGAGCGAAAAGCACTTTCTACCGCGGATATTATGCAATTATTGAATATATCCCCGGCGACGGCACGCCGTGATATCAGCAAACTCGATGAGCAGGGGAAGCTCAAAAAAGTCAGAAATGGAGCAGAGGTGGTTACACCGCCACAAAAAAACTACTCATCTAAAAAAACCAATAATGCAGATGAAAAAAAACGAATTGCTGAGGCAGCAAGTCTTTTATGTAAAGAAGGGGAGAGCCTTATTCTTACCTGCGGCTCAACTATGGAAATGCTAGGAGCTGCATTATGTGGACGAAAATTGCAAATTATTACCAATTATCTACCGCTTGCAAACCAGCTTATTGAGAGTGCACATGATGATGTGGTGATTATGGGCGGGCAATATAATAAAAATAAACGTGTGATGCTTTCCCTTAATACCCAAAATGAAATGAGCTATGCAGCAACGACTATGTTTACCAGCGGTAAAGGGTTGACTTCAGAAGGGCTATTTAAAACCGATATGATAATTGCCAATGCTGAACAACAAATGGCAAAACACGCTGAGCGCTATGTTGTCTTGTTAGACAGTACAAAGCTTGGCAAGAAGATTGGTATGTTATTTAGGGAATTTGCTAAAATTGATTTATTAATTACCGGCAAAGAAGCTGATCCTGACATTATTCAAGAATTACGAGCCAACGGTTTAGAGATTATTTTGGCATAAATTTTCGTAGGGGCGGGTTTTAACCCGTCCTTGGATAGACACATGGGCGAGTTAAAACTCGCTCCTACTCAATTGAGTATTACAGGAGTATTTTAATGAGAAAACACAAACTCGGTATTTATGAAAAAGCTTTGCCAAAGAATATTTCTTGGCAAGACAGACTCTCCATCGCCAAAGCCTGTGGTTTTGATTTTGTGGAAATGTCAATTGATGAGACGGATGAACGCCTTGCTCGTCTTGATTGGAGCAAAAAAGAGCGTGCTAAATTAGTTAAAGCTATTATCAATACCGGCGTGACTATTCCGTCAATGTGTTTATCCGGTCATCGCCGTTTCCCGTTTGGTAGCCGTGACGAAGCCACCCGCCAAAAAGCCTACGAGATCATGGAAAAAGCGATTCAGTTAGCGGTTGATCTCGGCATTCGCACCATTCAGCTGGCGGGCTATGATGTTTATTATGAAGAACAAGATGAAGGTACGATCCAACGCTTCCAAGAAGGCTTAGAATGGGCAGTGGAACTTGCCGCCAGCAACCAAGTGACGATTGCCGTTGAAATTATGGACACCAAATTTATGAGTTCGATTTCTCGCTGGAAAAAATGGGACGAGATCATCAACTCACCGTGGTTTACCGTTTATCCTGATTTAGGTAATCTCTCTGCATGGAACGACAATGTTGCAGAAGAGCTAAAACTTGGTATTGATAAAATCTCTGCCATTCACTTAAAAGACACTTACAAAGTGACCGAAACTTGCAAAGGCCAGTTCCGTGACGTACCATTTGGCGAAGGCTGTGTGGACTTTGTGGCATGCTTCAAAACCCTTGCCGAACTCAATTATCGTGGTGCATTCTTAATTGAAATGTGGACAGAAAAAGCGGATGAGCCAATTGCTGAAATTATTAATGCTCGTCGCTGGATTGAACAAAAAATGAAAGAAGGAGGTTTTATCCTATGAGCCAATTAACGGAATTAACGCCAGCTTTACAAGCACTTAGAGAGCGTGTTTTAAAAGCCAATTTAGAGCTACCAAAGTACGGTTTAGTCACTTTTACTTGGGGAAATGTAAGTGAAATCGACCGTGAAACCGGCTTAGTGGCAATTAAACCGTCAGGTGTAGAATACGATGTAATGACGGTAGAAGATATCGTGCTTATGGACTTACAAGGCAACCGTGTTTATGGTGATAAAAAACCTTCTTCCGACACGCCGACGCACTTAGAGTTATATCGCCAATTTCCTGAAATCGGTGGTGTAGTACATACTCACTCACGTCATGCGGTAGGCTGGGCACAAGCAGGCGAAGACATTCTTGCTCTCGGCACCACCCAAGGCGATTATTTCTATGGTTCAGTGCCTTGCACACGCCGTATGACTCCAGAAGAGATCGGCGGTGAGTATGAACTTGAAACAGGTAAAGTGATTGTAGAAACCTTCCGTAAACGTGGAATTGATCCGAATATGGTACCAGGGGTACTCGTTCACTCCCACGGTCCATTCACTTGGGGAAAAAACGGTCACGATGCGGTACACAACTCCGTTGTGTTGGAAGAAGTTGCATACATGAACTTTATCAGCCACCAAATTCGTCCACAAATTAACTCTATGCAACAAGAGTTGTTGGATAAACACTATCTACGTAAGCATGGCAAGAATGCCTATTACGGGCAGTAATTATAACCAATAAAGAAGTCAGCATAATATGTGCTGACTTCTTTATATCTAATCTTTATAAAAGAGCACTTCCAATTCTTTCCTTTTTGTTTTGAATTTTTGCACAATAATAGTCATTTTTGCCAAATTGTTTATTTTGATATGAATTGGACCTATATTGTTGACAGTATTCCGAAATTTGTAGATGCTGCTTGTATTACTTTACAACTCTCATTATGGGGTATTTTGCTATCGTTATGTTTTGGATTAATCATTGCAATTATCACCAGCTATAAAATAAGACCTTTGTGTCAACTGGCTCAAGGTTATATTGAGCTTTCACGCAATACACCTCTTTTAATTCAGCTGTTCTTTCTCTATTATGGACTGCCCAAAATCGGTATTAAATGGGATGGTTTTACCTGCGGTGTGATTGCACTTGTTTTTTTAGGCTCTAGCTATATGGCAGAAAGTTTGCGTGCCGGATTACAGGCTATATCTAAAGGACAAATTGAGGCCGCCAAATCTATTGGTTTAACGCCAATACAGATTTTCCGTTATGTTTTATTCCCGCAAGCTTGGGCAGTATCTCTTCCCTCAATTGCAGCAAATACTATCTTTCTTATCAAAGAAACCTCTGTCATTAGCGCTGTGGCGGTAGCAGAATTATTATTCGTCACTAAAGATATTATCGGTATGGATTACAAAACCAATGAAGCATTATTTATGCTCTTTGTGGCGTATCTCATGATTTTATTACCTATATCCATTCTCACTCGCTATTTTGAAAACAGCATAAGGAAAGCAAAATATGGGATTTGACTGGTTATGGGAAGGGCAAAATGTAGTCCGTTTGGCCGAGGGGTTTTGGTTAACAACAAAGATCTCATTTATTTCTGTTGGGCTTTCACTCATATTTGGCACACTATTTGGTTTAATCATGCGATCAAATAACTTAATTGTGCGTGCATTTGCTCGTTTCTATTTAGAAACTATCCGTATTGTGCCAATTTTGGTATGGCTGTTTATGTTTTATTTCGGCTTATCGACTTGGTTTGCTATTCACATTAGTGGTATTTGGGTTTGTATTTGGGTCTTTACTCTTTGGGGGACAGCTGAAATGAGCGATTTAGTACGAGGTGCATTAACTTCTATAGAAAAGCATCAGGTTGAATCAGCTAAAGCTATTGGCTTAACTCGAAGTCAAATTTTCCGCTATATCGAACTTCCACAAGGACTTCGCCGAGTGTTACCGGGCACAGTCAATTTGTTTACCCGTATGATAAAAACCAGTTCTCTGGCAGCCTTGATTGGTGTTATTGAAGTTGTGAAAGTAGGTCAGCAAATTATTGAAAACTCACTTCTCACTAATCCAAGTGCCTCATTTTTTGTATATGGGGTGATTTTTATATTGTATTTTCTTATTTGTTATCCACTCTCGTTATGGGCAGGTAGATTAGAACGTAAATGGGAGAGTTAGTTAAAATACTATTTTTAATATTCACAATAAATTTTAAAACTAACTCAAATTAGCCTCAAAACGGATATATGACTATGCTAAATTTAATTGAACGCTTAATCCTTTAAGAGCATCTTGCACATTCTCAAATAACCCTTTGTCACAAATAATTTGATCGAATGCAGTGAGTGGGCAAACAAAAAAAGTAGCGACTTTCCCATACTTTGAGGAGTCGGTAACTAAAATATTCTGTTTTGATGCTTCTAAGATTGCTTTTTTAACTGGAATTTTATTTTCATTTGGCGTTGTTAAACCTTTTAAATTCCATGAAGAGGTGGATATAAACGCCATATCAATCGATATATTTTTGAGAAATTCAGCTGCCAGAGAACCGGTTGTTGATAAGTTTTCTTTACAAACACTTCCCCCTATATGGATTAAGTCACATTTTCCTGAATTACTAAGATAGTGAGCGATCACAAAGTCGTTCGTTACAATTAGTAAGTCTGTTCTATCTATGATCTGATGGGCAATTTCCAATGTAGTAGTACCAGCATCTAAATATACTGTTGTATGAGGTGGAATTAACTGAGAAGCTAAAGTACCAATAGCAAATTTTTCATTTTGAAAAAGCATCGATTTATCATTATGAGGCAATTCTACCGTCAATCTTTCAAGTGATTGTACACCACCTGATACTGAGGATATTTTTCCTTCCTCTTCTAGTTTTTGAATATCACGACGAATAGTCATATGTGATACTTTAAGCTGTTTTGCTAAAAAATTAATACTGGCAATTCCATTACTATTGATAAATTGCAGTATTTTGCGTTGTCTCTCTACAGGAATCATTTTTTTGCCTAATTTATAGTTGTTAACAAAAATTATATCAGATTTCCCCTCTTAAATTAAAATCACAAATTTTAACAATAAATGTTAATTTTTGTGATGATGATCACAGATTTCACATTTCGTATTGGTTAAGATACATCCATCATATTATTTACTATTGAGGAGATTAACCATGACTCAGAAATATAAAATTGCCGTAGTCGGCTTAGGTGCAATGGGAATGGGAGCTGCGAAATCGTGTATAGCAGAAGGGTTAGAGACTTATGGTGTTGATTTAAATCCAACCTATCTGGAAGCTCTGAAGAATGTAGGCGCAAAAGGTGTTAGCACAAGTGCGATAGATTTTGCGGCTGAATTGGATGCCATTCTATTGTTAGTGGTCAATGCTAATCAAGTTAACTCAGTGTTATTTGGCGAGGATGGTGTAGCACAGCATTTGAAAAAAGGTTCAGTAGTGATGGTTTCTTCCACCATTTCTGCACAAGACGCCAAAGATATTTCACAAAAATTAACAGATTTTGGGTTGGTGATGTTAGATGCACCGGTCTCTGGTGGTGCGGCAAAAGCAGCGCAGGGCGAAATGACAGTGATGGCATCCGGATCAGCAGAAGCCTTTGAAAAATTAAAACCTGTTTTAGATGCAGTGGCAGGTAAGGTTTATAACATTGGAGAAGAGATCGGTTTAGGTGCGACCGTGAAAATTATTCACCAATTACTTGCCGGTGTACATATTGCCGCAGGGGCAGAAGCGATGGCGTTAGCAGCTCGTGCCGGTATTCCTTTGGATCTGATGTATGACGTTGTGACTAATGCCGCAGGTAATTCGTGGATGTTTGAAAACCGTATGAAACACGTAGTCGATGGTGACTACACACCACTATCAATGGTTGATATTTTCGTGAAAGATCTTGGTTTAGTAAATGACACCGCAAAATCACTACGTTTCCCACTCCATTTAGCAAGCACTGCTTATTCAATGTTTACCGAAGCCAGCAACGCAGGCTATGGTAAAGAAGATGACAGTGCGGTAATCAAAATTTTCAGTGGCATTGAGTTACCGAAAAAAGGGGGAAACTAAGATGTTAGGTGTCATTGCAGATGATTTTACTGGGGCTAGTGACATAGCCAGTTTTTTAACAGAAAACGGGCTGAAAACAGTACAGATGAATGGTGTGCCAAAAACAGCACTCAACAGCAAAGTTGATGCGATTGTCATCAGCCTAAAATCCCGCTCTAACCCTGTTGAAGAAGCAATCCAGCAATCATTACAAGCCTTAGATTGGCTAAAACAGAGCGGCTGTACGCAGTTTTATTTCAAATACTGCTCAACTTTCGACAGCACAGAAAAAGGCAATATCGGACCGGTTACTGATGCGTTGATGGAGGCATTAGATACTGATTTCACGGTAGTAACACCCGCACTCCCTGTGAATGGTCGCACTATTTTCAATGGCTATCTGTTTGTGGGCGATATGCTACTGAATGAATCCGGTATGCGTAACCATCCAATTACTCCAATGCAAGACGCGAGCTTAGTACGTTTAATGGATGCACAATCACAAGGTAAAACAGGTTTAGTCGCTTATGCAGATGTTATTCAAGGTGCAGAACGTGTGAAAAACCGTTTTGCGGAACTGAAACAGCAAGGCTACAAATATGCGGTGGTGGATGCGACAGATAACTCACAGCTTGCCGTACTTGCCGAAGCCGTGGCGGACTTTAAATTAGTAACTGGTGGCTCAGGTTTAGGGGCTTATATGGCGGCGTACCGTTCGGGTGGTCAGAAAGGCACTAATGCTTTTGTGCCGAACAAAGGTAAAACCGTTGTACTTTCAGGCTCTTGCTCTGTGATGACCAATAGCCAAGTGAATGCTTACAAAGCAAAAGCACCAAGCTATTTCTTAGAAGCAGAACAAGCCATTAACAACCCAAATTACGTAGAAGAGCTCTATGCTTGGGTTATGGCTAATTTAGACGGAGAGCTTGCCCCAATGGTTTATGCCACTGTACCACCTGAAAAATTGAAAGAAATTCAAACGCAATTTGGTGGAGATAAAGCAAGCCACGCAATTGAAGCTACTTTCGCCAAATTGGCCGAGAAACTACAAGCTGCAGGTATAACTAACTTCATTACTGCAGGTGGTGAAACTTCAAGTATTGTCGTTCAGCAGCTTGGATTTAGCGGTTTCCACATCGGTAAGCAAATTACACCGGGTGTACCGTGGTTACAAGCGGTCGAAAAACCGATTTTTCTTGCATTGAAATCCGGTAATTTCGGCAAAGAGGACTTTTTTAGCTTTGCACAAGGAATGTATTTATGACAGAACAGGAACAAAAACTACAGATGGTTGAACTCGCTCGTTCACTCTTTAAACGTGGGTATACCGTAGGGGGGGCAGGTAATCTCTCGGTACGATTAGATGAAAATCGCATTTTGGTGACACCAACAGGTTCATCGTTGGGGCGTTTAGAAGCGGAACGACTTTCCGTATTAGATATGCAAGGCAATGTACTGTCAGGAGATAAACCATCCAAAGAGTCGGTTTTTCACTTGGCACTGTATCAGAAAAATCCGGAATGTCAGGCAATTGTACATTTACACTCTACCTACCTAACTGCACTGTCTTGCTTACAGGATTTAGATATTGATAACGCAATTACAGCTTTCACACCTTACTATGTTATGCGGGTCGGTAGGTTACCTGTTATTCCTTACTATCGCCCGGGTGACATTAACATTGCTCGTGAGCTGGGTGAACGTGCCTTAGATGCAAAAGCATTTCTACTGGCAAACCACGGTGTTGTCGTCACAGGTTCTAATTTGATCGATGCGGTTGATAATACTGAAGAACTGGAAGAAACCGCCAAGCTTCATTTTATTCTACAAGGTCAAAAAGTGCGATATTTAACCGAAGACGAAGTGAATGACCTAAAAAATAGGGGAAAATAAATATGCCTAAATTCGCAGCAAATCTTACGATGATGTTTAACGAAGTGCCATTTTTAGACCGCTTTGAAGCAGCCGCTAATGCGGGTTTTAAATATGTGGAATATCTCTGGCCTTATGAGTATTCGGCAGAGGAAATCAAAGCCAAACTCGACCAGTACGGTTTAAAACAAGTGCTGTTTAATACGGCAGCTGGCGATGTTGCCAAAGGGGAATGGGGTGTTTCTGCTATTCCGGGGCGTGAAGCAGACAGTCATCGTGATATTGATCTCGCCTTGGAATATGCACTTGCTTTAGGTTGTCCGCATATTCATGTTATGGCAGCGGTTGTACCGGAAGGCGAAGATCGCGAAGCCTATAAACAGACCTTTATCAAAAACGTGCAATATGCGGCGGATAAATTCAAACCGCACGGCATTAAGGTTCTGCTGGAAGCACTCAGCCCGGAAGTCAAACCAAACTATCTGCTGAAAAGCCAATTTGATACCTTAGAAATTGTTGAAGCAGTCAATCGAGCCAATGTGTTTGTACAGTTGGATTACTTCCACGCCCAAAATGTGAATGGCAATTTATCCCGCTTAACAGACAAACTCAACGGCAAATTTGCCCATATCCAAATTGCATCGGTACCGGAACGTCATGAGCCGGACGAAGGCGAAATTAACTACGAGTACATTTTCAACAAGCTCGATGAAATCGGTTATGAAGGTTACGTAGGCTGTGAATATAAGCCAAGAGCGGAGACCACAGCAGGTTTAGCCTGGTTTGAAAGATACAAATAGAGGGAGGTTTTATGAATATTGTGATTACAGGCGGAGCAGGTTTCTTGGGGCAACGCTTAGCGAAAACCTTATTAGCTCAGCATTTAGAGAAAATTCAAGAATTAGTGCTGGTTGATATGATTAAGCCAACCGCTCCAAATAATGATCCCCGTGTTCGTTGTATGGAAATGGATTTAAGACATCCTGAAGGTTTAGATGCAATTATTACCGAAAAAACGACCGCACTTTTTCATTTAGCAGCGATAGTGAGTAGTCATGCGGAGCAAGATCCGGATTTGGGTTATGAAATTAATTTCCTAGCTACCCGTAATTTGCTGGAAGTTTGCCGTAAAAATAACCCAAACATCCGCTTTATCTTTTCAAGCTCATTGGCAGTATTTGGCGGAGAATTACCTGCGGTAATCAACGATGGTACGGCAGTGACACCACAATCCACCTATGGTACACAGAAAGCAATGTGTGAATTGCTCATCAACGATTATTCCCGTAAGGGCTTTGTTGATGGGATTGTGGTTCGCTTACCAACTATCTGTATTCGTCCGGGGAAACCAAACAAAGCAGCCTCTTCATTTGTAAGCAGCATTATTCGCGAGCCGTTATATGGCAAAGAAGCGATTTGCCCGGTGTCACAGGATTTACGTTTATGGATTTCAAGCCCAAATACAGTGATTAATAACTTTATTCATGCTTTAACTTTGCCTTCTTTACCACAACGCAGTTGGCATGTCATTAACTTACCGGGCTTTACTGTCAGCATAAAACAAATGCTATCTGATTTGGCTTCAATAAAAGGAGAAAGCACCTTAGAGAAAGTACGATTTGAATTTGATGAAAATATTAACAACATTGTCGCCAGTTGGCCTGCTGAGATTAACAATAATACTGCTCTCAAACATGGTTTTAGCGTAGATGTTGATTTTAAGGAAGTTATCCAACAATTTATTAAACACGACATGTAAATTAGGAGCAACAGTATGTTTGGCTTACCAATTCCGATTATAGGACTATTGATTGCAGTATTTGTCTTGGTCTATTTAGTTTTAAAAACACGTGTTCATGCATTTATTGCTATGTTAATTGCCTCCGCTATTGCAGGTCTTGTTGGTGGCATGTCCGTCAATGATACACTCGGTGCAATCAGTAAAGGCTTCGGTGGAACTCTAGGCGGTATTGATATTGTTATCGGTTTAGGGGTAATGATGGGAAGCGTGCTGGAAGTTTCCGGTGCCGCAGAAAAAATGGCTTATAGCTTTATCAAAATGCTGGGCAAGAAAAAAGAAGAGTGGGCATTGGCGATTACAGGCTACATTGTGAGTATTCCAATCTTTGTAGATTCTGCGTTTGTTATCCTATATCCGGTTGCAAAAGCTTTAGCAAAAAACGGCAAACGATCACTCTTAACCTTAGGTGTGGCACTTGCAGGTGGCTTAGTAGTAACTCACCATACCGTTCCACCGACACCGGGCCCGTTAGGTGTTGCCGGCTTATTTAATGTCGATCTTGGTGTCATGTTATTAGTCGGTATGGCTCTTGCGGTATTACCTGTAATCGGTATCGTACTTTATGCAAAATGGTTAGACAAAAAATACCCTGAATTTAACCAACAAGTTTTCACTCAAGAAGAGTTAAAACAAAAATACGATGACTATATCGAAAGCCGTGAGAAAAAGAATTTGCCAAGTTTAGGTTTATCTTTATTGCCTATCGTCTTACCAATCGGTTTGATCTTTATTAAAGCAATTTTAGATATCGTAGCGAAAGGTAATACAGAATTTGCACAAACAACGGTTTACCAATTCTTCGCCTTTGTTGGCCACCCAATGATTGCCTTAGCCCTGAGTGTATTAGTGTCTGTTTATACTTTATTACCAAAAGTAGACAAAGACAGAACAGTACTTCATCTTGAAGAAGGCGTAAAAACAGCAGGTATCATCTTATTGGTAACCGGTGCCGGTGGTGCATTAGGTGCGGTATTACGTGACAGTGGTGCAGGCAAACAGTTAGCGGAACAAATTGCCCAATTACCGATTTCGCCAATTTTAATTCCGTTCATTGTTTCTACTCTTGTACGTTTTATTCAAGGTTCAGGTACGGTGGCAATGGTCACTGCTGCGTCAATTTCAGCGCCGATTTTGGCTCAAATTCCGGGTGTAAATATGATTCTAGCTGCACAAGCTGCGACAATGGGTTCCCTCTTCTTCGGTTACTTCAACGATAGCTTGTTCTGGGTTGTGAACCGTATGATGGGCATCAATGATGTGAAAAAACAGATGATTGTTTGGTCTGTGCCAACTACGATTGCGTGGGGTATCGGCGGTATCAGTGTAATTTTATGTAACCTGATTTGGGGTAACGACGGCTCAGTATTTGACCTTGTCTTCCCTGTTGCTGTAATGGCGATCATCGCTATCTACATCAAAGCACAAAATAAAACCTTAACCAAGTAATCAACCTAAATAGACTATGAACCAAGTTCATAGTCTATTTTTTTACCTAAAACCTAGGAGTGGGATATGAAAAAATCTCTCATACTTGCAAGCGGATTGTTTTTTTCTTCTTTAGTGAATGCGACACCGGATGAAATTAAACCGAATGCCAATCTGAATATCACTCTACTTGCTGAAGTCACTGCTCAAGGGCAGAAGATTAACGGTGTGGCGGTAGAATACCCAAGTAATGTGTTATCTGGGAGTGATTTAAGACAACTCTATCAAATCCAAACCTCGCTGGATAATGCTCCCCAAGAAGCGCGTAGTGTGTTAAAAGCCTATGTGAATAGTGAGCCTAAAATCAGTAAGCAGCCTAAGGCAGGTAAATTTGTGATCATTGAACTAGATACTGCGGATAAAAATGCGGCGACTTACAGTATAAAAGACGGCAACACGGCACCGATGAAATTCAAATCGAAAGATGCGGAAAGCAAGATTGTAGAAACTGAGCGTGTGCAAGCGGTCAAAATTCCAGAATTTTTTGCAAAAAGACTCGCTTACTCGGTAGAACAAAAGGGCTTACTAAAATTAACCAACGGCATAACGCTTGGTACAGGTGCTTGGTCGCAAACCGCAGAGCCAGAAAAAATCAAAACGACTTATATTGATGAATTTGTTGCGAAACAAGTTACCTTCGATGACCCTGAAAATAAACTGAACTACCGTTTCTATGCCCCTTTGCAAAAAAACGGCGAAAAATACCCGCTTGTGATCTTCTTGCACGGCTCAGGGCAGGTTGGTTCGGATAATTTAGCTCACTTATTATCCAGCAAAGGAGCGATTGCCACCTTGCCTTATGAACCGAGCTTTGTGCTAGCACCACAATATGATCAAGTTTTTGACCCATTCGACAGTGAAGAAAAAGGTCAGAAAGGCGGTATTCACTGGCAGACCGAAAACCGTATCAACTTGGCACTTAAAATGATTGATGAAACCATCAAAGCCAATCCACAAATTGATACCAATCGTATTTATATCAACGGCTTATCTCGTGGTGCAGAAGGCGGATTGAATCTGTTATTGGCTCACCCGAATTTCTTTGCCGGCGCATTGCTAATGAGCGGTCGTGAAGCCTATACAAACGAATGAGTGGACGGCAACGCCAACAAAGACAACCTCGCTGCGATTAAAAATGTGCCGATTTGGTTCTTCCACAGCAAGGAAGACAAAGTTTCACCGGTCCAAGGTTCCCGGATTAACTATCAAATTCTCAAAGAACAGTTAAACGCACCGAATGTGAAGTATACCGAATTCAGCTTCACCCAAGCGGGAGATAACGGTATTGTTCATAATAACCCTCATAACACTTGGGATGCTGTATATAATAGTCCAGAGATTATTGAGTGTTTACTTCAACAAAAACGCCACTAAGGAGGCATATTATGTTTATGTACTTATCTCATCCATTAGATCCAAAAGATCTGGCTTGGCCGGGAGAGCCTGTTGTTGAGGTTAATCGTTGTACAGATATATGTGAAAAACGCCATTTAGTAGTTTTATTACCAAACTGCCTAATCATTGCGGCACTCATATGGATGCTCCACGACACTTTGTTAAAGATGGCTTAAGTATTAACGAGCTACCTATAGAATATTTTTGTCATAAACAAGTCGCTTTACTTGAAATTCCAAAAGGTGAAGCCGAAGGAATTACAAAAGAAGATTTACTACCTTATGCGGATATTTTATCAAAAGTCTCGTTTGCGTTCTTTAGAACAGGCTTTGAGAAATATAGAGCTGAGAATCCTACAATATACCAAAATGAATGTCCGTATATTGCAACAAGTGCGGGGGAGTATTTATCAGATAATTTTCCTAACTTAAAAGGCGTAGGCATTGACTTCTTAGCTCTAGGCTCTCCATCATCTAGAGTGCCTGAAGAAGAGAACCCAAAGAACTGTCATCGAGCTATTCTAGGTTATTATACGGGGAGATTTACAACAGTTATTGAAGATATGCATTTAGCTGAACTACCTAAGAATGTCAAATTTAAGTAATTTTTTAATGCGCCTTGGCGTATTGTTGGAGTAGATTCTAGCCAAGTAACTTGTATTGTAGAAATAGAATAGTGCAGGATGTAAGCATAAGTAATCTTATGGGATTTATGTAGTAGTTATACAAATATCTTATCGTATAGGGTAAAAAATAAATATATAACTACTACATAATTAGCAATTTTTCTAATTACCGATAATACTATTTAATTCATTGTAATATATTTTTTATAACAAAAAAATATACAAAATTCCTTCTTATAATTTTCATTTCTGTTTAATTTCTTGCACAATGTCCTCATTGAAGAATAAACCAATACTGAAATGCCTTTACTCTCTATTCAAAATTTACATAAAAAATATGGTGAAACTATTGCCATTAGGAATCTCAGTTTAGAGCTACACAAAGGGGAAGTTGTTGTCTTGCTTGGACCTTCTGGCTGTGGAAAAAGCACTTTGCTACGTTGCATTAACGGATTGGAAGAGAAGCAAGGTGGCACAATTAAAATACAGGGTGTCGGTGAGTTTGGTAAAGACTTAAGCTGGGAACTTTCTCGCCAGAAAGTCGGTATGGTATTTCAAAGCTATGAATTATTTGCTCATTTAAATGTTATCGACAACATCCTACTAGGGCCGTTAAAAGCACAAAATCGTAAGCGGCAAGAAGTAGAAGATCAGGCTGATCAATTACTTAAACGTGTGGGATTACTGGAGCGAAAAACGGCTTTTCCTCGTGAGTTATCCGGCGGGCAGAAACAGCGTATTGCGATTGTTAGAGCACTTTGTATGAACCCTGAGGTGATTTTATTAGATGAAATTACTGCGGCTCTTGATCCTGAAATGGTAAGAGAAGTGCTAGATGTTGTGCTAGAACTGGCAAATGAGGGGATGTCTATGTTAATTGTGACCCATGAAATAGGCTTTGCAGAAAAAGTGGCAGACCGCATAGTATTTATTGATAAAGGGGAGATTATTGAGCAAGCAGCGCCTAAGGACTTTTTTAATGCCCCAAAAACCGAACGAGCAAAACAGTTTTTACACGGACTAGATTATTAATTATTACTCGAGGAATCATTATGAAACGTTCAACTTTTTTAAAAACTTTATTAGCTACCACATTAGCTGTATTTACGCTTACTGCTTGTGATAACGTAGGTTCTGCTAACAATAATACAGCAGAAAAAGATGCAGTAGCACAAATTAAAGAGAAAGGTGTTATTCGCATTGGTGTATTTGGTGATAAACCTCCGTTTGGTTATGTGGATGCAAATGGCAAAAACCAAGGTTTTGATGTGGAAATAGCCAAAGAGATTTCAAATAATTTATTCGGCAGCCCGGACAAAGTTGAATTTGTATTGACTGAAGCGGCAAATCGTGTGGAATATTTAAAATCAAACAAAGTAGATTTAATTTTAGCTAACTTTACGAAAACACCTGAGCGAGCGGAGGTAGTAGATTTTGCTGAGCCTTATATGAATGTTGCTTTAGGCATAGTTTCGCCAAAAAATGCTTTAGTTACGGATGTAAAACAACTTGAGGGTAAAACGTTATTAGTTAATAAAGGCACAACAGCCGATGCTTATTTCAGTAAAAATCACCCTGAAATCCAACTATTAAAATTTGACCAAAATACCGAAACTTTTGATGCGTTAAAAGATGGGCGCGGTGTAGCACTAGCACATGATAACGCTTTAGTATGGGCATGGGCAAAAGAGAATGCTGACTTTGAGGTTGCAATAGGCAGTATCGGTCCCGCTGAGCAAATTGCTCCTGCGGTTCAAAAAGGAAATAAAGCATTGTTGGATTTTGTAAACAAAGAGATAGGACAGTTTAAAACAAACGGTAAATTAAAAGCGGCTTATGAAAAAACTCTCGTACCGGTTTATGGTGAAAAAGAAGCGTTATTAGCTAAATAATAAAAAGCAGCGCCTTTTACTAAAAGGTGCTGCCATATTTGCAAATTTTTGTTAAAACTCGACCGCTTGTAGGAAGCTGTGAGTTATTCTACTTAGCTTAAAGTAGCATATTTGACAGTAATAGACCAAAGCAGATGCTAAAAATCATGCTGAGTAAGCCCGGTAGCATAAAGCTGTGGTTGAAAATATACTTACCGATACGGGTTGTGCCTGTGGTATCAAAGTCGATTGAGGCAATGATTGGACCGTAGTTCGGAATAAAGAAGTAGCCGTTTACCGCCACAAATACCCCGATGAGAACCGGAGCCGGAATACCGATTGCAACAGCTAATGGGAATAAGGTAGCAACTGTTGCACCTTGGCTGTTCACTAAAACAGACAGTACGAATAGCGCGAAAGCAAATGCCCAAGGTGCGGTTTCTACTAAACCGGAAACCATCGATTTCACTTCATCCATATGACCTTGCATTAAGGTATCACCTAACCAAGCAATACCGAAAATCGCAATGACTGCACGCATACCGGCATGGAATACCGAGCCTTTAGTGATTTCGTTGCCATCTGGTTTACAAGTTAGGATAATTAATGCACCAATACTTAACATGACAATTTCAATTGTGTGAGCCATACCCATCGGTTTGCCGTCAAACACAGGGCGAAGTGAAGGCATTGCACCCATTAATACGACCAGTAAAGCACCAAATAAGAATAAGCCTACGGATAATTTCGCTGTTGGTTTTAATGGTAATTCGGTTGGGTTTGCGGTGATATGATTTGCTTTTACATATTCAGGATCTTGCAATAATCTTTGATAATTCGGGTCATCTTTTAACTCTTTGCCCATTTTATTAACAAATACACAAGCAAGCCCTAAGCCTAATAAAGTAGATGGAATGGTTACCATCAACACATCACCTAAGGTAATGCCTTGAGGCTCAAGAAAAGCAACTACAGCCACAACCGCGGCGGCAATTGGGCTTGCTACAATCGCAAATTGAGAAGCAATTACTGCCATGGAAAGTGGGCGTTCCGGACGAATACCGTTATGGCGACTGACTTCAGCAATCACAGGTAATACTGAATAGGCAACGTGTCCTGTTCCGGCCAGTACAGTAAATGTCCAAGTCACTAATGGTGCAATAAAGGTAATATATTTTGGGTTTTTACGTAAGATGCGGGTTGCGATTTTGATCATATAGTCTAAACCGCCGGCAGCTTGCATTGCTGCTGCCGCTGAAACTACTGCCATAATCATAAACATCACGTCAATCGGTAATCCTGCCGGTTTTAACCCGAAGCCGAATGACAATATGACTAAACCTAAACCACCAAATACTCCAAGTCCGATACCGCCTACGCGAGCACCGACCAAAATGCATAGTAACACTATGGCAAATTGGATAAGAAACATAGCAGACATAATTTTTGCTCCTGATAATTAATTAAAAATCGGTATTTGAAGAAATTTTTATTTTTCATCAAATTAGTCGGGGCGTACTATATCAATAAATAAAACTAATCTCTATAATCTAAATCAATAAAAACTTTAATTTGATTGAGGAAAAATATGCAATTCTCAAAAATGCACGGACTAGGTAATGATTTTATGGTGATTGATGGTGTTACTCAAAATATATACCTCACGGAAGAGATGATTCGCACCTTATCAGATCGCCATCGTGGAGTTGGTTTTGATCAACTTTTGTTGGTTGAGCCACCTTACGATCCTGAGTTAGATTTCCACTATCGCATTTTTAATGCGGATGGCAGCGAAGTATCGCAATGCGGAAACGGAGCAAGATGTTTCGCCCGTTTTGTTACGCTAAAAGGTTTAACGAATAAAAAAGATATCTATGTCAGTACCGCTAAAGGTAAAATGGTATTGACGATACAAGATGATAGTAAAGTACGTGTGAATATGGGAGAGCCAATTTGGGAACCGGCTCAAGTGCCGTTTGTGGCGAATAAATTTGAGAAAAACTATATTTTGCGTACTGATTTACAAACTGTGCTATGTGGTGTGGTATCAATGGGCAACCCACATTGCGTGTTACAAGTAGAAGATGTGAAAACTGCACCGGTAAATGAGCTGGGGCCTTTATTGGAAAGCCATGAACGTTTTCCGGAGCGAGCCAATATCAGCTTTATGCAAGTAGTAAGTCGCAATCATGTGAAATTACGCGTTTATGAGCGTGGAGCCGGTGAAACACAAGCCTGTGGCAGTGGTGCGTGTGGTACAGTAGCGGTAGGTATTATGCAAGGTTTGTTAGATAACAAAGTACAGGTTGATTTGCCGGGTGGCACGCTCATTATTGAGTGGAACGGTGTTGGCAATCCATTGTATATGACCGGTGATGCCACCCATATTTATGATGGTTTTATTAAACTGTAATGAGAGGTATAGGGGAGGGTTCTAGCCCTCCCGATTTACTTATTGTTTCATTAATTTTTTCACTAATTCCAACACTATAGGTAATTCTGTTGCCCCTTCTCGATCGAGAAAATGCCCGCCTTTATTCAAACGAACATAATCTGCCTGCAAATGTATCGCTAAAGCATCACTATGTTTATGTGCAACGATGCTATCGTCTAATGCACTCAAAATATAAGCAGGAAAAGCAGGCGGGCTTGGCAAAATTGCATAGTAGTTGGTAAAGGCAGATAGCTCTGGCAAATTAGGCAACGGTTGATAAAACCCTGATACAAATACAGCCCCTTTAATTTGCTCTTGTTGCTTCGCTAAAAAATTCAAAATAGCGATACAGCCTAAACTATGCCCAACGAAAATCGTATTTTCGTTAACTTCCAAATTTTCTGCCAGATGAGCCAGCCAACGATCAAGCGAAGGATTTTCCGAATCAGGCATATTTAACCGCTGACAACTTATGCCAATTGTGGTTAATTGCTCCTCCAACCAAGGAAACCAATGTTTATCGGCATTTGCCGTATAGCCGTGTACGATATAAACCTGTGCCATTTTTCACTCCTATTTGTTTAACTTGAAAGATTGTAGCACAGCTTTATTGGAAAATTCTGAGAAAAACAAGCGGTTGTTTTTCATTAAAATTTTGCAAAATTCAATAGAAAAGTGACCGCTTGTGTCCTGAATTAGCTTAACGCAGCGTTAACTGCATCCGCGAGCGATGTTGTTGGGCGCCCTAATAATGTTGAAAGTGTTTTGTCTTCACTAAATAACGCACCTTGAGAAGCCACAACATCCCAAGAAGCCAGACATTCTGCTAATTCTTCCGGCAAGCCTGCTTGTTTTAATGCATTTGCATATTCTGCTTCCGGGATATCTACGTAAGGAATATCTTTGCCTGTTTGTTTGGAAATTTCTGCTGCTAATTCGCTTAGCGTATAAGCATTATCACCGGCTAATTCGTAGGTTTTGCCTTCGTGACCACCGGAAATTAAGACCTTTACCGCTGCTTCCGCTAAGTCTGCCCGGGTTGCAGAAGCAATTTCTCCCTCTTTTGCTGAGCCATAAAACGCATTTAATGCCAAGGCGGGTTGAATTGAGGCGGTGTAGTTTTCGGTATACCAACCATTGCGTAAAATAGTGTAATCAATGCCTGAAGCTTTTAGAGCTTGCTCGGTTTCCACGTGCTCGCCTGCTAAATTGAGAATAGAGGTGTCTGCATAGAGTAGGCTAGTGTAGATAATATGTTTTACGCCGGCTTTTTGGGCAGATTCAATGACGTTTTTATGTTGTATAGCACGTTGCCCAATTTCATTACCTGAAACCAATAATAAAGTATCCACACCGTGTAATGCTTCCACTTGCCCTTCTGATTTTGAATAATCAAATTTACGGGCTTCCACATTGCGGATTTTGCTTGGATCTCGTGCTAATGCAATGATGTTAGCGGTTGATTTTTCCAACAATTTTGCAAGTACAATAGCGCCAAATTGGCCTGTTACTCCTGTGATTGCGATAGTTTTCATAATAAACTC
The DNA here is from genome assembly GCF_013377255.1 of Mannheimia granulomatis. Classification (NCBI taxonomy): domain Bacteria; kingdom Pseudomonadati; phylum Pseudomonadota; class Gammaproteobacteria; order Pasteurellales; family Pasteurellaceae; genus Mannheimia; species Mannheimia granulomatis. The sequence goes on from NZ_CP016614.1 coordinate 215,646, forward strand.
CTTAAAAATAAATGTGAATTAATCAATTTGGTTGCTATAATACTTGTTAACTTACTTTTTAGAAGTACTTACAAAAATGTAAGTTTGAAAATAATTTTTAACTGATTGATTTTTAAGGAAATAAAAATGCAGAAAAATTTCGATAGTGATGCTTTAAAGGGGAATGTAATGGCGGCAGCGTGTCCGTCACGCCAGATTTTGCAGCATCTAACCAGCCGTTGGGGAGCATTGGTGATTATTGCATTGCGTTCGGGCACCAAGCGGTTTAGTGAGTTGCGTAAAACCATTGACGGTGTAAGCGAGCGAATGTTAACCGAAACGTTGCATCGGCTTGAGGAAGACGGAATGCTCACCCGTAAGTCCTATAATACTGTGCCACCCCATGTAGAATACAGTTTAACTTCATTTGGTGAGGAGGCTTCCAGTCGAATGTTTGCGTTGGTAGATTGGCTTGAGGGTAATTTGCCTGCTATTTTACAATATCAAAAAGAGAAAGTGTGATGAACGTTTGGATTTTACTCGCTATTTCGATTTGCTTAGAAATTGTCGCGACTAATTTATTAAAATTAAGTAATGGCTTTACTAAAGTTGTACCAAAGGTTAGTTCGTTGGCTCTTTATGGTTTATCGTTTTATTTTCTCTCAATTATTTTTCGGACTTTGCCGGTAGGTATTGTGTATGCGGTTTGGTCAGGTGTCGGTATTGTATTAACCGCATTGGTTGCTTATTTTGCTTTCGGGCAGAAAATTGATTTGGCTGGAATGATTGGAATTATCCTGATTATTGCTGGTGTTTTGGTAATTAATTTATTTTCAAAGATGTGATACAAGCGGTCATTTTTCTATAGAATTTTGCAATTTGTCATGAAGATTTAGGATGAAAAAAGAGACGAACATAAATTCGTCTCTTTCTAATGTTATCGTTCTCTTAACCCTTCGGTTACTGATTCTTCCAGTGGGCTGAGTAAATAACTCATGACGCTACGCATACCGGTTTTGATTTCGGCAGTTATGCCCATACCGGAGCCAAGTGCAATAGTTTTTCCATCGGGAGAGACAAGATTTTTTCTGTCTATGCTTATCGTTGCATTAAACACTAAGCCGAGATTTGGGTGTTCAATGGCATCTGGGCTGATGTGTTTAATTTTCCCGTTCAAATAGCCATAGCGAGTATATGGGAAAGTTTCAACTTTGATAATAACATCTTGTCCTGCTGTGACAAAACCGATATCTTTATTTTGAACGAGTGCTGTTGCTTCCAATACATCATCTTCCGGCACGATGACCATTAATGTTTCCGCTGTTGTCACCACACCGCCTATCGTATAAATTTTCAGTTGCTGGATTGTGCCGGAAACCGGTGCTCGAATCATTGAGGCTTGTTGCCGTTGATTATTTTTTTCCAGCTCTAGGCGGAGTTGGCGTTCATTTTCCATGTGCTGTTTTATTTTTTCTAACACGTCACTTTTGAAAAATTTCGTAATGAGGTCAAGCTCTTCTTTTACATTAAGTAAGTCATGCTCTAATTCATTTAGTTTGGAACGATAAACAGCAAGCTCATTTTGGGCTTCAATAGTTTTATTTTCCTGCGAAAGCAATTCATGCTTAGATAACGATTTTTGTTGATAAAGTGCTTTAAAGTCCTTTAATTTTTCATTTTCAATACGACTTGCTCCTTCGTATTTGCGAACATAAGCGTAAGCTGTTTGCTTTTCAGCATCTTTACGTTTGTAGGCTAAGACTTTTTGTGCTTTTTGTTTTTGCCAAGTTGAGTATTGCTCCTCAATTAAATGTTTAATCCGTAATCTATCTTCTTCAGAAGTATCTTTAAACTCTGTTTTAGATAAATCAATGGTGGGTAAACACTCTTTTTCAATAGCTTTTAGTAATGTTTGATAACGATAATTTTCCAGTTTTGCTAAAGCAAGCGAACTCCTTGTTTTCTGCATATCAGCATCGGAACCGAGTGCTGTTAGGCTGACTAACAGCTGACCTTTTTCTACAAATTGCCCGTCTTTCACAAAAATTTCTTTTACTATCGCATTTTCAATCGGTTTGATTTCTTTGCTTCTTCCACTAAAGGCTAGTTTACCGGTGGCGGTTGCAACAATTTCTACCTTGCCCACGCTTGCGATAATAATAGCTAAGGCGAGAAATAGCATAATTAAATAGGCTATCAAGCGAGGTTTTTTTGAAACAGGTGTTTCAATAAGCTCTAAATGCGCAGGTAAAAATTCGCTTTCGTCTTTTTTTCTGTCGGGGTGGTCTAATTCTTTACGAATTTTCCACACTTCTTTCCAGACATTTTTATAGCGTAGGAAAAATTCATAAATACCACTTATCCATATTTTCATTGTAGTACCTTCTTAATTCACTTGTAATTGGTGCAAATAGGAATAAAGGCCGTTACTGTTTTGAAGTAACTCTTGGTGCTTACCTTGCTCTACAATTTCACCTTTTTCCATCACGATAATTCGGTCGGCATTTTTAACTGTAGATAAACGGTGAGCAATTATAATCACAGTTCGACCTTGGCATATTTTTTGCATATTTCGCATAATAATATGCTCAGACTCGTAATCGAGCGCACTGGTAGCTTCATCAAAAATCAGAATTTTAGGATTGTTGACCAATGCTCTGGCAATGGCAATTCGCTGTCTTTGTCCACCAGAAAGACCCGCACCTTGTTCACCTACTACGGTGTTATAACCTTCGCGTAACTCGGAAATAAAGTCATGGGCACCGGCTAATTTGGCTGCATAGATAATGCGTTCCATCGGCATACTTGGATCCGATAATGCAATGTTGTCTCGGATGCTACGATTTAATAGCACGTTATCTTGCAACACGACACCAATTTGGCGGCGAAGCCAGTTTGGATCAGCTAAAGCTAAGTCATGTCCATCAATGAGAACTTGCCCGTTTTCAGGGATGTAAAAGCGTTGTAGCAGCTTCGTAAGGGTGCTTTTGCCTGAGCCGGAACGCCCAACAATCCCAATTACTTCACCTTGTTTAATGTCTAAATTGACATTATTTAGAATTGTTGGTGCATCGGGTTTATATCTGAAGCGGATATTTCTAAATGCCACATTCCCCTGTATTTCAGGAAGAGATAATTTCCCTTGATATTGCTCGGTCGGTGAGTTTAGTACGTCGCCTAAACGCGTAACAGAAATACCGACTTGTTGGAAATCTTGCCATAATTGTGCCAAGCGAATAACAGGAGCAATAACTTGTCCTGAAAGCATATTAAAGGCGATTAATTGTCCGATACTTAAATCACCGGAAATCACAAGATGTGCACCTAACCATAAGTTAATCACCATAACGGTTTTTTGGATAAGTTGTACGCCTTGCTGCCCAATTGTAGCCAGCACAGTTACACGAAAACTGGATGAAACATAGCTTGCTAATTGTTTATCCCAAGTGTCGGTCATTTGTGGTGATACAGCCATTGCTTTGATCATATTAATAGCTGTAACCGATTCCACCAAAAATGCTTGGTTATCCGCACCTCTGGCAAATTTATCGTCTAGGCGGCGCCTTAAAATCGGGCTGATAAATATTGACCATAAGATATAGCATGGTAAAGAGCCAAGAATAACCAGCGTGAGCTTAGGGCTGTAGTACCACATCACTGCAAAAAAGATAAATGAGAAAAGTAAATCCAACACTGAAGTGAGCGCTTGGCCGGTGAGAAAATTACGAATTTGATCTAATTCTCTGACTCTGGCAACGGTATCGCCAACCCGCCGATTTTCAAAGTAGGAAATCGGCAATGCCAATAAATGGCGAAATAATCTTGCCCCTAATTCCACATCAATGCGACTGGTACTATGGGAGAATACGTAAGTTCGCAAACCGCTTAAGACAATTTCAAATATAATGACAATTGCCAATGCTACGGTGATGATATTTAAGGTTGAGAAGCCTCGATGTACCAATACTTTATCCATCACAACTTGGAAGAATAGCGGTGTAATTAAGGCAAAAATTTGCAAAAAGATGGAAACAAGCAAGGTTTCTAAAAAGATTTTCCTGTATTTAATAACAGCAGGAATAAACCATGTAAAGTCAAATTTAGCCAACTGACCGACAATAGAAGCCCTTGAAGTGACTAGGATAATTTTCCCTTGGTAACAACTTTCAAACTCTTCCTGAGAGAGAATCTTGGGGGCATCTTGCTCTAAATCATAAGTTAAGTAACGTTTTTTATCGGTATCGATTTTTACCAATAAAAAGTGCTTACCGTTGTCTTGCCATACCAGTGCAGGCAAATTAACTAAGTGCAAGCGGGAAATTTCTTTTTTAATATGTTTGGCTTTAAGTTCTAATGATTTTGCAGCCAATAGCCAAGAAGTTAAGGTGAGACCTTTTCCTTCGATATCAAATTTATGTTTTATTTCTTCTGGATTGAGGGGAATATTATGATATTGGGCAAGCATTTTCAGAGCAACTAATCCAAGATCATTGCTTTGATGATTAACTTCCATGAAATCTCCTTTTAAAAAATAAAATAGCAACTCCATAATGCGTAAACAATATAGAGTTGCTAAACATTTAAAATATTAAGCTGCTCTTACAAATTGTACAGATTGGGTATGTTCATACAATGATGTAGGAACGCCAAGCCCCATTCTACTATCGTTTGAAGAGGCAAATGCGCCTGCAGATGAAACAAGTTTATTTAAGCTATTTGAAGCAAATCTACTTTCTTTGAGTAAAGCACTGCTTTCAGCAATTTTCGCCAATTCATCTTGGGCAATTTTACCGTTACCTTTTTCGATCAGTTCATCAATTTGCTTAGAGGTAATACGCTCACCTTGTCGGCCAATGATTTCTTCAATTTTTTCGTCTGCTGTTGCTTTATAATTGGGCACAGTTTTAGCGAAATCTGCTTCACGGAACCAGTTTTGAATTGTCACTTTCTCTTGTCTTTTATTTGTAATTACAAGGTGATGGTTCACTTTTTCGAAGGTTAAATCTTTAAGATTTGAGTCCGCGAAAGATAATTTATCATTACCGCCGGAGTCGCTAATTAAATCATTGCCATCTCCTTGACGGTGTACGAAAATATCATTGCCTTTACCGCCGAGTAAGGTATCATCACCTTTACCACCATCGATAAAGTCATCACCGTCACCACCATCGATAGCATCAGCGCCTTTACCACCGAATAAACGGTCATTGCCGGCATTACCGTCAATCGTATCAACGCCATCACCACCGTGGAAGGCATCATCAAATTTACTACCTTTAAAGGTATCGTTGTGTGAAGTACCGATAATCTCTTCGATCGATTTTAAGGTATCTGTTGTATAGTAACCGGCATGCTGTCTATTGTTACCGTGACGATATTCAATTTTCTCTTCACGGCTACCAACCAGAGTAGAGTGAGTTGCAGTGACTTCGTGTAGAGCTTTACCTGTTTCAACAAAACGTTTAACTGTATAGCTACCTTTAACTGTTTCATTTGTTGCATCAATGGTTAATGCACCGTAATCGCCTCGGCTATAATGCACGCGGTCATGACCGTTACCACCATCAATTTCTGTGGTACCTGAACCAACAAATACGTTGTCATCACCATCACCAAGATTTGCGACAATTTTGGTTTCTTTCGTCTTGATTACATTATCTGCATGATCTAATTCAACGCCAATACGTTGAACGACATTAGTTAGATCAAAAGTAGAACTTGCCGCACCATCAGTAATTTTCCAGCTATCTACACGGTTAATATTTAACTTAGTAATATATTCATATTTACCGGTTTGTACACGCTGACGATTTTCTACACCTGGAGTGAGAAGCGGTGTTCTAAATAAAATATGCTGAGTTTTCGCATTGCCTGAATTGCTGACATCAATGACGCCTGTAGCAGAATTTAATTGCACGAATTTATCTGCTTTTAAGTGTTTGCCTTCTTCAAATGCATCCACATAGGCTTTTCCACTCATTACTTTTTCACCTAAACGGCTGATACCGGCGAGATCACCAATATTACTATCCCATTGTCGTTGCGTAATTGCGATAACGCGCTCTGCTTGCAACTCTTTATTAAGATTGAGTAATTTACGCATATTGTCTTGCAGATCGGCTAAATGGCGAGAGTCGTAGCCATTTTCGAAGTAATTTTTGCCGTTATGTTTTTTCTCCCAATCCACAATCTTATCGTGAATTTTATTCGCCACATGCTCAAACATAGCTTGTTTAGAATATTGTAGAATGGTTGAGATAATTCCGGTGATACCAGAAACAAGTAAGGCAATTGGTGCACCGACTAAAGAACCGGCTGCAGCGGCTGAAACACCACCTGAAATTGCAGCTAATGCAGTATTAATTGCGGTTACGGAAGCATCTATAGTACCTGTTCCTCGTTGGTATTCAGCGAGTAAACTATCTCCGTCATAACCTAGTTTTTTAAATCTTTCTGCATAACTTTCTAATGCTTTAGCATGCTTAAATTTATCTGCGATTCCCGCAAAGGCAAGTGGACTGATAGCGAGTGCTACTGTAGAGGCAATTAATGCTGCCACTGGACCTGTAGTAGATAAACCTGCTGCAACACGTTGTGCTAAAATATAAGAAGAAACTGCTTTGGTGATATTACCGACGACTTGATTAACAAGCTCAACACCTGCACCGACTTTTCTACCTGTAGATGCATTTTTATCTGCCAAAACAAGTGCTGCAGTTGCACCGGAAAGTAAACCAGAAATCACTTCTAAACCAAGACTTGCTTTACCTAAGCCTTCAAGATTTTTCAGTTTTTCACTTAAAGCACCTAAACCTTTTACATTTTGTAATTTGGTGCCTAATTGGCTAATTTGATCTGCAAAACTATCAATTGTTTGAACAGAATTCGCAATGTTTTCAATTAAAGAGTTAGTTAACTCTAAACCGGCTTTTGCTAAATCAAGTTCACTCCCGTTTTTTTTCAGAATTTCGTCTAAATCCATACCGGCCATTACAGAGCCTAAAATGGATTGAATACCGGATAATACTGTTTTTGCTCTACCGACATTTTGAGCGATTGCTTGAGCTGAGCCTAAGGACTGTCCCAATTTGGTTTTTTGTAGTTGCTTATTGAGTTGTTCTGCAGAAAGAACAATACCGCGTTCGCTAAAGCCAAGCACATTTTGAATTGTACCTAAGCTTGTTTGGGCCGTAGCAATGTCATTACGTTCTTCTCTTTGTACCTCAATACCTAATTCTTCAGCAGCCTTCACTAAGTCTTGAAGACCATTACCTTGATTTGAATCGTAATCTTTAGGCACAGCTAAAATCAGTTTTTTTGCTCCTGTTTTTAACGATTGACCGGTTTTATTCAATCCACTTTTAGTTGCTGCAAGTGTTCTGTTGAATCCGTTTTTGGTCGCACCTAGTGTGCTTTTAAGATTAGTCTTAATCGTATTAAGTCTAGTACCCATAAGGGATGTCTCCTTTTATATTTAGTAAAATCAAAATTTATTTTTTAATGCTTCTGCGAGTTCATTTTGATATGAATCAAAGCGTTTTTTCGCTATTTTTCTATCTAATTTACCTCCTTTGAAGTAGGCTATTTTGCCCAGTTCTTTCTGTTTTGGATAAAAACGTATAGATCTGACGATAGTATCGGGAAATTTATTACACATTTTTTCATAAAGTAATTGCGAATGCCCAAATGGTGCTACCCAATCAATGATCCAACGTCTATCCCCCGACTGCCACTCATCAGGTGAGAGTGAAGCAATATCCCTAATATATTTCACCTCTGTTTCAAGGTTTAAATCAGCCCAGCTACAATAAGCAATGGGTATTCCATTATCAACAAGTAGCATATATTGTTCATTTTCAATGGCAGGGATGACATTTCTGGCTAGCAAAGAATTGCTCCATTCTTTATGTAAAGGAGAGTTCATCCATAGCCAAGTGATTTTTCCTAATAGATTAAAGTTAGTTTCGTTCATAGTTTTTACTTGATAATCATTCTGAATTGAGTTGAAAGCACAGAATAATATAATCTTTTTTATGTAAAGATCCAGTTTTTTTGCTGCTGTTTGGCATATTTTTGGATTTTCGATTTTTAAATGAACTATTTGGAAAATAAAATGTTTTCTTTTTGTACAAAGTGTTTTAGTAATAAACAAAATGGTAACATACTAAAATTAATGTAACATATATTTATCATTAAAATTTATGTGGTTATAGTGGGGAGAGAAATTCGATCAGAGATTAATTTGATAGAGAGAGGATGTAATTTGATTGTTTTTTCACTATTTTGGTGGCGATTGATTTTCAACGGAGTGATACAAGTGGTCATTTTTCTGCAAAATTTTGCGACAAACGCTTGCGTTTGAACGTTGGCTTTGCCAACGGCTCCAAAGGAGCGAGCGTAGCGAGTAAAAAACAACCGCTTGTTTAAATAGTTATAAGCCTTTTAATCGCTGATAAAGCTCAGCAAATTTCTGGCGTTTAGTTTGATATTCCGCATGGCGAGCCGGGTTTGGTTGATAAACCTGTTCTAATGGTAACGGTTGGCAGAATTCAGCAATATCCCGATTTGGATTTAATGCAATTTGAGCCAATTTTGCTGCCCCTAAAGCCGGGCCGACATCCCCCCCGTACGGTATTCAACAGTTTTACCACTAATATCGGCGAGTAATTGTCGCCAGTAGGCACTTTTCGCACCACCACCAATAAGGGTGATATTATTTGCGGTTACCCCTGTTTCGTGCAATACATCAATACTTTCCGCCATTGCAAAACTGACTCCTTCAATCACCGCTTTTGCCATTGTGACTCGGTCCTCGTTATGGCTTAATCCCCAAAATATGCCTTTGGCGTAGGGATCATTATGTGGTGTGCGTTCACCTGATAAATAAGGTAGGAATATAACTTCTGTTTCCGTTTGATTTTCTTCAACCTGTTGAAATAAGGTCGGTACATCTTTAAAGCCCAAAGATTTCGCAGCCCAATCCACCGCGGAAGCCGCACTTAAAATCACTGACATCAAGTGCCATCGATCAGGTAAGGCGTGACAGAAACTATGTACCGCTTTTTTTGGGATTAGCATAGAATTTATCACCCACCACAAAATAAACCCCCGAAGTACCCAACGACAACATTGCCTGCCCTGCTTGGTGAAGACCGATACCGATCGCTCCTGCTGCGTTATCGCCACCACCGGCTACTACCGGTACTTCTTTGATTTTCCATTGTTGAGCAATCTCTTTGCGTAAATAACCTGTGATTTGGTTGCCTTCAAACAGTTTTGGCATATTGTCTAGATCGAGCCCACAGGCATTTAGTAGTGTTTGGTTCCAATCCCGTTTGCCTACATCCAGCCACATTGTGCCTGAAGCATCAGACATATCTGAAGCATATTCGCCTGTCATTAATAGTCTTAAATAATCTTTTGGTAGCAGTACTTTACTGACTTGTTCAGCGATATTTGGTAAATGTTTATTGACCCATTTTAATTTAGGTGCCGTAAATCCAGGCATCATTAAGTTGCCGGTAATATCACGGCTGTTTGGCACTAAATTTTCCAGTTCCTCACATTCGGCAACACTGCGTCCATCATTCCATAAAATGGCCGGGGAAAGGATATTATCTGATTTGTCTAATAAAGTCGCACCGTGCATTTGCCCGGTTAGCCCGATAGCTTTTACCTTGCTTAAGTCTTGTTGGTTAGCTAATTCAAGCATTGCCTCATTGGTGGCATTCCACCAATCTTGAGGATTTTGCTCAGACCATAACGGTTGTGGGCGGGAAATAGGGAGATACTTTTGGGTGATCGCAACAATGTGTTGGGTTTCATCAAGTAGAACAACTTTAACCCCAGAAGTACCAAGATCAATTCCAATATACATAAATACTCCTTAATATAAAAAAACAAGCGGTCATTTTATTCAGGAAATTTGCAATTTTAAATTTTGGAGATCTATCTCCCCTCTTTAGCAAAGAGGGGAGGGGGAGATTTGGCAGAAGAAATAAACGGAGAAAATAAGATAAAAAGTATCAAACTAAATTTAAAAATTAGAGGAGTTATCTTTCTCTCACTTCGCTAATCACTCCTGCCAAATCTCCCCTAGCCCCTCTTTGCTAAAGAGGGGGATCAGATCGAATATAAATTTGCAAATAATTGATAAAAAACAACCGCTTATCACAATTAACGATAAATATAGCTATTCACTAAATTTTCTAAATATTCTTGCTGACCGGAAACTGGTTTTGGATCTAAGCCTTGGGTTTCTACGATTTTAGCGAGAGCTTCAAGGCTGGCTTTGCCTGTTAAGATTTGCTGACCAAGATCTTGATTCCAGCCTGCGTAGCGGTTATCGACCACTTTTTGTAACGTTTGGTCTTCAAACATTTTCGCCGCTTGTTTTAGTGATAATGCTAACACATCCATTGCACCGATATGAGCATGGAATAAATCATACGGGTCGGTGCTTTGGCGGCGGATTTTCGCATCAAAGTTGAAACCGCCTGTAGTGAAACCGCCTGCTTTTAAGATTTCGTACATTACAAGGGTGTTTTCTTCCACGCTGTTTGGGAATTGGTCGGTATCCCAGCCTAATTGTGGGTCGCCACGGTTAGCGTCGATAGAACCAAAGATGCCTAATGCCGTTGCAGTCGCAATTTCGTGTTGGAAGGTATGTCCTGCAAGCGTCGCGTGGTTGGCTTCAATGTTCATTTTGATTTCATTTTCTAAACCGAACTGTTTTAAGAAACCGTAAACGGTTGCTACATCGTAATCGTATTGGTGTTTGGTTGGCTCTTGTGGTTTTGGCTCAATTAATAGTATGCCTTTAAAGACGATTTTATGTTTATGTTCTACCACTAATTGCATAAAGCGACCGATTTGTTCACGCTCACGTTTGAGATCGGTATTGAGTAAGGTTTTATAACCTTCACGTCCGCCCCATAACACATAGTTTTCACCGCCTAAGCGTTGGGTAGCGTTCATTGCGGTAAAGACTTGTGCCGCCGCCCAAGCAAAGACTTCCGGATTTGGGTTGGTCGAAGCACCTGACATATAGCGAGGATTAGTAAAGCAGTTTGCCGTCCCCCACAATAATTTTACGCCGGTTTCTGCTTGTTTTTTCTCTAAAATATCTACAATGGTGTTGAAGTTATGGAGATATTCTTTGAAATTATTGCCTTCAGGGGCGATATCTACATCGTGGAAACAGTAGTAAGGCACACCTAATTTTTGGAAAAACTCAAAGGCAATTTCCGCTTTTTGTTTCGCACCTTGCAATAAATCGCCAGTTTTTTGCCAGCTACGATCCAATGAACCGACACCAAACATATCATTACCTGTCCAGCAGAATGTGTGCCAATAACAGACCGCTAAACGCAGATGCTCAGCCATTGTTTTTCCTAAAATCACTTCATTTGGATTATAGTGTTTAAACGCAAAAGGATTGGTTGAGTTTGCTCCTTCAAATTGGACTTTCGAGATTTTGTCAAAATAGTTAGACATACTAATGCTCCTCTGAATTGGAAAATAATCTTTCGGCAACATCATCGGAGAATTATCAAAACCATTCAATTACGATATTTCGTTTTTTTATTTCGATTATTGGTTAATGTGGCGTAGATCACAAAAGTAAAAAAACGTAATCGTATTAAGAAATATGATAATTGAACTTGATTTGAAATCAGCCCAGACTTTGAGCGAGCGAGAACAGGCTCGAACATTATTTTTATAACTAATGAGGTGAACTATGAAACTCAAGTCCAAATTATTAGCTGTTGCTGCCACCTTAATGGCATTTAGCCACTCGGCAATTGCCAAGGATCTTAAAATCGGTATGTCGATTGATGATCTACGTTTGGAAAGATGGCAAAAAGACCGAGATATTTTTGTAAATAAAGCGGAAGCCTTAGGGGCAAAGGTGTTTGTTCAATCTGCAAACGGCGATGCAACCGCTCAAATTTCCCAAATTGAGAATATGCTAAATAAAGATATTGATGTATTAGTGATTATTCCGTTTAACGGTGAAGTGTTATCAAACGTGATTGCGGAAGCGAAAAAAGAAGGTGTTAAAGTTTTAGCTTATGACCGCTTAATCAATAATGCCGATATTGATTTCTATGTTTCGTTCGATAATGAAAAAGTGGGTGAGTTACAAGCACAAAGCATTATCGAGCAAAAACCGGAAGGGAATTATTTCTTAATGGGGGGATCACCTGTTGATAACAATGCGAAATTATTCCGTAAAGGTCAAATGAAAGTGTTACAACCACATATTAACAGCGGAAAAATCAAAGTAGTAGGCGATCAATGGGTTGATTCTTGGTTAGCGGAAAAAGCCTTACAAATTATGGAAAATGCTTTAACCGCCAATAAAAACAATATTGATGCGGTAGTGGCTTCAAACGATGCCACCGCAGGCGGTGCAATCCAAGCGTTAAGTGCTCAGGGCTTAGCAAAGTGGCGATTTCTGGTCAAGATGCAGACTTAGCGGCAATCAAACGCATTATTGCGGGTACACAAACAATGACTGTTTATAAGCCAATTACGAATCTTGCAGATAAAGCAGCTGAAATTGCAGTAGCACTGGGTAAAGAAGAAAAAGTTGAAAGCAATGCGAAATTAAATAACGGCAACAAAGAGGTTGAATCTTACTTATTAGAGCCTGTGGTAGTAACCAAAGACAATATTGATGACACCGTGATTAAAGACGGCTTCCACACCAAAGATGCAGTATATAAATAAATCACTTTAATTTTTCTATATGGCGAGGCTTCCTCGCCATTTTTGAAAATAAGGGGCTAAGTATGGCGAAATTATTAGAAATGAATAACATCACTAAAAAATTTGGTGAAGTTGTAGCATTAAATAATATTTCAATTTCCCTTGAAACCGGTGAAATACTTTCTTTGTGTGGTGAAAATGGTTCAGGCAAATCAACCTTAATGAAAGTATTGTGTGGCATTTATCCTGCCGGTGAGTATGAAGGGGAAATCTATTTTTCCGGCGAGAAACTGATTGCCAAAAATATTAAAGATACCGAAGAAAAAGGCATTTCCATTATTCACCAAGAATTGACCTTAGTAAAAAATATGTCGATTTTGGAGAATATGTTTTTAGGGAATGAAATTACCCAATCTGGATTGACCTGTGATAACGAAATGTATCTGCGTTGTAAAACCTTGCTAGAGCAAGTGCAACTGGATATTGACCCAAACACCAAAGTTGGGGAGTTAGGCTTAGGGCAGCAACAATTGGTTGAAATTGCCAAAGCATTGAACAAACAGGTGCGTTTATTAATTTTGGACGAACCAACAGCCTCTCTTACTGAAAAAGAAACCGATATTCTGCTTAATTTAATTAAAGACTTAAAAGCTCATAACATTGCTTGCGTTTATATTTCTCACAAATTGAACGAAGTCAAAGCCATTTCCGACAAAATCTGTGTAATTCGTGATGGTGAGCATATCGGTACGCGTTCGGCAATGGGGATGAGTGAAGATGATATTATCACGATGATGGTCGGGCGTGAAATTACCTCGCTTTACCCACACGAACCGCACGAGATTGGCGAAGAAATTTTGCGTGTTGAAAACATTACCGCTTGGCACCCAACTAATACGCATATCAAGCGGGTAGATAATGCCAATTTTGTGCTACACAAAGGTGAAATTTTAGGTGTGGCAGGTTTGGTCGGTTCAGGGCGAACTGAAATGGCACAATGTATTTTCGGCTCTTATCAAGGAAAATATCAGGCAGATATTTATCTCAACAATCAAAAAATAAAAATTAAAAATTGTGCTCAAGCCATTGAAAATCACATTGTAATGGTGCCGGAAGATCGCAAAAAACACGGCATTGTGCCGATTATGGGGGTAGGCAAAAATATTACTCTCTCTGCACTGCCACAATTTTGTTTTGGAAAAAAAGTGATAAATGAACCGCTTGAAGAAACCATTATCAACCAATCTATTGCCAAACTAAAAGTAAAAACTTCCTCGCCTGAATTAGCCATTGGGCGGTTAAGTGGCGGTAATCAACAAAAAGCGATTTTAGCAAAATGTTTGCTGCTCAATCCGAAAATCTTAATTTTAGACGAGCCGACACGCGGTATTGATGTAGGGGCAAAATATGAAATTTATAAACTTATCAATCAATTAGCCCAAGAAGGAATGGCGATTATTGTGATCTCTTCCGAATTACCAGAAGTATTAGGCATTAGCGACCGTGTGTTAGTAATGCACGAGGGCAAAATCAAAGCAAATCTCATCAACCAGAATTTAACCCAAGAAAAAGTGATGGAAGCGGCACTTAAGGAGTAATCTATGAATAAGTTAAAATCCATTAATTTACAAGTCTATATTATGCTGATTGCCATTGTAGTGATTATGAGTTTTTTCTCAATCGCAACAGATGGCGCCTATTTAAGTGCAAGAAATATCTCTAACCTGTTACGCCAAACTTCCATCACCGGTATCCTTGCCATTGGTATGGTGTTTGTGATTATCTCGGCAGAAATTGACTTATCGGTTGGCTCACTAATGGGGCTACTCGGTGGTTTTGCGGCAATCAGTAATGTTTGGTGGGGCTGGCCGTTACCTTTAACTATCCTTGTTACGCTTCTCTTAGGCTTAGTGATTGGATCGTGGAACGGCTGGTGGGTTGCCTATCAAAAAGTCCCATCTTTTATTGTAACCCTTGCGGGTATGCTGGCGTTTCGTGGAATCTTAGTAGGTATTACTAATGGTACAACGGTTTCGCCTATCAGCGAAGAGATGACCACTATCGGTCAAGGCTACTTGCCTGATATGGTAGGGATGATTTTAGGCACTGTTGCGGTCTTTTGCTTTATCGCTTGGGGGAGTTATCAACGTAAAGCTAGACAGAATCTGAATTTGACCGTTTCTCCAATGCCAAAAGAAACCGTGAAATACGGTCTTGTAGCAATTCTCGTGCTAGGTGCAATCTATCTACTTAACGATTATCGTGGTATGCCAATTCCTGTATTAATTCTCTGCTTATTAGCGGTTGCTGGTACATTTATTGCGAGAAAAACGGCATTTGGTCGTCATATTTACGCGATTGGTGGCAATATTGAGGCGGCTCGTTTATCGGGCATTGCAGTGGAAAAAGTTAAGTTAACCATTTTTGCTCTTAACGGTTTATTAGTGGCCGTTGCCGGTTTGATTTTAAGCTCTCGACTTGGTGCAGGTGCACCATCAGCAGGGCAAAATGCTGAGCTTGATGCCATTGCTGCCTGTGTCATTGGTGGGGCAAGTTTAGCGGGTGGTATCGGTACAATTTACGGTGTTGTTATCGGAGCATTTATCATTGCTTTACTGGATAACGGAATGAGTATGCTTGATGTGCCAACCTTCTGGCAATATATCGTAAAAGGGGCGATTTTACTGCTTGCGGTTTGGGTGGATACAATAAGCAAGAAAAAAGCCTAATTGATCTCCTGATACAAGCGGTCGTTTTTTGTAAAAAAATTGCAAAAAACGACCGCTTGTCTAGAATGATATAAATGTAAATCTTTAATAGCCCTAAATTGTTTTGAAACAGAAACATCACTTTCACTCAACGGAGATACTTATGAAACAACGCAGATTTGGTAAAACCAACAAAATGGTGTCAGAAATTGGTTTAGGTACTTGGCAGCTTGGGACGAAATGGGGTGATCCGTTTAATCACCGAGAGGCAATGGCAATTTTAGAAACTGCTTATGAGCAAGGCATCAATTTTATTGATACCGCTGATGTGTATAACAACGGGCAAAGTGAGAAAGCCATTGGTGAGATTTTAAAAAAATACCCTGACTTTTTCTATGTGGTTACCAAGTGTGGGCGGGCGTTAAATCCACATACCGCTGAAATGTACACGCCACAGGCAATCGAAAAATTTGTTGATGGTAGTTTAAGCCGTTTAGGTACAGAAAAGTTGGATATGATTTTGCTTCATTGCCCACCAACTTCTGTGTATTGCAATGATGAGATCTTTTCTAAATTAGAACAGCTTAAAACTAGCGGAAAATTAATCGACTACGGTGTGAGTATCGAAACTGTCGAAAAAGGTTTGTTGGCAATGGATTACGATATTGCGGCAATGGAAGTGATCTTCAATATGTTCCGTCTAAAACCGCTCGAACAGCTATTCCCGACAGCACAACAAAAAGATGTTGGCATTATTGCCCGAGTGCCTTTAGCAAGTGGTTTATTAACCGGTAGATATAATGCCAATACGAAATTTGGAAAAGACGATCACCGCACATTTAACCGACAAGGTGAAGCCTTTGATAAAGGTGAAACTTTCTCCGGCGTGGACTATCAACTTGGCTTACAAGCCGTGGAAGAACTGAAAGCCTTATTCGGCACGGAAGATTTAATTCCTTATGCATTACGTTGGGTATTGATGAATAATGCGGTAAGTACAGTGATTCCTGGGGCAAGTAAAGTTTCACAAGTGATTACTAATGCAGAGGCGGATAACTTCTCATCATTAAGTGAAAGCGAAATGCAAAAAGTGGAAGAGATTTATAACCGATTAATTCGCCCAAGTGTATATCATTTGTGGTAAATTTTAATAACTAAAGTATGAAAAGCGGACGAGATAAATTGTCTAATCTGCTTTTCTTTTTTTATCCTCTTTGATTAAGCAATCATTTTCTTTTATAGTTAACCACTAAAGCAATAGTTGGGAGGCTAAATGATAGAGCAACGTTATAAAATCGCCCTGCTTTTTAATGCGAATAAAATTTATGACCGCGGTGTTATGCAAGGAATAGGGCAATTTATTCAAGCCTCGCAATGTTCTTGGGATATTTTCGTAGAAGATGATTTTGTCTATCATAAAAACACGATTGAAAGCCTCTCTATTGATGGAATTATTGCTGACTTTGACGATCCGGAAACCGTTGAGCTGTTAAAAGACATAGATGTTCCGATAGTTGCTGTTGGTGGCTCATACCACAATCCGGATTATTATCCTAATTTCCCTTATGTTGCGACAGATAATTACGCTTTGGTCGAGATGGCCTTTTTGCACCTTAAGCAAAAAGGTATTAATCAATTTGCTTTTTATGGTTACCCTGCCGAAACAGAAAAACACTGGGCAATTGAACGCCAAAATGCTTTTATTCAGTTAATGGAAAAATATGAGCATCAGATAAATTTTTATATTGGCGAACAGGCACATTCAGATAATTGGACTGAATTACAAACCAAATTAGGAGAATGGTTACAAACTTTACCATCCCACACAGGCATTATTGCAGTAACCGATGCGCGTGCCAGACATTTGCTTCAAACTTGTGAGCACCTAAAAATTACGGTGCCGGAGCAGCTTTGTGTGATTGGCATTGATAACGAAGAGCTAATTCAATATCTTTCCCGAGTGTCGCTTTCTTCCGTCACACAAGGTACTTCACAAATCGGCTATCATGCTGCTAAGCTGCTACATCGTCAATTAAATAATTTCCCTGTTTCACAAAAACCAATTCTGATCCCACCACTTAAAGTAGAAGAACGCCGTTCAACAGATTACCGATCTTTACAAGACCCAGCTGTGATTCAAGCTATGCATTTTATTCGCCATCGAGCTTGTCAGGGAATTAAAGTAGAGCAGGTTTTGGATCATTTAAGAATGTCTCGTTCAAATCTAGAACAGCGTTTTAAAGATGAAATGAATAAAACAGTTCATCAAGTTATTCACGAAGAAAAACTATCCAGAGCAAAATATATGTTGAAATTTACTGATATTCCAACCCAAGAAATAGCTCATGTTTGTGGTTATCCGTCATTACAATATTTTTATGCGGTGTTCAAAAAAGAGTTCGGTAAAACACCAAAAGAATTTAGGGATGAATAACAACAAGCGGTCATTTTTTTGGAAAAATTTACGTTTGCTTTTTAAACTTCAGTTATAATCGGTTAACTTCAATTTTGTAAACTTATCCAAGCAAATGACCAAACCTAAACGTCCGACACTACAAGATATCGCGATTCATCTCGGCATTACTAAAATGACAGTGAGCCGTTATTTACGTGATCCTAATACAGTTGCCAGAGATACCGGTGCAAAAATTGCCGAAGCTATCGAACAGTTTGGTTATATTCCTAATCGTACACCGGATATCCTTTCAAATGCAAAGAGCCGGGCAATTGGTGTGTTAGTGCCGTCTTTAACCAATCAAGTTTTTGCAGATGTGATTAAAGGAATTGAACAAATCACCGATGAGGCTGGCTATCAAACTATGTTGGCTCACTATGGCTATAGTGAGAAAAAAGAAGAACAGCGGATCGAATCTCTGCTTTCTTATCATATCGATGGCATTATTTTATCGGAAAATCATCATTCCCCTCGTACATTAAAAATGTTGGAAGTGGCGCATATTCCGGTGATAGAAATTATGGATAGTAGCGAAATAGGTATTCAGCAAGCGGTCGGTTTTGATAATTTTTCTGCAGCACAGGCAATGGTGGAGGCTATGATTGCTCGCGGTAGCAGGCATATTGTCTATTTTGGGGCGAGAATGGATAAACGCTCTCAGCTTAAAATGCAGGGATATGCTTATGCGATGCAAAAGAATGGTTTAGTGCCAAATAGCATTACAACAGAAGAACATTCCTCGTTTACATTGGGGGCGAAGCAGTTACAGCAAGCATTGGTACAGTTTCCGGGAATCGATGGAATTTTCTGCACTAATGACGACTTAGCCATTGGTGCCTTGTTTGAGTGCCAGCGGTTAGATATTTCCGTACCGAAGCAGATTAAAATTGCCGGTTTTCATGGGCACGATGTCGGGCAATCGCTCACACCGCAGCTGGCGAGTGTCATCACCCCTCGTTTAGAAATTGGTCGAGTAGCAGCAACCGAATTATTGAAACGTTTAAATGGCGTGCCACAGCAGAGCACAATTATCAATTTGGGATATCAAATATATTTAGGCGAGAGTGTGTAATAAACAGCTTTTTGCGCAATTTACTCACTTGTATTGCCAATCACCCCTAATAGCCATAAAAAAATTATAATAATTTACATTATTTAATTTTCTTTAAATTAAATTTGCATTATCATGAGAATGATTTTCATTTTTTTAAAGGAGATTTTGAAAATGTTTAAATTAAAGCAAAGTTTTATTCTAATTAATCTTGCTTTTCTTGCCGCCTGCTCCAGCAATGGTGGAAGCTTTGATGTTGATTCAGTTAAGCAAAATACAGAAAAAAAAGCTGAATACAAACCTAAATATGCTGATGATGACTCCGCACCTCGTCGTAAAGTTACTGACGCTGAAGCTAATGCCTTGACTCAACCGGGTTTAGGTTTTGAAACAAAAATTCCGTATCGTAATGGTTATCCCGTCAATCGATTAAATCCAACTCCTGCACCAGCTGTTTATATTAATGAGAAAGACATTGTACAGATTAATGGCTCACTCTCAACGTTACCACATGAAGCTGAATTACGAGATAAGCTGAATGAAGATAACCGTATTGTTCATTCTGCAGACAAAGAAAAGCTTGATCGCCAAAGTAACTATAATTTTGTGCGTGCTGGTTTTGTTGCTCATCAAGAACCTATCAGCACACGGCTTAACCATTCAGAAAAAATCCATTATGAGTATCACCATGGTTATCTCTATTATCTAGGTGAAAAACCTGCTACAGCATTACCAGAAAGAACAGCAACTTATCGTGGACATTGGGCTTATGTTACTAATGCGCAGCATAATACCGAACGTTTCGCTGGTAAGAGTAATGATACTGATCCACTCATTAAACAAGATAAAGGCAATGCAGGTAGTCATTATGGTGCTACTAATTTATCACTGGAAAATATCAATAATGAAGATCCAAATGGAAAAATTGGACACAGTACTGAAATTAACGTGAATTTTAGTGATAAAACGCTCACTGGCAAATTAAGCAGTAATGGGGTTGTGGTTAAAAATCAACCTCAGGAAATTAAAGAGCGTTATACTATTGAAGCCAAACTTAATGGTAACCGTTTTACGGGAAAAGCGATATCGTCAGATAAAAACAGTGCCTATTTCGGTGCAGATTCCAACACTCTCGAAGGCGGTTTTTTTGGTCCTAATGCACAAGAACTGGCCGGAAAATTCTTAGCTGATGATAAATCTATTTTTGTGGTTTTTGCCGGTAAACGTGATAGTAAAGAGGGTGATGCTGAGCAAGCCTTTGATGCAGTGAAAGTCCGTTTATCCGATTTAAGCAAAACCGATTTAGATACCTTCGGGCGGGCTACTCATTTGGTGATTGGTGGTAGACAGGTTCCGTTATTGGCTGACGGTAAAAGTTCATTCTCTGAAATGGCTTTTGATGATGCAATTACCCGCAAAATTGGCGATAAAACATACAAAATTTCTGTCTGCTGTAACAACTTAGACTATGTGAAATTCGGAACTTACGAAGAAGAAGGAAGCAGTGATGGTTATCAATACTTGGTTGGAGAACGTACTGCAGTAAAAGATCTTCCTTCCGGCAAAGCACACTATCGTGGTACTTGGAATGGTGTCATTGACAGTAAAAACGGTAAACGTAGTGCTGAATCACCAAGTAATAAAGATGGTGGCACCCGTGCTTTGTTTGATGTCGATTTCGGTGATAAATCGATCAAAGGTAAACTGATTGCTAACAATGGCGTAGATGATCGCCCGATGCTTAGTTTAGACGGCAAAATTCAAGGTAACGGCTTTACAGGTACGGCAAAAACCGGCACAGAGGGCTTTAATATTGACCCGGGCAGCACAGCAGGAGGGACAGTTGTTCACTTAAATGCGCCATTCTCTGGCGGTTTTTACGGTAAAAATGCGGCAGAACTGGGCGGGGTGGTACATAGTGCTGAAGCTAATCAGGATAAAGTCAGCATTACCTTTGGAGGCAAACGCCAAGTAGAACAATAATAAGGAGCCCGTTTGCTTACAAGCGGTGCATTTTTAATAAAAATTTACAAAAGCAAATGAAGGAGATCATACCTAATGAAAGAGCATCATTTTCGCTATTCACCTGTTGCATTAGCGATTCTGTTTACACTTACCGACCAATATAGCATTGCAGCAGAGAAGGCAGAAAATAACGATATTACTGTGTTGGATGAAGTAGTCGTTACCGAAAGCCGTTACACTCATGAACGCCAAAACGAAGTAACTGGTTTGGGCAAAGTAGTAAAAAACTATAGTGAGATGAATAAAAATCAAATTTTGGGCATCCGTGATTTGACTCGCTACGATCCCGGTATTTCAGTGGTGGAACAAGGTCGTGGCGCCAGTAGTGGTTATGCCATTCGAGGGGTGGATAAAAACCGTATTGGAATGCTGGTAGATGGTATCCCGCAAGCACAGCATTATAATACTCTCGGCTCAAGTGCTAATGGTGGGGCGATAAATGAAATCGAATATGAGAATATTCGCTCAATTGAATTAAGTAAAGGGGCAAGCTCTGCCGAATATGGCTCCGGTGCCCTCGGTGGTGCAATTGGTTTTCGCAGCAAAGATGCACAGGATGTAATTAAAGATGGACAACAGTGGGGATTAGACACTAAAACAGCCTATACTAGCAAAAATAGTCATTTTTTACAATCTATCGCCGTCGCCGGGGAAGCTAACGGCTTCGAAGCTGTTGTGATAGCCACCCATCGTCACGGTAAAGAGACTAAAATTCACTCCGAAGCCAACAAACTACATCATAATATTAAACGCATCACCGGTTTTGAAAATCGCTATGATCTTTATCCCGGTTCCGTTCAAAATGCCCCCGGAGGATTATTTTTTATCGTAGAAGATGCTTGCCCAACACTAGATTGTACTCCACGAGCAAGCGTTAAACTGAATCGTGATAATTTCCCCCTTAGAAAATCGCCGGAATATACTCCCGAAGAACGTAAACAACTCGAACAAATTCCTTATCGCACCACGCGACTCTCTGCCAAGGAGTATACCGGTAAAGAGCGTATCGCTCCAAATCCGTTAGATTACAAAAGCAATTCTGTTTTTGTAAAATTAGGCTACCACTTTACCTCCTCTCATTATCTTGGCATGGTGTTAGAGGAAACTAAGCAACGCTATGATATACGCGATATGCAAACACCTGCTTATTATACTAAAGACGATATTGATATTAGGATCGACAATCTGGAAAGTAAAAACCCCGTTTATGAAGGCAATAATATTTTAGATGGTTTGGTTTTTAATCGAACCATTCCCTATGGTCTTCGCTATAGCCATGTGAAATTCTTTGATGAGCGTCACCACAAACATCGTTTAGGCTTTAACTATAAATATCAACCGGAAAATAATCGTTGGTTGGATAGTATTAAGTTCAGTGCCGATAAACAAGATATTGAATTATATAGCCGTATGCACCGTTTGCATTGCAGTGATTACCCAGTCGTCGACAAAAACTGCCGTCCGACCTTGGATAAATCTTGGTCTATGTATCAAACTGAACGCAATAATTATCAAGAAAAGCACCGCTTAGTTCGCTTAGAATTTGATAAAGCGCTCACTGCCGGGCAAGGGATATTTAAGCAGACCCATAAACTGAATTTGGGGCTTGGCTTTGATCGTTTTAATTCTCTTATGAACCACGGTGATATGTATGCTCAATATACCAAAGGGGGGTATATCAACATTCGCGGTAGAGGAAGATTAGACGATCCTTATATCTATCGACGCCTTCCGCGAAGTATAGAAACCGTCCCATTCTGTAATAATGCTCATGGTGGTATTTTAAATTGTGAACCACGTAGTATTAAAGGTGATAACCGCTTTCTCAGCTTCCGTGATCTGATAACCAGTGAATATCTTGATCTTGGACTCGGTATTCGTTTTGATCAGCATAGATTCAAATCAGATGATCCTTGGACCTTAAGTAGAACCTATCGAAATTGGTCTTGGAATGGCGGCATCACGCTCAAACCAAGTGACTTTATCTCACTTTCATACCGTATCTCCAATGGATTTAGAGTACCAGCGTTCTATGAACTTTATGGTAAACGAACTCATGTTGGCTTGATTGATAATGAATATGTACGACGTGAGCAACGCAGTCATAGCTTAGAGCCGGAAAAATCCATGAATCATGAAATGGGGGTAAGTTTTAAAGGGCAATTTGGTTATATTGATGTAAGCTATTTCCGCAATAATTATCGCAATATGATCGCAACGGCTTGTAAAAAGCTCATGCATAAGAAATCTGAATGTTTCTATAACTACCATAATATTCAAGATGTAGTTTTAAATGGGGTGAATTTAATCGCTAAATTCGATCTACATGGTATCCTATCACTAATTCCTGATGGGTTTTATTCCTCTGTGGCGTATAACCGTGTCAAAGTTAAAGATCAGAGACTGACCGAGCCAAGATTGACCAGCGTAAATGATCCGATATTAGATGCGATTCAACCGGCTCGTTATGTCCTCGCATTGGGCTACGAACATCCAGAAGAAAAATGGGGAATTGGCATTACTACCACCTATTCCAAAGCGAAAAAAGCTAGTGAGGTAGCAGGCACCCGTCATCATGGTATCTATCGAGTTGATTTAGGTGGCAAACTCACCAACTCTTGGTATACGCACGATATTACTGGTTATTTGAATTATAAACACTACACCTTACGTGGCGGTATTTATAATGTGACTAATCGCAAATATTCCGCTTGGGAATCGGTGCGTCAATCTGGTGTGAATGCCGTCAACCAAGACCATGGTAGCAATTACACTCGTTTTGCAGCCCCTGGGCGGAATTTCAGTTTAGCATTTGAAATGAAATTCTAATCTAAAAAATAAGTTGGAAAATAGCAGGCTAAATTTAGCCTGCTATTTTCCAACTTGAGCACACAGAATAATAGACTTTTTGTGAAACTTTGCAAGAATTCGAGTCGTCTGCTGCCTTAAATAAATAGCTCTACTGCCTGTATACAGCGTTCTACAACTTCGTCAAAACTGCCGTCAATATCAATAAAAATCACATCAGGCTCGCCTGCTTCGGGGATTTCTAACGTATTAAATTGGCTTTGCAGCATTTCGGCTTTCATAAAATGCCCTTGTCGTTGTTTCATTCGTTCTAACACCAGCTCAAATGAGCCGTGTAAAAAAATAAAGGAGACATTAGCGTTGCCTTGACGGATTTGATCACGGTATTTTTTCTTTAAGGCCGAACACACAATAATGCCTTTTTCACTTTTCTGTTCAAGGCTGAATGCGGCATCGTTAATTCTTTCTAACCACGGTTTACGATCATCATCATTTAAGGGGATACCACTTCCCATTTTAATAATATTGGCACGAGGATGAAGATCATCGCCATCAATTAATTTCATACCTAATTTTTGTGCAACAGCTGTGCCAATAGTTGTTTTTCCCGTACTGGATACGCCCATTAAAATAAAAGCCTTTCCTTGAGACATATTTGCTCCTTTTGTTATCGGTAACTGTTTGTGATGATGAAATTTACCAATCTTATACAAAAAAAGCATCACAAAAAGCCAAAAAATTTGAAGAAGATCACAAAATTGAAATAAAAATTAACTGATTATTTACAAGAGTGCGTTTTATTATTATGTTACCGATAACAATTTAACCTTAGGAGATCCTATGTTACTGTTCATTATGTTTGCCGCCATCATTTTACTGTTGGTGCTGATTATGAAGTTCAAAATTCACGCGTTTGTGGCGTTGATTATTGTGAGTTTGCTCACAGCGTTGGCGGCAGGTATTCCTGTCGATAAAATTCTGCCAACGCTACTTGGTGGTTTTGGTAGCACGCTGGCATCGGTGGCGTTATTAGTCGGTTTAGGGGTGATGATCGGTCGCTTGCTGGAAATCACTGGCGGGGCAAAAGTATTGGCGGATACGCTCATCAACAAATTCGGCAAAGAGAAAGCGCCGTTTGCATTGGGCGTGGCTTCGCTGCTGTTCGGTTTCCCGATTTTCTTTGATGCGGGCTTAGTGGTAATGCTGCCGATTATTTTCAGCGTGGCGAAACAGTTTGGCGGCTCGGTGCTGCGTTATGCGTTCCCGTCTGCCGGTGCGTTTGCGGTGATGCACGCTTTCCTGCCGCCGCACCCCGGCCCGGTGGCTTCGGGCGATTTACTCGGTGTGAATATGGGCTTACTGGTGTTGGTCGGCTTGGTGTGTGCCATTCCAACCTGGTATGTCGGCACCTATATGTTCAGCCAATTTATCAGCAAACGCATTCACGTTGATCTGCCAAAAGCGTTCTTAAACGGCTTATCGGCAAACGAAATGGCGGTACAACACCCACCAAGTTTCGGTAAAGTTTTAACCGTATTATTACTGCCTATCATCTTAATTTTATTTGATACTGGTTTGAATACCCTTGCGGTTGCCAAAGTGATTGACGGCAACGCCCTTTGGGTGCAAAGCCTGCGTTTAATCGGTAAAACCCCGATTGCCTTATTGATTACCTTGATTGTGGCGATTGTATTGTTGAGAGACACCCGCAGCCTCGACCAAATCGAAAAAATCTGTAACAACGCACTAGGCCCGATCTGCTCAATCGTATTAGTGACCGGTGCTGGCGGTATGTTCGGTGGTGTGTTGCGTGCCAGCGGTATCGGCGATGTCTTATCGGGAATGATGGCAGACACAGGTATGCCGATTGTGGTTGCGGCATTTATTATTGCGACTGTTTTCCGTGTCGCCCAAGGTTCTGCAACCGTTGCATTGACCACCACCGCAGCGTTAATTGCTCCAACAGTGGCTGCGGCAACCGATTTAAGCCAGTTCGATCTCTGCTTTATCGTGATCTCGATTGCTTCTGGTGCAACTGTGCTTTCCCACGTCAATGACTCCGGCTTTTGGCTCATGAGCCGCTTCCTTGAAATGGACGAGAAAACCACGCTGAAAACCTGGACGATGCTGGAAACTTCCATCGGCGTTACCGGCTTTGTGGTTGCGTTGATTGGCAGTATTCTGCTGTAATATGATAAGCCTCGACAAGCGGTCAAATTTTGCTGCGATTTTGCAAAATTTCGCAGAAAACCGACCGCTTGTTGTATTTCTCCCACCTTAAAACATTAAAGATTGAATCTGTTTTAGATGTTCCCAAAATCTCTCTGCTGCATTATTTAATCGGGTATCCATTCGATAAATATAGCCTTTAATCGGAATGACTAAATCATCGTGATCTAATATCACTACTTTTCTGGTCTGTAATTCATCAATAATCGAATATTCAGGCAGCCAAGCAATCCCTTGTTGATTTAATACCATATTTTTCAGTAATTCCGACATCGATGAAATAAATTTGGTTTTGGTATTTAATTGATCGTATTGGACTAATTTCCGATTAACTAACCGCCCCATATAGGAATTGGGCGTGTAATTTAATAAGGGGATATTTTTATCCGCCAAGTGAAATAACGGTTCGCCTGTTATATCGGTCGGCGAAATCGGGTAAAGCTTGGATTGTAATATTTCCAAAGCGATAAAGGGCGGCTGCATTAATTTTTCATCGTAAAAAGAGAAAATAAAATCGCTCTTCCCCTCAATAAGTGTTTTGACGGTTTGATCCACATCGATAGACTCAACCGAATAAATAAAATTTTCCGCAGTTTGCGATAATTGCCGAATGAGCTTAGGCATAATC
Source organism: Mannheimia granulomatis (assembly GCF_013377255.1). Classification (NCBI taxonomy): domain Bacteria; kingdom Pseudomonadati; phylum Pseudomonadota; class Gammaproteobacteria; order Pasteurellales; family Pasteurellaceae; genus Mannheimia; species Mannheimia granulomatis. The sequence goes on from NZ_CP016614.1 coordinate 242,243, forward strand.
GAGAGCGAAAGTGAATGAGCAGCAGCAAACTTAATATTGGGGGAGTTGCAGTTATGCCCTAATAATTCGTCCAGATTATTGCTTAATTGTTGTAATAGATTGCGGGTTTGAGAGTGAAATAGTTTGCCTTGTTCGGTTAATTGCAACGGTATGGCGGAGCGATCAAATAATTTTACGCCGAGCACCTCTTCTAACGCCAAAATTCTGCGGCTAAATGCCGATTGCGATAAATTCCGTTTTTCTGCCGCTTGGGAGAAATGACGGCATTCTTCTAATATTAAAAAATCTTCTAACCATTTTGTTTCGATATTTTTCATCTTGTACCTATGCAATTTTTGCATTCACTTCTTGTGATGTGCATTAAGTTTATCTTCCTACTCATTCTATTTTATTGATTTTAAAGCATTTGTTCTATTGCTAAGTATGCCTGTTGCATTATTTGCATAACCTTTCGATTTATTGCATTTCTTTTTTGCATAACTTGTTTGTATAAGTCATTTCCATTCAACAACATTTTAGAGAGAAAGATATGGCAAAAAATGTTATCGGCATCTTAGGCGGAATGGGGCCTGCGGCAACGGCGGATATGTTTAGAAAATTTATCCAACTGACACCGGCACATTGCGATCAAGAGCATATCCCCCTGTTAATTTCTTCCATTCCCGATATTCCGGATAGAACCCGTTGCATTCTTGGCGGCGGAGAAAGCCCTGCACCGGTGATGGAGCAGTATGTTAAGCAGCTCGAAGAGGCTGGGGCAAGCTGCATTGTGATTGCGTGTAATACCGCACACTATTGGTTTGAAGATTTGAAAACCAAAAGCAAGGTAGAGATGCTCAGTATGATTGAGGCAACGGTGAATGAAGTGGTTCAAAGCGGCAAGCAGCGGATTGGGTTATTGGCAACTGATGCCACTCTCGCCACCGAACTCTATAAAAATCGGCTTGAGGCACAAGGTCTGACCTTCATTCGCCCGACTGAGGAGGGGCAGAAAGCAGTGATGGAGAGCATCTATTTATTGAAATCCGGCGAGGTGGAGAAATCTGTTGCATTAATGCTGAAGCAGCGTGATGAGTTAATCCGTCTGGGCGCGGAGAGCATTATTTTGGGTTGCACCGAAGTGCCGATTATTTTGGCAAAAGAGATCGAAAAAGCACCGCATTTATATGTGGATTCCACCTTGGCTCTCGTGCGTGCCGCTATTCATTGGTATCAAACACATTAATCTATAAAGGAAGTGAATTATGATTTATGCAGAAATTTTTGTGGTGCTTGCCGCTATTTTTTTAGGGCTACGCTCCGGCGGATTAGGCATTGGTTTATACGGCGGCTGAAACACCACTTTCTGCATTGGCATTGGCTAAGTTGGCAGAGCAAGCAGGTATTCCAAAAGGTGTGTTTAATGTGGTTACCAGTAGTGATACCGAGGCAGTTGGACGAGAGCTGAGTACCAATCCTATCGTGCGTAAACTCACTTTTACAGGCTCGACCCGTGTCGGCAAAATTTTGATGCAACAAGCAGCCGGCACAGTGAAAAAATTAGCATTGGAGCTGGGCGGTAATGCGCCGGCGATTGTGTTTGACGATGCTGATCTTGACACCGCAGTCGAAGGCGTGTTTGCCTCCAAATTCCGCAATGCAGGGCAAACCTGCGTGTGTGCTAACCGCATTTATGTACAAGCGGGTATTTATGAGCAATTTCTTGCAAAATTTCAACAGAAAATCAAAACCATCAAACTTGGCTCACCATTTGAAGAAGGCGTAACGATGGGGGCGCTCATCAGCGAAAAAGCAGTAGAAAAAGTAGAAAGCCATATTCAAAATGCCATCTCACTTGGTGCAGAAGTTGTGGTAGGCGGAAAACGTCACGCTCTCGGCGGCACTTTCTTCCAGCCTACCATCTTAAAAAATGTGACTCAAGCAATGCAGGTTGCTAAAGAGGAAACCTTTGCACCCCTTGCACCTATTTTCAAATTTGAAACAGAGGAACAGGTTATCGAGTGGGCAAATGACACGGAATTTGGGTTGGCAGCTTATTTGTTTAGTGAGAATAACTCTCGTATCTGGCGGGTTTCTGAACAGCTGGAATATGGTATTGTTGGTATTAATGAAGGCATTATCAGCAACGAAATTGCGCCTTTCGGAGGGATGAAAGAATCCGGTATTGGGCGAGAGGGCTCGAAATATGGGATTGAAGAGTTTTTAGAGATGAAATATCTCTGTATGAAAATTTAACTGTTCGGGACGCTGGTAGCGTCCCGATTTTTTGCAAAAAATAGAAGAAAAATAACCGCTTGTCTTACTCAAATTTTGTCTTGTATTCCTCATTATTGACCCATAAATGGTCTTTCTCCCAAGTGAATTTCCACTGGCGTACCGGCCCTGCCATCACATTTAGGTAATAGTTGTTGTAGCCGGCAATAGTTGCCACCGGATGGTAGCCACGTGGTACTTTCACTACATCTTTGTCATACACCGCCATACACTCATCAAGGCTGCAGTCATCGGTGTAAACCCGTTGCATCGCAAAGCCCTGTGGTGGGTCGAAGCGGTGGTAGTAGCTCTCTTCCAGATAAGTTTCGTTTGGCGAATCTTTCTCATCATGTTTATGGCTTGGGTAGGAGCTGGTGTTACCTTCATCTGTGAACACCTCGACCACTAATAAACTGTCTGCCGGTTCGGTTTCTGGCAGAATGTTGTGGACTAAGCGTTGGTTATTACCAGAACCACGTTTTTCTACACCGATATCGTTTGGCGTAATCAAACGCACAGGGTGGTTACCTGCGCCCGGTGCTTTGCAAACCGCAAGCTCTAATTGACCGCTTGTAATCACTTTTACCTGCTTGTGTGGCGGAATATAGACCGCATACGGTGGAATTTTTTCAAATGGGCTGGATCGGTTGCCTATGTTTTCAAACGCATGTTCATCGACAAACACCGAGCCTTTGCCGGCTACGAATACTAAGCAGAGTTCGTTTTCACCACTCTCTAAGGTAAGGGATTGATTGTTTAGCTCATAGGCAGAAAAGCCAACGTATTCCCAGTTGGCGTTTTGTGGGGTAATGTCTTGAATTTGCCCGTTTTCAGGGACTCTATTGGGTTTTGAAAGTAAAAAGCTCATCGTATTTCTTCTCCATAGTGGTGAAATGATAAGCTTACTATACCGAAATGATCTTTTTTTGGGTATCAGCAATCTTCAAACTTGTTACCAAGATCACAAAAATGAAATAAATTTTTCATTTTTATTCTGTTTTTATTGAAGTTTTTCATTTTTAGCGGTAGTTTATTACTTGTCCTTTTTCTCTATGAACCTCAATAAGGAGCTTTAAATGAGCCAATTTGTGAAAAATTTTATTAACGGTGCAGTGGTTGAAAGTCAAAGCCAACGTGTAAGTTCAGTATTTAACCCTGCTACAGGTGAAGAGACTAAAAAAGTTAAACTCAGCACAGCTGCTGAAGTGGATTCTGCGATTGCAGCTGCCGATGCAGCATTCAAAAGCTGGTCGCAACAATCTCCATTACGCCGTGCGAGAGTATTATTTAAATTCAAAGAGTTATTGGAAGCAAACTTTGATGAGTTGGCACGTCTTATCAGCTCTGAGCACGGTAAAATTTACTCCGATGCGATTGGGGAATTAACCCGTGGTTTAGAAGTGGTGGAATTTGCCACTGGCATTCCACACTTACAAAAAGGGGAATTTTCAGCAAATGCCGGTCGTGGTATCGATATTCACTCCATCCAACAGCCATTAGGCGTGGTAGCCGGTATTACGCCATTCAACTTCCCAGCAATGGTGCCGATGTGGATGTTCCCAGTGGCGATTGTTTGCGGTAACACTTTCGTGTTGAAACCGTCTGAAAAAGACCCAAGTGTATCTATCCGCTTAGCCCAATTATTAAAAGAAGCGGGCTTACCGGACGGTGTGTTCAACGTAGTCCAAGGCGATAAAGAAGCTGTGGATATTCTTTTAACCGATCCACGTATTCAAGCCGTGAGTTTTGTTGGTTCAACACCAATCGCTCAATATATTTATGAGAAAGGCTCAGCAAACGGCAAACGCGTTCAAGCCTTAGGTGGTGCGAAAAACCACGCATTGATTATGCCGGATGCCGATGTTCAAGGCACGGTGAATGCTTTACTCGGTGCGGCATTTGGTGCGGCAGGCGAGCGCTGTATGGCTCTGTCTGTCGCGGTCGTGGTCGGCGATGAGTTTGCCGATAAAATCGTCGAAGAGCTGATTCCAAAGGTGAAAGCACTGAAAATCGGTGCCGGTATACTGCCGGAAGGCACACCTGAAAACGATATGGGGCCGGTGATTTCGAAAGAGCATAAAGCGAAAATTGAAAACTATATCGACCAAGGCGTAGCGCAAGGTGCGAAACTCTGCGTGGATGGTCGTGGTTACAAAGTGGCAGGCAATGAGAACGGCTATTTCGTCGGTGGCACCTTGTTTGATAAAGTGATGCCTGATATGACGATCTGGCAAGATGAGATCTTCGGGCCGGTACTCTCTGTCGTGCGAGTGAAAGATTACGCTGAAGGTATTGCGCTGATCAACAGCCACCAATACGGCAACGGTAGTGCGATTTTCACCGCAGACGGTGACTCAGCTCGTCAATTTACCCAAGATGTTCAAGCGGGTATGGTGGGGGTGAATATTCCAATTCCAGTACCAATGGCGTTCCACTGTTTCGGTGGTTGGAAAGCCTCTATCTTCGGGCCACTAAATGTGTATGGAACAGATGGTGTGCGTTTCTACACCCGTATGAAAACCATCACAACCCGTTGGCCGGACAGCTCTGTTCGTAGCCAAGCGGCGTTTAATTTCCCAACATTATAATAACACTGAGTACATTTCCTTTTTTGAGTGTTTAGCGGCGAGCCATCGCCGCTTTTTTGTTTTTATATGACGGAAGTAACTGTTGCCTATATACGTCTAACAAGCGGACTCGTTTCCCTCATTTTTTGCAAAAAACAGAGCAAAGCATACCGCTTACTTTCTCCCCTCTTACACTTTTTTCCGAAAAAATGTGATCTGTTTAACAAATTTGAAACAAAGCTGTTGGTCGGTGAAATTTAGAATGTTATATTCCTTTTTGAAAAATTTATTTCATAAAATTTTCTAAATGAAATAAAACTTAATTTTTTCTTCGCAGTTTGAAGTAACATTGGCAATTTATTGCCGTCAATTTCCATCTATCAAGAGGATTTCTTATGAAAATGCGTTTTAAATTTGCGTTAAGTGCATTAACCCTAGGTTTAGCTATAAACAGTTTTGCGAAAGATGAGCTAGTAGTATTTAGCCTTCCAAACTTGTCTAGCCCGTTTGAAGTACAACTTCAAAAGGTTGCGGTAGAAACCAGCAAAAAATTGGAAGTGAAATTACAGGTGTTAGACGGACAAAGCTCTTCTACTAAGCAAGCTTCTGATCTAGAGAATGCGATTACGCGTGGTGCAAAAGGCATTATCATTTCACCGAATGATGTCAATGCGATTTCAGGTGCAGTGGAAGAAATTATTCAAGAAAAAATCCCCGCTGCAACGCTTGACCGTAAAGTCGAGAGCAGCAAACCGGTTCCACACTTTGGGGCAAACAACTACACAGGTGGTCAAGAAGTAGCAAAAGCAGTAAAAGCGAAATACCCAAACGGTGCGAAAGTGATTCTCTTAACCGGTCAGCCGGGCTCAACCTCTAACATTGAGCGTACCAAAGGGATTCGTGATGAGTTAGTCGCAGGTGGCGATAAATATAAAATTATCGTGGATCAAACCGGTAACTGGTTACGTTCCGAAGGCTTACGTATTATTGAAAGCGTGTTGCCAACGTTAAAAGAGAAACCGGAAGTGATCATCTCTGCAAACGACGATATGGCACTCGGTGCAATCGAAGCACTACGTAGCCAAGGTTTAAAAGCGGGCGACATTTTAGTGACAGGCTTTGACGCCACTCCGGAAGCACTAGCTCGCGTGAAAGATGGCTGGTTGTTCTTAACTGCCGACCAACGCCCGGGCTTTGCGGTCAGTACAGCCTTAGAGCAAGTGGTCGGTAACATTCGCGATAAAAAAGAAGTGACCGGTGCGGACTATCCACCGAAAATTATTCTGAAAGAGAACCTGCAAGAAGCGGAACGTTTCGCAGAAGTGAGCGAATAATTTTTTGCCTCCCTGCTGTGAGGTGGGGAGGTTTTTCTTTCGGAGGTTGTATGTCTACTCCTTTACTTGAAGTCCGAGACTTGAAAAAAAGCTTTTCCGGCGTAATGGCACTCAACGGCGTCAAACTTACCGTAGGTGCGGGTGAAGTTCACGCATTACTGGGTGAGAACGGTGCAGGTAAATCCACCCTATTAAAAGCTCTTTCCGGTGCACAACCGCAAACCAGTGGCGAGATTATTTTTAATGGCGAAACCTTAAGTCTCGATGATTCCCCGTTTGATCGTCAGCTCAAAGGGATTGTTACTATCTATCAAGAATTCAATTTGCTGCCGAATATGACGGTGGCGGAAAACTTTTTCCTCGGGCGTGAGCCGACCAAAGGCTTGTTTGTTAATGAAAAAGCGGTAAACGACGAAGCCCAATTGGTGCTAGATAACCTTGGTTTAAATATCAAACCCGACACCCAAGTTTCGCGCTTAAGTGTCGCTCAACAACAGATGGTTGAAATTGCCCGAGCGATGACCTTAAACGCCAAATTGATCATTATGGACGAGCCGTCCGCTGCCCTTAGTGACAAAGAGGTGGAAACCCTTCACCAAATCGTGCGTGATTTAAAAAGCCGTGGTGTTAGTGTGATTTATGTGACCCACCGTTTAAACGAAGTGTTTGCGCTATGTGATCGCTTTACTGTCTTCCAAGACGGACGTTACTCAGGCGAAGGTGAAGTGAAAAATGTGAATGTGGATGACATTATCCGAATGATGGTCGGGCGTGAAGTCGCCTTTACCCGCCGTCCACCGGAAGAGACTCACCACACTCATCGCCCTGTACGTTTAGCAGTGAAAAATCTACATCGTGAAAAACCGGCACTTGACCCACACGGTATTGCATTACACGGTGTATCTTTCAATATTCACGAAGGTGAAGTATTAGGCATTGCCGGTTTGGTGGGGGCAGGCCGTACCGAAATCGCCCGATGTTTATTCGGCGTAGAAAAATATACTGCTGATGAAATCAGCTTAGACGGCAAACCGTATGCCGCGGTTTCTCCGCTGGATGCACTGGAAAAAGGCGTCGCACTGATGCCCGAAGATCGTAAAAAAGAGGGCTTAGTACTCGGCTTGCCGATTAAAACTAATATGACGTTGCCAATTTTAGGAAAATTATTGAAAGGTAATCTGTTCGTCGATAATCAAAAAGAAGATGACCTGATTGAAACCTACCGCCAAGCACTCCGCATCAAAATGGCACACAGTGAGTTGGAAGCACGCAAGCTCTCCGGCGGAAACCAGCAAAAAGTGATTCTTGCCCGCTGTATGGCACTTAATCCAAAAGTGTTAATTGTTGATGAGCCGACCCGAGGTATCGATGTAGGTGCAAAATCGGAAGTTCACCAAGTGCTGTTCGATATGGCGAAACAAGGCGTGGCGGTACTAGTTATCTCCTCCGATTTACCTGAAATTATGGCCATTTCAGATCGTATTATTACCTTATCCGAAGGTCGCGTAACCGGTGAAATTCACGGTGATGAGGCAACCGAAGAAAAATTAATGTCAATGATGGCAGTCGGCGTTCAGCATGAACAGGCAGCATAAGAGAGGTTTATATGACAACACAATTTTTAAAAAACCTAGGTATGGTTGATGACAAAGGAAAAATCGATTTTATTGCCTTCTTTGAACGCTTTGGCGTACTAATTTTCTTAATTTTACTGATTATTTTCTTTACCTCACAAAATAGTGCTTTCCTGTCTCAACGCAATATCTACAATGTGTTAACCGAAGTCTCTATTTTTGGAATTATGGCGGTGGGGATGACTTTTGTTATTCTCACTGCGGGGATTGACCTCTCTGTCGGCTCAATTTTAGCGGTAACGGCAATGTTCGCTGCCTATATTATCAAAGGCGATAATACTGTGACAGTCGAAGCCGGTGCTTGGGGTGGAATGAGCTGGCTGATTGGGTTAGGTATCTGTTTAGGTTTAGGCACATTGATCGGCTGGCTGCACGGATTGGGTGTCACTAAACTTAAATTACCGCCGTTTATTATTACACTTGGCGGTATGACGATTTGGCGTGGAGTTACCTTAGTACTGAACAACGGTTCGCCAATTGCCGGCTTTGATGAGGGCTACCGCTGGTGGGGACGTGGCGATATTTTAGGCGTGCCGGTACCGGTTGTGATCTTCGCTGTTGTTGCCATTATCGGCTACTTTGCTCTCCACAAAACCCGCTGGGGACGCTATGTCTACTCAGTCGGCGGCAATCCCGAAGCCGCTCGTCTTGCGGGGGTAAACATCAACCGCACCTTAGTGAGTGTATATGTTGTAATCGGTGCATTAGCAGGATTAGCCGGTTTCATTCTCTCCGCCCGTTTAGGCAGTGCGGAATCGGTTGCCGGTGTATCGTTCGAGTTACGTGTGATTGCCTCTGTGGTGATTGGTGGAACCTCACTGATGGGCGGATATGGACGGATTACCGGCACGATCATCGGCTCAATTATTATGGGCGTGTTGATTAACGGCTTAGTGCTGATGGATGTTTCTGCCTACTATCAACAGATTATTATGGGGATCATCATTATCCTTGCGGTAGCCTTTGATACCTATGCGAAGAGCAGACGAGGGGCGATTTAACTGAAACAAGCGGTCTGAATTTGTAAAATTTTTGCAAAAACAGACCGCTTATTTTTTTACTTCCTTCTTGGCTAAAGAGAGAAATATTTCATCGTATATTAAAGATTTTCAATTTTAGGGATACATTATGAGAACCGTCAAAATCGGCTTGGTTGGCACAGGCTACATCGGCCGCTGCCACGCCATTGCCTACGCCCAAGCGCCAACACTCTTCCCGCTTAAAGGCAAACTCCAACTCGAATACCTTGCTGAAATCAACCAAACACTGGCTGAACAAAAAGCCCAAGAATTCGGCTTTAATCGTGCTACGGACGACTGGCGTAAACTGGTTGCCGATCCGAATGTGGATGTGGTCGATATCTGCACCCCAAATTTTCTGCACAAAGAAATCGCCCTTGAAGCGATCAAACACGGCAAACACGTCTATTCCGAAAAACCGCTGGCATTGACTGCCGTCGATGCCAAAGAGATGGTTGAAGCTGCACAAAAAGCGGGTGTAAAAACGTTGGTTGGCTTTAATTACATCAAGAACCCCACCACACAACTTGCTCGCCAAATTATCCAAAACGGCGAAATTGGCGATGTGGTGCATTTCTATGGCACACACAACGAAGACTATCTCGCCAACCCTAACACACCGATTGACTGGCACTGCTACAAAGCCAAAGCCGGGCTAGGAACATTGGGCGATTTAGCTGCGCACATTGTCAGTATGGCTCACTATCTGGTTGGGGAAGAGATTATCAGTGTCGTCGGCGATATGCAAACCGTCATAACCGAACGCCCAAATCCACAAAACTTGGCAGAAAAAATCCCAGTCGAAAATGAAGACCAAGCCACTGCCTTAGTACGTTTTGCCAACGGTGTGATGGGCACGATTGAAAGCTCCCGCATCGCTTGTGGCCGCAAAATGGGGCTAACTTATGTCGTAACCGGCACCAAAGGCACGCTCAGTTACACCCAAGAACGGATGGCGGAACTGAAACTCTATTTGCATGATGACGACGAATCCCGCCAAGGCTTCAAAACTATTCTCGTCGGCCCGGAACACCCCGACTATGCCGCATTCTGCGTGAGTGCCGGCCACGGCATCGGCTTTAACGACCAAAAAGCGGTCGAAATCCGCGATCTCATCAACGGTATCGCCTCCGATGACCGTATGTTCCCTGATTTTGAAGAGGGCTACAAGGTTTCTCGAGTGTTAGAGGCAATTGCGAAATCGGCAGAAGAGAAACGCTGGGTGGAGATAAATGAAATTTAAATAGATGGTATCTTATATCGCATCTTCAAAAGGTAAATTCTTATTTAGAGCAGGGGGAATATCAAAGGTTTAACAGAAAAATGGTCAATGCCAACAAATCGGCACTACCTCCACAACTAATATTTTTGTGAATGCAAGCATTATCAAAAGAGTGCAAATTTTTTAGGTTGAAATCTTCATCATTTAATAGGCGTTTTGCCTCATTTTTCACCCAGTATAGGGCATTTATGCCACCTCGGTGAACTACATTGGTATCATTATTTTTTGCAATTATTTTCAATAAAATGCGTAACCAAATTTCATCATTTTCAATCTTTTGGTTTGTATATTCAGCTAGGACAGGGTGGATTGTGCCAAAGCCGCTCTCTGCTTCTCCTCTTGCGCCTGTTAAACCATATTCTCGGTAGAGTATTATCCCAGCAGTAAGAGGCTGATTGGCGGAGTAATGCTGTAATTCGGTGGTCAAACCTTGTGCGAATTGTGCAACAAGCTGACAAATGTTAGTGTGATTTATATCTGTTTTTTGTTCAAATAACCGGCCAATTGCGGTGCAAACTAAGCCAAAGGCAAAAATTGCCCCCTTGTGGGTATTTACATTGTTTGTCGCTTGAAACATGGCTTGTTCTGCTTGCAGACCAAGCGGTCTGATTTGCGTTAAAATTTGCTTAACGGGAAGGTTTGCAGTAGCAATGCCTTTTAAGACAAATTGAGTGAAGAAGGGGCGTAGAACGACAGCACTGCGTTCAAAGGTTCGTACATTCATATCGTTATGTGCACCGTTGTTACTACGATCAACTAATCCAGGTTTAGGGGTAAGGTAAACTTCTTTCAATAAAGCTTGATAAACAGATTCAGCGATATTTTCTGCTAAGTAAAACGTTCGGGCACGTCGTTGTATTTCTGTATAGAGTTCATTAAGAGTATGTTTGCGGGATCTTGCACAACTTTTTGCATTCTCTGAACAAATTAAACAAGGACGGGGTGAAATATTAAATTCTGTACGACTGAGTAACTGCCCTCGTGAATCAATCACATCAATATCCCAAAGGCGGGAAAGATCTGAACTATCTTCTAATTCTATTGTTAATTTTTTTAGCTGTTTTGCATCTATCGGTAAGACAAATAGGGCTTCATGTCCTGTGTTGAATGGGCGAATAAATTCTGCGGTAGGTTGAATATTTAATTGCTGAAAAAGTATAGAGAGGCTGCTTAACGCTTTTTCAAATACATAGTCTAATAAGGTATTTTTCTTGACTTCGCCAACAGCTAACAAGGTCACAGAAAGTAACGTTTGCCCATATTGTTGGATGCATTGCTGCTGTAATAAGGCTCGGTTTTCTCGTGCTTCAAGCAGCTGTTCAAGGGAAACTTTATCTCCGTCCAAAGAGAAGAAACGAATAAATTTGTTGTGCATTTGAGTATTTTATCTCGGGTTTTTGTTCTAAAGTAAAGTGTATTTAATACTATTTTGTCGAAAATTGTTCAATAAGCACCGCTTGCATTATGACTAGTGTATGAGGTTCAAGCCAGAAAAAATCCGCACCTTAAGCTGTTGGTTGAATCCAACATTTGAGGTGCAGATCATTAATAGCTAACTAGCATTATTATTTGACTGCATAAACTGTATCAATTACAGAACCATCACGGTAACGTACCACAGCAACAGGCTGATCGGTTACCTCAATTTCTTTTGGTCTGCCTGTAATACTATATGCTCGTTCACAGAGCTGTTCAATACTGAATAATTCAATATCTGCTTCCGTTAATTTTTCAATTAAATCTGGACGTTTTGGATTGACTGCGACACCGTGATCTGTCACAAGAATATCAATATTTTCACCCGGGGTGACACAAGTGAGTACATTTTCAACTACACAAGGAATGCGACCACGTACCAATGGCACTACAATAATGGCAACCTGTGCTGAGGAGGCCGTATCGCAATGCCCGCCTGAAGCGCCACGAATCACACCATCAGAGCCGGTTAAAACATTGACATTAAATTTCGTGTCAATTTCAAGTGCAGATAAAATAACCACATCTAGACGTTCAACAGAAGCGCCTTTTGAACTGAAATTGGCATATTGGTTTGCTGAGACTTCAATATGATTTGAGTTACGGGCAAGTGATTCTGCTGCATCTTTATCAAAAGATTGTACATCAATTAATTTTTTGATGAGACCTGCTTCATGTAATGCCACCATGGTTGAAGTAATCCCACCTAAACCAAAACTGGCTGTGATATTTTTACGGCGCATTTTATCTTCAAGGAAACGTGTTACTGCAAGTGATGCTCCACCTGTCCCTGTTTGGAATGAAAAACCGTCTTTAAAATAGCCTGAATTGAAGATCACTTCCGCACATTTGCGTGCGATTAATAGTTCTCGTGGGTTGGTGGTCATACGGGTTGCTCCTCCACCGATTTTCTTCGGATCGCCCACTTCATCTACTTGTACGATTAAATCCACACGATCTTGAGTGATACTGGCGGGATTAAGTGGATATTCGCCAAATTCTTCAGTTAATAGTACAACTTTATCGGCATATTCCGCATCAATACGAGCATAACCTAATGAACCACATTTACTTTTACCGCTAAAGCCATTGGCATTACCAAATTTATCACACATTGGCACGCCTAAAAATGCCACGTCAATTTTTAATTCACCGGATTTGACTAAGTGAACACGACCTCCATGGGAGTGGATATGCACAGGTTCTTTTAAGATCCCTTTGGAAATTTCATCTGCTAATTTACCGCGAATTCCTGACGAATAAATTTTGGTTACAACCCCATTTTTAATATGTTCAATAATTGGAAAATGGCTGTCGATTAATGAGCTAGAGGCAAGGGTTAAATTTTTAAAGCCCATTTCAGCAATTTTGTTCATCACCATATTGACCACGAAGTCGCCTGCGCGGAAGGCATGGTGGAACGAAACAGTCATGCCGTCTTTTAATCCTGAGCGGTGAATAGCTTCTTCGAGGTTATTACAAACTTTACGATCTTTTGCCGTACGAATCAGTGATTCTGCTTTTGGTTCAGCTTGGTAAACAGGTTTATTACCATTAAATTTTTCGATACGTTGTTCTCTAGTTGTCATAATGGTTCTTCCTTACTCTTCACGAATACCATGTTTTGCACGTTGAAGTACTAATTGTGCACGATCGATAATTGGTGCATCGATCATTTTGCCGTTCAGTGATACCACACCTAAGCCTTTACGTTTTGCTTCTTCTGCTGCTTCAATAATACTCTGTGCCTGTTCTACATCTTTCTGTGTTGGTGCAAATAAATTATGTAGTAGCTCAATTTGGCGAGGATTTACTAATGATTTACCGTCAAAGCCTAATTGTTTGATAAGCGCAGCTTCATTGAGAAAACCTTCTTCATTATTGATATTTGAGTAAACTGTATCGAAAGCTTGAATACCGGCTGCTCGAGCTGCTTGCAAGATTGAACAGCGAGCAAATAATAATTCAATACCGTCTGCAGAGCGCTCTGTTTTTAAATTACGCACATAGTCTTCAGCACCAAGTGCGATACCGATTAAGCGATTTGAAGCTGTCGCAATTTGATTGGCTTGGGTAATGCCTAGTGGTGATTCTATTGCCGCTAACATTAAGGTTGATCCTAATTCTCGTCCACAAGCTTTTTCAATTTCAGTGATTGCATTATCCATATCAATTACGTCTTGAGCAGTTTCTGTTTTCGGCATACGTACCACATCAACACCGGCACGTACTACGGCATTTAAGTCTTTTAAGCCGAATTCGGAATCTAATGGATTTACGCGAACTACGGTTTCCATGTCTTGATAAAGTGGGTGTTGTAACGCATGTGCAACCAAGATACGGGAAGAGTCTTTTTCCTGTAATGCTACGGCATCTTCTAGGTCAAACATAATGGCATCTGGTTTATAAATAAATGTATTGCTGAGCATTGCCGCATTTGAGCCTGGGACAAAAAGCATACTTCTTCTTAATTTTATTTTCTGGCTCATAGTACTTTCTCCCAGTCAATTTCTTCTTCTGTTGCCCGTAAAAGTGCTGCTTTTAAACGAGCGCGAAGTACACAATCTAATGCCCCTCTGTCTTCTACAATCACCTGGGCGGCTTTCACTTCAAAAGTGGTTAATACATCTTGAATTGTTGCTAAAATATCTTCACCAAATTGTTTGCCTACTGAGCTATTTAACTCAATATCTAATGATGTTGCAGGAGTGATGCGAACCTGAACATCACTTGATTCTAGCGTACCTGCAACAGCAACTTTAATTATTTGCATAATACATTCCTTAATAATTAGGTTTAAATCATAATCTGGTTGATGAGATTACAAACTCTCGTCGTAATATACCTCACCCATCATTAGTGGGCGTGCTGTACGAACTAATGCAGAACGGGTGAATTTATAACTGTCATTGGTTTTTTCACACATCATATCTACACTGATAAAGCCTGATGGATGCTCAATCGTTACCACAGAACCAGTGTCCTTATAAAGTGGGTGAGCAACTGTACCTTCAATATTACAAGCGGCGGATACACAAATTGAGCCTGTGACGGCATGGCTTGCATGGCATTTATCTGGCACAAAATAACGTGAAGTAATATTACCTTTACCGGTAGGGGGTGAAAGTATACCTATTTTAGGAATCACTTTTTGCGAGACGTCTCCTAAACCCATTAATTCGCCCGCTTTACGGCGAATTGGCTCAATAATATCAAAGAGGGTCCTATTTGCATCAAGTTCTGCTTTGGATTCTTTTCCGGTTAAGCCGAGATCTTTAGCACTAAACAATACCATTGGCATTGCGACATCAATACAAGTCACATTGTAGCCATTAATCTCGTCTTGTTTATTGCCGGTTGGGAAAACTTTACCTGTTTTTGCCCCTTCAATTTGACTGAAGTTTAGATTGACAGGCGATCCAGTGCCCGGCACACCGGACACTTCTGCTGTACCATCATATTTAAGTTGGCAGTTTGGGCTTTCTGCCGATACTTCAATAATACTGTTGGTATTGACGTTGTTTACCACCACCGAAGTTACGCCATCTTGTAGTTCAATTAAACCTTTTTCACTTGCGAAACAAATAATGCCAGAAAGGATATTTCCGCAAGAAGGGGCCGTATCAACAACTTTTTGATCAATACCAATTTGGGCGAAAAGGTAATCTAAGTCGACCCCTTCTTTTTCAGATTTTGAGATAATAGCTACTTTGCTGGTTACGCTTGTTGCTCCTCCTAAACCGTTGATTTGGGTTGCATCACCTGACCCCATAATGGTCATTAAAAACTTATCACGTTCTGCTACACTAGTTGGTAAATCGTCTTTTAAAAAGTATAAGCCTTTAGATGTGCCTCCACGGATAATCATACAAGGAACTTTTTTCATCTAGTTTCTCCAATTACAAAATCTTTTATAAAAAGCGGGAACAGATCCGCCAAGTTCATTTAAACTTTTCACAGAAGTAATTGGGGATCAGCCAATTACACCCATACTATGAAGCATTGACCACCAACCGAAACCAATTGTGCAGTGAATAATTAATGTGACAAGGGCACATATACCACCTACAATCCAGAAGGATTTTAGGTCATGGTAACCAATGCCATAAATTACCGCAGCAGGACCTGAGCCATAATGCGTTACCATGCTACCGTAGCTATTTGAAAATAATAAACCGAGTGAAAGTAGTACTGGATCAGCCCCAACGGCTACACCTACAGCAGAGAATACCGGAACCATTGCTGCTACATAAGCACCACCTGAAGCAAATAAATAACGTACTGCTACACTTAAGGCTAATATTAATACTGTAGCGAAGGTTGTATTCATCTCTGCCCCAGAGAACATATTTCCCATCGCTGCCGATAACCAATCAAAGAATTTCGCTTTATCTAATACGCCCGCTAAACCAAGTAGTGCTCCATACCAAGTAAAGGTTGTCCAACCACCTTTGTTTTTAAGCATATCATCCCAAGTAAGTACCGACGTTGCTAAGATTAATGCCATTGCACAAATTGCAACTGTTGAAGCACTCACTCCTAATACATCAGAAAAAACCCAACCGATAATGGCAGCAACAAATAAACCAGCAAGAATCTTTTCTTTGGTTTTCATCGGTCCCATTTCTTCTAAGCCTTTCTTAGCAATTTCTTTGTTATTTACTTCTGTAATCTCTGGTTTATAGAGAATATAAGCAACAAAAGGCATTAAGATAAGAGAAACAATACCTGGCACACAAGCCGCCAAAAACCATTGTGTCCAATCGTAATTAATGCCCATAATTGGACGCATTAACTCCAGGGCAACAGCATTTGGTGCCATAGCAGTAAAGAACATATAACCTGTAGTTTTAACGACCATATAAGTATTTAACAATAAGTAATGCCCCGCCTTACGTGAAGTCTCTCCTGGTTCTGACCCTAATGAGCGTGCTGTAGCTTCCATGATGGGCGCCATAATGCCACCACCACGTGCTGTTGTTGAAGGCATTGCTGGTGAGATCAATAAGTCTAAAACAGCATTGATATAACCGATGCGTAAAGTTGATTTACCGAAGGAACCGATCATTTTATAAGCAATACGTTTACCTAAACCAGTGCCGACAAATGCTGCGCTCATTGCAAATGCAGCAAAGATAAGCCATGTAGTACCGGATTTGTAGCCATCTAATACAGCTCCTTGTTTTAAGGCAATTTTAGTACCATCTGCTAAAACTTCTGCTGGTGTATTTCCAATGATTATCGCCGCAATTGCGATTGCCGATAATAATATGACTGGAGCTTGATAGACTTTTAAAATAAGAGCAAGAATTGTCCCAATGTAAACTCCTAGTAGGTGCCAACCAATAGTAGACATACCTTCTGGAGTTGCAAAGAGATAAGTTGCGACTGGGCAAGCAAGCACTATTGCAAGATGTAAGAGTTTTTTAGAGTTCATATTGTAAACCTCAATGACAATTAAAAATTCAACTAGTCATATATATAACTAATTAATTTGAGGTAGGCAATTAAGAAATGCCAAAATATTGAACTAGATCATAAAAATGAAATTAAAATATTTTATTGTTTACTTTTTGTTCTGTTGTGTAATTGGTAGTTCAAAAAGAAAGGCAAGTGTAATTTGAAACTGCCTTTCTGTTATTGAATATATTGATGGGATGCTCTAGATAACGACTAAAAATTAGTTAAAGAGAGGTTAAGCTAATTATCAAAGATAGCCTCTATTGTTCATTAGGTAATGATAGTTTCATAATAAAAATCTTTTGCAAGACCATAAGACTCTCTATATTCAATGATATTGCTATCTAATCCTTTTGCTGTACGGCACACTTTAACCACATGTTGAGGTTTCCCTTCCGTTAAGTAAGGATCGCAAAAATCAGTTAAGATGCTCATCTGTTCTTTTGCTGAGACAACTAACTGCCCACATTTTTTGAAATAAAAAGGGTAGAGTAAATTTTCAAATTGATCTAAAGGGAGCTCAAGTAATGCCTCAAACCTGTTCGGCGATAACCAGATCTTATCGCTAACAATCACTTTTCCATCTACTGATCGAGTACGCTCTAAATAAAGTAAAGGTTGATCTAATGGAATGTTGAGTAATTGATTGATTTCTGTTTTAGGGTTAACTAACTTCACTGTTCTCACTTTTCCAACAGGTGTTTCTGGTTTACCCACTTTTGCATTACGCAAATAAAAACGCACCATGGAAGATTCCACAAAAGCAGGGTGTTTTAAAAAAGTACCTTTGCCTTGATGCTTAATTAAGACACCTTCCTCTACAAGGCATTCTACTGCTTTACGAATAGTTCCAATTGAAGCTTCATAATTTATAGATAATTCTTGCTCACTAGGAATCGCTTTATCAAATCCCCAATTATTCTCCGAAAGAAATTTTTGCAATTCGTATTTAATTTGCAAATAACGTGGCATTTTTGTTAACGCTATAAATTTTTGATCATAGTTAAACATTCATTATTTTCCTTTTTAAACCCATTGACGTCCTTCTAAAAAGGGACTAGGGTATTTAACATGTAGTCATCTATATGTTTTAAAGATGTTAATTTTTTAATTCTATAACGGAGTGAAGGCCATGTCTAATTTATTAGCAGATTATCAAATCCACGTGGAAGAACGTGCAGCATTAGGTATTTTGCCAAAAGCCTTAGATGTAACACAAACCTCAGACTTAATTGCCTTATTACAAAATCCTCCCCAAGGTAAAGAAGCAGATCTTATTGCTTTATTTGAGAACCGTATTCCTGCCGGTGTGGATGAAGCTGCAAAAATAAAAGCAGAATTTCTGGAAAGCTTAGCAAAAGGTGAAATATTTTGTACGTTAATTTCGGCAGAACGGGCTACCGAACTATTAGGAACAATGGGAGGGGGTTATAATGTAAAACCTTTGGTTGATTTGCTAAAAAATGAGAAAATTGCACCGCTTGCGGCAGTGGCACTTAGTAAAACTTTATTAGTATTCGATAGTTTTAACGATGTTGCTATGTTAGCTAAGGAAGGTAATATTTTTGCAAAACAAGTCCTCCTATCTTGGGCAGAGGCAGAATGGTTTACATCACGTCCGAAATTAGCAGAAAAAGTTACCTTAACGGTCTTCAAAGTCGTTGGTGAAACCAATACTGATGACTTATCTCCGGCACAAGATGCTTGGTGCCGTTCAGATATTCCACTCCATGCTAACGCTATGCTGAAAATGCCACGTGAGGGTATTGAACCGGATGAGGCTGGTGTCCGTGGTCCACTTAAACAGCTTGCTGCATTAAAAGAAAAAGGTTTTCCGCTTGTTTATGTGGGTGATGTCGTTGGAACAGGTTCATCACGCAAATCCGCTACGAACTCAGTGCTATGGCATATAGGGATAGATATTCCATTCTTACCAAACAAACGCACAGGCGGTTTTGTTTTTGGTAGTAAAATTGCCCCTATTTTCTTTAATACTTTGGAAGACTCGGGGGCTTTGCCTATCGAATTAGATGTGACCTTATTCAATATGGGCGATGTCATTGACCTTTACCCTTTTGATGGAAAAATTTGTAAACATGGCACGAATGAAGTCATTACTACTTTCCAATACAAAACAGCAGGCTTATTAGATGAAGTTCATGCTGGTGGTCGAATTCCTCTTATTATCGGTCGCAGCCTGACCGCCAAAGCACGGGCAGAATTAGGATTGAGTGAAAGTGATGTTTTTGTCAAAGCTGCTCAAGCTGAAGATAATGGGAAAGGCTATACTCTTGCACAAAAAATGGTAGGTAAAGCCTGTGGTGTCAAAGGCGTGCATCCAGGGAAATATTGTGAACCGGCGATGACATCTATTGGCTCACAAGATACCACGGGTACTATGACCCGTGATGAATTAAAAGACTTAGCTTGCTTAAAATTCTCCGCCCCGTTGGTTATACAATCGTTATGTCATACCGCTGCTTATCCGAAACAAAGTGATGTGATTACGCATCAAACACTTCCGTCATTCTTTACTGAACGCGGAGGTGTAGGTTTACGTGCTGGCGACGGCGTCATCCATTCTTGGTTAAACCGTATGTTATTACCATTTACGGTGGGGACTGGTGGTGATTCACATACCCGTTTTCCAATTGGCATTTCATTTCCTGCGGGTTCTGGCTTAGTTGCCTTTGCGGCTGCAACGGGGATGATGCCATTGGATATGCCAGAATCTGTATTGGTTCGCTTTAAAGGCACAATGCAACAAGGCATTACCTTGCGTGATTTAGTCCATGCTATCCCATACTATGCGATTAAAGCCGGTTTATTAACGGTTGAAAAAGCCAATAAGAAAAACATTTTCTCTGGCCGTATTTTAGAAATTGAAGGCTTGGAAGATTTAACCGCTGAGCAGGCCTTTGAGCTTGCCGATGCAACAGCAGAGCGCTCAGCGGCAGCTTGTACAATCAAACTTAATCAAGCCTCAATTGAAGAATATCTACGCTCAAATGTGGTGTTACTAAAAACGATGATAGACGATGGTTATAGTGATGCACAAACCCTCGAAAATCGAGTAAAAGCCATGGAAGCCTGGTTGGCAAATCCTGAAATGTTAGAAGCCGATGCAGATGCTGAATATTCCGCGATATTAGAAATCGATATGAATGATATCAAAGAACCTATTCTTTGCGTGCCAAATGATCCGGATGATGTTCGTCTGCTTTCTGAAGTACAAGGCGATAAAGTTGATGAAGTCTTTATCGGATCTTGTATGACAAATATCGGACACTTCCGTGCTGCAGGTAAGCTTCTAAACAAAGTGGAGAGGGAGCTAAATACTCGCTTATGGCTTGCGCCACCAACTAAAATGGATGCCCAAAAACTTGCTGAAGAAGGTTATTATAACATTTATGGTCGATCAGGCGCTCGTACTGAAATGCCGGGCTGTTCACTTTGTATGGGCAACCAAGCCCGTGTACGTTCAGGATGCACTGCTGTTTCTACCTCGACTCGTAACTTCCCAAACCGTTTAGGTCAAGGTGCGCGTGTATATCTGGCTTCCGCAGAATTAGCAGCTGTAGCTGCTATCTTAGGAAAATTACCAACACCTAAAGAATATCAAAGCTATGTAGCAGATTTGGATAATTATAAAGTAGAGATTTATAATTACTTAAACTTCGACAAAATCCCAAGTTATACCGTGCATGCAGATAAAGTGATTTTCAAGAGTGCGGTGTACAAATAATATGTTAAAGCTCTCGAAAGAGAGCTTTTTGTTTAGATTTATCATAGGAGACACAATGGTTTTTGAACGTTTTCATCTCTCGCTTGTTGCGAAAAACAGTAAAAAAATTACAGCACTTTTAGCTTTCTTAACAGAAAATGAGCTCAAGTTTGATGAGCAAATTGAATGGTTTATTCTTGCTTATGATGATAGAAAATTGATTGCTTGTGCAGGTTTAGCAAAAAATATCATTAAATGTGTTGCGATTAGCAAAACTTGTCGTGGTGAAGGTATTGCACTGAAATTAATTACCGAAATAGTAAACCTTGCTTATGAGCAGCAATACACAGAATTGTTTATTTTTACTAAACCCGAATACGAAGCTCTATTTCAACATTGCGGTTTCTATCCCATTTCTTCTGCTTATCCTTATGTAGTTTTACTGGAAAATAGTGCCACCCGATTACATAAGCAGTGCCAACAATGGCAGCAAAAAGGCGTACAAGGAGAAAAGATTGGTTCGATTGTGCTGAATGCTAACCCTTTCACACTTGGACATCGTTATTTAATCGAACAAGCACTAGAACAATGTAATCATCTCCATCTTTTTGTGGTGGAAGAAAATGCTTCAGTTTTTTCTTATCAAGAACGGTTTAATTTAGTTAAACTTGGCATTCAAGATCTCGATCATATTACATTGCATAATAGTTCACCTTACATTATTTCACGTGCCACCTTCCCTGATTATTTTATTAAAGAAAGTTGTATTGTCGATGCAGCCTATTTAGAAATTGATTTACGTCTCTTCCGACAATATATTGCTCCGGCGTTAAATATTACTCATCGCTTTGTTGGTACGGAGCCTCTCTGTGCAGTAACAGCGGAATATAATAAAAAGATGCACTATTGGCTACAACAGGCCGATATGGCTACACCCAAAATTGAGGTGGTTGAATTTGAACGCAAATATATTGAGACGCAGCCTATTTCTGCCTCTCGTGTTCGTCAGTTATGGCAAACACAGGCATGGGATGAGCTTATCCATCTTGTGCCGGAGACGACATTGGTATTTTTAAAACAAAAATCCCCATTTTAAGCAACGGGGATAAGGTAGAAATATTCAAGTAGTGTATAGATTAAACCACTTCGCTCAATTTAACCGGGCGGTTTTCTTCCAGTGATTTTTTCGCAGCTAAGGCGATTAACACCGGTTGTAAGCCGTCGTTGCCGTTTACGAGCGTTGGCTTGTCATTTACCACAGAATCCACGAAGCAGCTGATTTCGTTTGCGAAGGATTGCATATAACGCTCTAAGAAGAAGTATTTCGGTTTTTCTGCAATCACTCCATTTTCACCAGAGAACACGGCAGTTGAGCCGGTGTCGTTGGTGATGTGGATTGCACCTTTTGAACCGAAGACTTCGGCACGTTGGTCGTAGCCGTAAGCCGCTTTACGGCTGTTATCGATGACGCCGATTGCACCGTTTTTCAGTTTTAGGGTGATGACAGCAGTGTCGATGTCGCCTGCTTTGCCTATTTCAGGATTGACCAGCACGGTTCCCACGGCAAACACTTCTTCCACTTCGCTGCCGGAGAGATAGCGGATCATATCGAAGTCGTGAATGGTCATATCGAAGAACATACCGCCAGAAACTTTTACGTATTCAATTGGTGGTGCGTCTGGGTCGCGAGAAGTCACACGAATAACGTGCGGTTCACCAATGTCGCCGGCGGCAACACGATCTTTAATCGCTTTGAAGTTGTGGTCGAAACGGCGGTTGAAACCTACTTGGAATTTCACGCCCGCTTTTTCTACCGCAGCTAGCACCTCGTGAATTCTTGCTGGGTCTGCATCCACCGGTTTTTCACAGAAGACGTGTTTGCCCGCTTGTGCTGCTTCGATTGAGATAGGCGCATGGGTGTTGGTGGACGAGCAAACTAACACTGCATCGATTTCAGGGTCTTGCAGGATTTGTTTGTAGTCGTCATAAACGTGCGGAATGCCCATGGATTTCGCCCAAGTGGTCAGTTCGTCAGTAATGCGAACGTCTGAAATCGCTTTGATTTCCGCGCCTTTCACATATTTGCTGATACTTTCTGAGTGTACACGACCAATACGGCCTGCGCCGATAATGCCTACTTTTAACATCTTAAACTCCTGCGGTTTCACGGATATATTTTCTGCCTTTTAAGGCGTATTCAAATGGGTTGGCGAGTGCTGGGTCTTGCTCGGCTTCCACCACCATCCAGCCTTTGTAATCGTGTTTTTCGAGAATCTCGAAAATCGGTTTGAAATCGATCACGCCATCGCCTGGGACGGTAAATGTGCCTTTTTTCACGCCTTCTAAGAAGCTCAAATCTTTCGCTTTCACTTCGGCAACGACTTCGTCACGCACATCTTTCAAGTGAACGTGGATGATGCGGTCGATATATTTTTCTAACACGCCGAGCATCGCTTTTTGGCAGCCTTCGGAGTAGTAAAGGTGGCCTGAATCGAATAACAGATAAACATCGTCATTCACTTCTGCCATATAGCGATCCACTTCCTCAGGCGTTTGGATACCTGTACCCATATGGTGATGCAAGCAGACTTTCATCCCTTTCTCCGCTGCCAGTTTTGCCAGCTCGTTATAACCTTCTGCCATACGTTTCCAGTCGGCATCGTCAAACACCGGTTTTTCTTTGAAGACAGATTTAGTCGTGCCTTGAATACTGCGACTCTGCTCGGAACAGCCGATCACTTTTGCGCCCATGGCGTGTAAGAAATCGCGGTGTTTGATGAACTCGGCGATGGTTTCTTCGCGTTTACCGTCCACAAAGAAGGTACTGAACCACGCATTACAGATTTGAATGCCACGTACCTCTAATTTGTGTTTTAGCACTTCGACATCACGTGGGTATTTGTTACCCACTTCGCAGCCGGTGTAGCCCGCTAAGGCCATTTCACTGACGCATTGTTCGAACGTATTTTCTGCACCCAGTTCAGGCAAGTCATCGTTTGTCCAGCCGATAGGGGCGATACCTAATTGAATGTTTTCTGCTTTCATAGAGAAACCTCTTGGTTTGTAGAGAGATAATTAAGAGAACAAGCGGTAGATTTTGTAAAAAAATTTGCAAATTTGACCGCTTGATGTTCCCCCTCTTTGCTAAAGAGGGGGATTTGTTTTTTAACTAATACTTCCGAGCCTTCGCTAACTGCTCTTCGGAGCGTTGGCGGGCTTGTTGAATGCGCTCGCTTTCCGACACTTCCGCTACGCCAACGTGCCACCAACAGCCGTAGCCGTGTGCCATGGTTTTCGGCAACACTTTAATATCAATCAGCGTTGAAACAGTTTGCTGTTTCGCATCTTGAAGGGCTGCGCGCAGTTCGGCTTCGTTAGTCACTCGGTAAGTTTTACAGCCGTAGGCTTCGGCGTTTTTCGCGAAATCAATCGGCACTAAACCGCCGTTGAGCTGGTTGCTTTGTGCGTTGCGGAAACGGAATTCCGTGCCGAAGCTGTCCATACCGTTGCCGATTTGCAGGTTGTTGATACAGCCGTTTGCCATATTGTCGAACAGCACTACGTTGATTTTTTTACCTTCTTGGATAGAAGTCACTAACTCGGTGTGCGCCATTAAGTAAGAGCCGTCGCCGAGTAAGGCGTAAACTTCTTGCTCAGGACGGGCAATTTTCACACCAACCGCTGCGCTTACTTCGTAACCCATACAAGAGTAGCCATACTCGAGGTGGTAGGTCTCTTCGCCTTTGCTCAACCAAGTGCGTTGTAAATCGCCCGGCAAGCTACCGGCGGCAGCGACGATAATACCATCGTTTTCAATCGTTTCGTTCACGATGCCAAGCACTTGTGATTGTGTTAATTGTGAGCCGGTGAGTTGGATAAATTCTTTGTGAACCGCTTTATGATCCAAGTTATCGTTGATTTCAGGGGTGAAATTCTGGCTGTATTGCACCGCACGTAGGCGTTTGATTTCTTCAGCAAAGTCTGCTTTGGCGGTGGTAATTTCATTACCCCATTGTGCTTGATAGCTGCTTGGCAGCTTGGTAAGCAATGCTTCGAGTGTCGCCTTGGCATCGGCAACAATTTGTACGCCGTCTAATTTATAGGCATCGAAACGTGCCACATTGATGTTTAAGAACTGCACGTCCGGATGTTGGAATATCCATTTCGAAGACGTGGTGAAATCGGTGTAGCGTGTGCCGATACCGATCACCAAATCTGCCTCTTTCGCTAAGCGGTTTGCCGCCAAGCAACCGGTTTCACCGACACCGCCGACATTCAATTCATAATCGGAAACCACCGCACTTTTACCCGCTTGGGTTTCCGCAAACGGAATGCCGAACTGTTTTGCAAATTTTTGCAGGATTTGACCCGCTTGTGAGTAACGCACACCGCCACCGCAGACGATCAGCGGCTTTTTCTTGGCGGTAATTAGTTTCACCGCATCGTTCAGCATCGCTTTGGTCGGCAGATTACGCTCTAAACGGTGAACGCGTTTTTGCAGGAAGCTGTTCGGGAAGTCGAAGCTTTCTGCTTGCACATCTTGCGGAAGTGCAATCGTCACTGCACCGGTTTCTGCCGGATCGGTTAAAACACGAAACGCATTGATACAGGCACTCATTAACTGCTCCGGACGTTGCACACGATCCCAGTATTTGCTGACGGCACGGAAGGCATCGTTGGTACTGATGCTTAAATCGTAAGATTGCTCGATTTGTTGTAGCACAGGGTCTGGCTGGCGGGTGGCAAATACATCGCCGGGTAACAATAGAAGAGGAATGCGGTTAGCAGTTGCCGTGGCGGCCGCAGTCACCATATTCGCTGCTCCCGGGCCAACAGAGGAGGTACACGCGATGATTTTTTGGCGCAGGTTCTGTTTGGCAAAACCCATCGCCAAATGTGCCATCCCTTGCTCGTTTCTACCTTGGTATAAGGTTAGCCCGCCAGAATTTTGCGCTAACGCTTGCCCGATACCCAGCACATTGCCGTGGCCAAAAATGGCCACAACGCCGTGAACAAATTTGATCTCTTTACCATCAACTTCAATATATTGATTATCCAAAAATTGAATGAGAGCTTGTGCGACAGTTAATCGAGTAGTTTGCATAAAAACCTCTGCGTGATGAATAGTGGTGATTTACAAGCGGTGTTTTTTCACTAAAAACCTACAAATGAAAAATTTGTTTCATTTATAGTGTAATCATAGTCGAAAAAAATCGGGTTAGCTATCGTATTTCTAAAAAATGGCGGAGTTTTATGTAAATTTGCGAACTAAGTCACATAATTGATAATTTCAATATAATTAAAATTGAAATAAATGTTTCATTTTGTATAATAAATGGCGATTTTCAATAAATTCACTACAAGGAGCGATTATGGCTACAGTAAATCATCAAGATCGTCCTCTTGATCTTATCTGTTTAGGGCGTGTTGCGGTCGATCTCTACGGCCAGCAAATCGGATCTCGTTTAGAAGAGATGACGACTTTCTCAAAATATCTTGGCGGTTCATCAGGTAATGTGGCATACGGCACCGCGGTGCAAGGCCTACGTTCGTCGATGTTGGCGCGTGTGGGCGATGAACATATGGGACGTTTCCTGCGCGAAGAACTGCAAAGTGTCGGTGTGGACACCAGCCACTTGATTACCGATAAAGAGCGTTTAACCGCACTGGTGATTTTGGGCATTAAAGATAAAGAGACCTTTCCGCTGATTTTCTACCGTGATAACTGTGCGGATATGGCAATCACCAAAGACGATTTCAGCGAAGCCTATATCGCTTCCAGCCGTGCATTGGCCATCACCGGCACGCATTTATCCAATCCGAAAACCCGTGAAGCGGTGCTGACAGCGTTAGAATATGCGGGCAGAAATGAGGTGAAACGTGCATTGGACATTGACTATCGCCCGGTGCTATGGGGGCTGACCTCGCTCGGCGATGGCGAAACCCGTTATATCGATAGCGCAGAAGTGACAAAATCTCTGCAAGAAGTGCTACACCACTTTGATCTGATTGTCGGCACAGAAGAAGAGTTCCACATCGCTGGCGGTTCAACCGACACGTTCACTGCTTTAAAAAACGTGCGTAAAGTCTCCAATGCCGTATTAGTCTGCAAACGTGGTGCACTCGGTTGCTCGGTATTTGAAGGCGAACTGCCGAATGATTTAGACGGTGGTTTGAATGTGTATGGTGTGCGTGTCGAAGTGTTGAACGTGCTGGGCGCAGGCGATGCGTTTATGTCAGGCTTACTGCGTGGCTACTTAAATAATGAAGGCTGGGAGCAAGCGTGCCGTTATGCGAATGCATGTGGTGCGTTGGTGGTTTCCCGCCACGGCTGCTCGCCGGCAATGCCAACCAAACGTGAATTAGACGACTACTTAACCCGTGCGGCCAGCGTGCCACGCCCGGATTTAGACGAGAGTTTAAACCACTTACACCGTGTAACAACCCGTAAAAAATCGTGGGAAAATCTCTGTATTTTTGCGTTTGACCACCGTAAACAGTTGGTGGATATGGCCAATAAAGTGGGTGCCGATGTAGCGCGTTTACCGAAACTCAAACAGCTGCTGTTAAAAGCGATGGAGCAGACCGCCGCAGCGGCAGGCCTTCCACAAAATCAAGCAGGAATTTTGGCGGATACTACATTCGGACAAGATGCACTGAATGAAATTACCGGCAAAAACTACTGGATTGCCCGCCCGATCGAAGAGCCATCATCTCGTCCACTTGAATTGGAATACGGCGATTTAGGCACACAGCTTTCCGCTTTCCCGCGTTATCACGTGATCAAATGCTTGGCGTTCTACCACCCAACCGATGAAAGCGGTTTAAAAGCTCGCCAAGATCGCAAATTAAAAGAAGTGTACCAAGCGTGCTGCCGCACCGGACACGAGCTGTTGTTAGAAATCATCCTGCCGGCGGATATGCCTCAGGACGAACACTACTACAACGAAGCAATTACACATTTCTACCAACTCGGCATCAAACCAGAATGGTGGAAACTTCCAGGTGTTTCAACGGCTCAATGGAAAGCGATTTCCGCCACCATTGACGCCAATGACCCAGACTGCCGTGGTATTCTGATCTTAGGTTTAGACGCACCGCTTGATGTGTTTAAAGCTACCTTTGAACAGGCGAAAGGCTGTAAAAAAGTCAAAGGCTTTGCGGTTGGCCGCACTATTTTCGGTGAAGCCTCTGAAAAATGGTTGGCCGGAAAATTAGACGATCAGGGACTGATTAACGCTGTATCGGAAAAATACCGCATCCTGATTGATTTGTGGCAAAAGCGTTAAGCACTCACATTTCTCACAGATTTGAAAACCCCTTGCATACACAAGGGGTTTTGTTTTGCAAAAAATCAGAACAAATTGACCGCTTGATGCCCGAATTTTCTGAAAACAGGACATATTAGGCAAAAGAGATAATTGAAAAAGTTATCTGTTTGCAATTAGAAAAGAGTATAATGAAATAAAAATATCGACTATAGGAATATTGAAATGCATGAACCTACTCAACTTGCTCATTTTCAAGAAGAAATCCGTAAGCAATATGATGGACTCAGTAAGAGATTAAAACAAGTTGCTCAATATGTGTTAGATAACGGCAATAGTGTTGTTTTTGATACTGTTTCAACTATTGCTGATAGGGCAAATGTGCCACCTTCTACCTTAATCCGTTTTGCTAATGCATTTGGATTTAGCGGTTTTAATGAGATAAAGCAGCTTTTTCGTCAGGATATGATGGAAAATACATCTCGTTATGCTGAGCGAGTACAGTTATTCCGGCAAATTGAGCCGGATGAAAATTCTTCAAATGGCACATTAAATCATATTTTAGATGTTTTTGTACAAGGTAATATGCAAGCCTTACAGCAACTTACCAGTCAGGTGAGTTCAGAACAATTAGAACAAACAGTAGAAATTTTAAATAGTGCTAAGCGGATTTTTATTGTTGGGTTAAAGCGTTCATTTAGCATTGCTAATTATCTCAATTATGCTTTACATCACTTAGATTATGATGTTTTTATGATTGATGGTTCCGGAGGGATGTTTGATGAACAGCTAGGGCGTATTCGAGAAGGTGATGCTGTTATTGCAATCAGCTTTTCTCCTTATGCTAATGAAACATTAAATGTTGTAAGTGCAACAGCAAGAACCGGAGTGAAGCATATTGCGATTACTGACAGCCAGCTCAGCCCCTTGCTATCGTTTAGTGATGTATCTTTTATTATTAAAGAGGCACAAGTTAGTGGTTTCCGCTCCCAATGTGCGACGATGACATTGGCACAGACTATTGCGGTGTCGCTAGCGTTGAAAAAAGCTTAAATAATAGACCTCTTAGAGGTCTATTATTGATGACAGAGATAGTCTATTTATAATAGAGCTTTAATTTCATCACGGTATTGTGCTGATTTTGTACCAAAAATAATTTGTTGCGTATCAGCGACTTTAACCACATCTACAGCTCCAAGTTTTTTCAACATTGATTTATTTAATAATCGGTTATTATGTAATACAACTCTTAAACGAGTTAAACATGCTTCTACCTGTTTAATATTTTCTTTGTTACCGAGAGCTTCTAGAATTTTGTTAATATCAGCCATATATCCCTCTGTGATGCAAATTGTTGGAAATTTATTTAGGAATTTCTGTTTACGGATTGATTTAACCATTCCATATATTCTGCTGTCCCTTGTGCAACGGTTTTGAATGTATCTTTATAACCTGCAGCACGGAGATTGGTTAGATCCGCTTGGGTAAATGTTTGATAGCGAGATTTTAAATGTTCAGGGAATGGGATTGTTTCAATTTTTCCTCTGCCATGATATTTAATAACTGCGTTGGCGACTTCTTCAAAAGATTCTGCTTTACCTGTTCCAAGGTTGAAAATACCTGATACATTATTTTCCCAAGCCCATAAGTTCACTTTTGCCACATCTTCAACATAGACGAAATCACGTAGGAATTGTTTAGAACCAGCGAATAATTTCGGATTTTCTCCTTTTAACATTTGGTTATTTAAGTGGAACGCAACGCTTGCCATTGAGCCTTTATGTTGCTCTCGCGGGCCGTATACATTGAAATATTTAAAACCACATACCGGAGAATAAGCTTCGGGCAAAACACGGCGCACATATTCATCAAATAAGAATTTTGAGTAGCCGTAAGCATTTAATGGTCTTTCAAATTCACGTTTTTCGATAAAGTTATCGGAACGTCCGCCATAGGTTGCAGCACTTGATGCGTAGAAAAACGGAATTTGGCGATCTAAACAGAAATGTAATAAATCTTTTGAATATTCGTAGTTATTTTGCATTAGGTATTTCCCATCCCATTCGGTAGTTGCCGAACAAGCACCTTGGTGGAAAATAGCATCAATATAACTAAAGTTATCTCCTGCAATAATAGCTGCAATGAAATCTTCTTTATCGCAATAGTCTGCAATATCTAAATCGACCAAATTGATAAATTTTTCACCATTTTTTAGATTATCTACTACTAAAATGTCTTTACGACCGATTTTATTTAATGCTTTAATAATATTGCTGCCGATCATACCGGCGCCACCGGTTACAATAATCATATTTTTATCCTTTTTCAGTTAAATTGTGGTTATTATCGTTTTATCGTTTTGAATTTGCAAATATTTAGGAAATTAGATTTCTTATAGGAGATAAAAGAAAAGTTATGATAAATAAACTTTCTGCCCCGATTTAGCACTTTCAAATGCTGATTCAATGATTTTCAGCACCCATATTACCTCATCTAATTTCACTGTCGGTTCTGCATTATGGTTGATACAATCATATAAGTTATCAAGTAAATTTTGGTAACTTGCTTTCACATTGGGATAAGGCTGACGAACAACATCACCATTCACTTCTGTATGCAAAATACCCCATTGTGTTTCTGCTTCTATATTCCAATTCCCTTTTGGAATAGTGCCATTTTTTAATAAATCTTCTTGGTTATCCGCATTGTGTTTCAGATAAGAACCGAGCTTTCCATGTAAAACAAAGGTTGGGCTTGGCTCACGGGCATATTTACTGGCTTTTAGTACCATTTTAAAACCATTAGCATAATAGAGCTGAATATCGAAATTATCATCCACTAATGCACCTTCGTGCTGATAGCGAATATCTGCATATACCGCTTGTGGTTTTCCGAATAAATAAAGTGTTTGGTCAATCAAGTGCACGCCTAAGTCATAGACTAAACCTGTCCCTTTATCACCTGCTTCTTTCCAAGCTTTCGTATTTTTCTCTTTAGCATAGCGATCAAAGCGGATTTCACTATCCACCGGCTCACCTAACAACCCCTGCTGCATAATGGATTTTGCGGTGGCAATATGGCTATCCCAACGGCGATTTTGGTAAACATAAAGGACTTTACCTTGTTTTTTTGCTAATTCGGCTAATTCGATAGCTTCTGTTGAACTGGCTACCAGTGGCTTTTCTACTAAAACATGCTTATTTGCTAAAAGAGCCTCTTTCACCATTGTATAATGGGTTTGATTCGGCGTAGTAATCACGACTAAATCAATTTCTGGGGTTAAAAGGGCGGAAAATTCTCGTACAGTTTCTACATTAGGCAGCCATTGTGCCGCATTATTAGTGCTTCGTTCATACACCTTACGTACATAAAAACGTGGATCTTGTTTGAAAAACGGAATATGAAAAACACGACTGGAATAACCTGCTCCGGAGATAGCAATATTGATAGGTTGCATAGAAAATCCTCATAAAATTTTTATATTGTTTGCTTAAATAAACAAGCGGTCAGATTTTGGGAAAATTTTGCAAAAAATAGATAAAATACGATCGCTTGTTTAACTAATAATAGGTTTTGCAAACAATATCTTTTTCTTCGCAAAATATGTCACTATGGTTTGCAAGGCATTGCTTTTGTACATTTAATTTAGCCCTACCTCGGTTACTATGTTCACTACGATATTCCTGAGTAAATGGCTTTAGAGTACAAATGTGAACCGCTCTGGAATCAATTTGATCCGGAACATCAATTATAATTGGCATAGGGACGCCGGCTTGCTCTGTTGGAGCAACCGGTACAACACAACCACTTAATAGTATGCTTAAACTCATTAACCAATAACGCATATTTTTCTCCTTAATAAAATGAATAAAAAAGACGGTATATGATGGATTTTCCTAGGTTTGACTATAAATATTAAGTGATGTTCGAAAAGTTTTAAGTGGTTCTACCTTTAGGATTCTGAAAGTTATTTAACCAACAACAAATCAGAACGGAACATCTCTATCGTCACAGTAGGCTCTTAATATCTTGCCTAATTTTTTGGTATTTTTATTAAAATTACGACATTTAGGGCATACCAAAAGATGCAACTGCAAACGCATGTGTTGTTGCAAACGAAGTTTCTCATCACATGACTGTGAAATAAGTTCTGTTGCTTGCCTGCATTTCATTTTGATTCCTCTCTAAACCAATTGCGAGATAAACACTCTTGTAAACGTAAACGGGCACGATAAAGTAATACATTTAAGTTAGAGAGAGAAATTTCGCATTCATGGCAAATTTCCGCACTACTCATCTCCAAATGTTCACGCATCATAAATACTCGTGCTTGCTGAGCGGGTAATTTATTTAAACAAATATCAAAAATTGCCCAAAATTCTTTTTGGTAAGTCGATTGCGCTATCCCACTCCATTCAGTCACTTCTTGATGTTCCAACCAATGATCGTGGTGATCGAAAAAGGCATTTGGTGATTCTTCTTCCTCACATAGAGAGCTGACCGGAATATGCCGTTTTCGTGTTTTGAGTAAATCCAAAATTTTGTTCTTTAAAATGGCAAAAATCCAAGTTTTAAGTGCAGCTTCTCGCCGAAAAGAGGCTGAATGTTTATAGGCGTTGGTTAAGGCATCCTGTACAGCATCTTCGGCTAAATCTTTATCGGCTAGTTGTAGGGTGGCAAATTTAATCATTTGCTTTCTAATCTCTTCTATCTGTGTAGAAGATAGGCTCTTCATATATCTCCTTTAGGGAATTAAGATAACTTTCCCAATGAAAAATTACACTCATTTGTAAGAATTCTAGATCAGTTGAGTCCAAAATAATAACAACAATTCATAAAAAAAGGATAGTTCGATGAAAAAATTAACAATTCAAGGTGTGACACCTGAAGCTATTTTCTACCAACGCCGTAAAATTATTACTGCGTTAGGTTTAGGTATTGCTGCTTCTGCATTGCCTAAAATGAGTGTGGCAGAAACACAAAGTCACTTGCAATCACTACAGTTTAAACCGGATCCAAATAAAGGGCTTGAACTCACTCCGGAAAACAAAATAATCGGCTATAACAATTTCTATGAATTTGGTGTTGATAAAAGTGCACCGGCAAAAAATGCAGCAAACTTTAAAACTGATCCTTGGATATTAGAAATTGGCGGTGAAGTTGAAAATCCGTTTAGTTTAAATCATCAACAATTGCTTAATACGTTTCCACTGGAAGAACGTATTTACCGCTTCCGCTGCGTAGAAGCATGGTCAATGGTTGTGCCGTGGATCGGCTTTGAGTTAGCACGCTTAATTGAGATGGCAAAACCAACCGGTAAAGCCAAATATGTGGTCTTTCACACTTTATATGACCCTGCACAAATGCCGGGGCAAAAAAATCGTTTGCTAGGCGGAGGAATTACCTATCCTTACGTAGAAGCTTTACGCTTAGATGAAGCATTAAATTCACTAACACTGCTTTCCGTCGGTTTATACGGTAAAACTTTACCACCGCAAAATGGCGCTCCGATTCGCTTGGTCGTGCCTTGGAAATACGGCTTTAAGAGTATTAAGTCGATCGTCAAAATCACCTTTGCTGAAAAACGCCCACTTACTACTTGGGAAAGTCTTGCCCCAAACGAATACGGTTTTTATGCTAATGTAAACCCAAATGTTGATCATCCACGCTGGTCGCAAGCATCTGAACGAGTAATTGGTGCCGGTGGGTTATTATCAGTCAAACGCCAACCAACACTGATGTTCAATGGCTACGAAAATGAAGTGGCTAATTTATACCGTGGCTTAGATTTAAAGGTGAACTACTAATGCTAACCGGACTACGCATACTTATTCATCTTGGCTGTTTATTACCGCTAGTTTGGGTGGCACAGCTATTATATACGGGTAATGAAACGGTATTAGGTGCCGATCCGATTAAAGAGCTGGAACATTTTCTCGGTTATGGTGCAATCGTGATTTTTTGTGTCATGTTTCTACTTGGTATTGCTCTACAATACTTAAAGAAAAATCAGTATCAAATTTTACGCCGCCCATTGGGATTATGGGCGTTTGTGTGGGCAGCGCTACACATCTCAAGCTATCTATTGCTAGAATTAAGTCTTGATGTTACGTTATTTTTTAGCGAGCTTGCCAGTCGTCCATATTTAATTTTAGGAGCCGCTGCTTTTTTTATTCTAAGCATAATGGCAGTGACTTCGCTGCCGATATTAAAACGAAAATTAGGAAAACGCTGGGGGACGATTCACCAGTGGGCTTATCCTGCATTAGTATTGGCGATGATACATTATTATTGGTCGGTAAAAAGTGTAACATTCGATCCAATTATCATTGGAGTTTTAGTGTTGTTTATCGTTGCGCATAAAATACAGGCTAAATTTGCAAAAAAATAGCAAAATTACACCGCTTGCAGCAGTCAAGCTACAGAAAATAATGGCATAAGTTTACTCACTTATGCCATTTTTTATATGCTTTAACGTTTATTAAAAATCCTCAAAATATTGCTGAATCGTTTTGATATCTTTCGTTTGAGTTAAAGCTAATTGCAATAACACACGGGCTTTTTGCGGATTTAACGTGCCGGAAGCAGCAAAGCCATATTTACTGTCATCAACCTCTGCATCACGAGTAGTATAGCCTGTTGGCACACGAGAAGAGCGTACCACCGCAACGCCTTTTTTCGCCGCTTCCTCTAATAATGCAAGATTTTCCGCATTCATATTGCCATTACCAACACCTGCTACCACAATGCCTTGATAACCCGCATCTAACAAGGCTTTAAGCGGCTCGGTCGGCATATTGGCATAAGCATAAATAATCCCAACTTTTGGTAATTCATTTAATCCATCCACATTAAATGGGGTATTAACAGTATGTTTGCTTTCCGGAGAGCGTTCATAGTCCACTTTACTATTGTGGACGTAACCTAAAGAACCAAAATTTGGCGAACTAAATGTTTGCACCGCAGTAGTGCTGGTTTTAGTCACATCTCTCGCTCCCAATACCACATCGTTCATCGCCACTAACACACCACGCCCGGCAGATTTGGGATCTTTTGCCACTACAATTGAGTTATATAAATTCAATGGACCATCGGCACTCTTTTCTGTTGCCGGACGCATCGCACCAACTAATACAACAGGTTTCTCACATTTCACCGTCATATCAAGAAAATAAGCGGTTTCTTCCATTGTATCTGTACCGTGGGTAATGACAAAACCATCTGTTGCTGCACATTGTTGATTAATCGCTTTAACCAGTTTTAACCACACGCTATCCGACATATCCTGCGAACCGATTTTAACAATCTGCTCGCCTTTAATATTCGCTAATGCTTTCATTTCCGGCACAGCTTCAATTAAAGTTTCAATATTCAATTGCCCCGCTTGATAGGCACTGCTATTTGCATTCTGCTGGCTACCGGCAATCGTTCCCCCTGTTGCTAAAATAGTAATGTTTGGCAATTCTGCCGCATTTGCTGTAACAAATAAGCCACTTAGCATTGTTGCTAACACTAATTTTTTGAATTTCATATAAGGCTCCTTAATTTAAAAAACTAAAGAGATCATACCGATAAATCAGTGTAAATAATTTGATCTGGTACATAAAAGTGAAGATTAAATCTCACTAATAAATACATCAATTTAATAAATGACATGCAACATATTTAGAAAAATTAATCGCTTGTAATTATATAGCATTAAAAATAAACAATTAAAATAATTACAGTAGCAGCACAAGAGCTTATGCTGTACTAAAAAGGCCTAAATAAACCAAATTGTAATTGGTATAGTTAGGCTTTTAGGTAATTGTTAGATATCTAGCTAGAATTAATAGGTACAAGAAAAGATGATTTTGCAATTATGGGGTAGAGCATTAAGGTAAAAACGAGCTAATAGTTCACTTATCACCTTATATAGCTTGTCCTAGCAAGGCTAAATCATATTAGTTAAAGATACTCAATATATGTTAGATACTAAGAAATATTATCTAATAAAGTAATAGCCTCTTTCTCTAATTCCAAATATGAGTTAATTAATAACGGTGTTCTAATTGATTTATTATCTCCTTCCCACGGTATTATACGCCCATCTTTTTGTTTACGCTTCAATTTAGAACCTGCACCTAAACTCATAGAGAATAAATCAAGAAATCTTCGAGGGCCAACACCAATGAAAGGTTCAAAAATAACTTTGTCTTCAGTAGTTTTGCCTTGTTCAAATGAAGAGCGTAATTCTATTGATTCTGAATGAAATTCAAGGGCTTTACTCTTAGGATATGGTTCTACATATACAACTCGCTTAATGCCAGAGGCTATAATATGTTTAGCACAATTATGACAAGGAAATGTCGTGCAGTATAAAATAGCATTTATGGTAGAAATGCCTTCTCGTCCACATGCAAGAATAGCTTCCATTTCAGCATGAACAACTCTGCCAAATTCAGTTAAATCTGATATTTTGCTATTTCGCAAAATAGTTTCAAGTTTACTTTTTTGTTCTGAATTTAATTGTATTTTCTCTACATCCCTTATAATTTCTTGAATGATTTCTGCTTGAGTTTGCTTATTAGAATCAACTCCTCTCTTATAATCTTTACCATCTGGAAAATCATTTACATTACCAGAATTATCTTGTTCTGCCCAATATAACCCTCCACCAAATTTAGGAACATCATTGGCTCCAGTAGATATGATTTGTTTATTCTTACTAATTACAGCACCAACTTGACGAGATAAGTCACCAGAACGGATAGAACTATTAAATGCCATAAACATAGCAAATTCATCAAATGTAGGATGTAAATGAGGATTTGAAAAAATGAGATTTAGAAATCTTTGTAAATGATTTTTGACAGCATCCCCATTACTTCCTAAATTTAAAAAGAAATCAGCTAAATGGTACGTATCTCTAGTTTTTTGTCCATAACTAAAATTCTCATTTTCATCAATTTTAATTAATTCATTAGCAGCTTCTTGAGAACAACCTTTTTCATGAATTAAAAAATCCATGCGTCGTTTTTCATCTGCATGTATACCAAAAAGGTAAAAACCATCACCATAAACTTTTCTTAATAACTCTACTTCATCAGGATGTTTTAATGAATCAATAATATAAGCTCTTTTTTCCTTGCTACTTTGTTCTCTACAGTGAGTTATTAATTTAATAGCTTTAGCTGCCAAGATAGCATTATTTTTACTTTCTTCTCTAAGCTTATCCCCTTGTTTCATATAGTGACGTATTCGCTGATATTCCCCTTGTTTATTAAACTCAGGAAGAATAGAAGATAATTTAATAATCTCAGTATGATATTCAAAAATTTCTAGTCTGCTTTTAAGTGATTCTATAATTGTCCTAGATTCGGAACCTACAGCACTAACAATTCCTATAATAAGTTCACTGTTATGCATTTTTCCTCCAGGAAGTAAATAGCTAGATCTTAGTTCATTATTAGATTCGATTATTTCTTTAGTATCTATATGTAATCTAATATTATGTGCATATCTAGTCCCTTTCCTTTCTTCTGAATCAAAACAAACTTTCACTCCTTCATTTAGATCATCAAAATTAATATCTATAAGATCTTTTTCTAAGAAAAAATAATCTTTACCATCTTGGTCCTTTTGTTTTTCTATATATCCAAATCTTTTTCGAGCATTAATATTTTTTATATTGCTAACAACTGTCATAATTTAATCCTATACATGTGCACAAAAAGGTAATGGTTAAAAGCTGTTGCTTTTATTACTTTAATACTATCCTCGCATTCCTAAACACCCTCATCCAACCCCCATCCTCAGTCCAATCATCCGGACACCAAGAGTTACTCACCGCTCGGAACACTCGCTCAGGATGTGGCATCATAATGGCGACTCGTCCGTCAAGATTAGTAAGTGCGGTGATACCTAGTGTAGAGCCGTTTGGGTTGGCAGGGTATTGTTCGGTTACAGCACAATTGTAGTCCACATATTGAGCGGCGATCAAATTCTGATTTTGCAATTTGTGAAGTTGATCACTATTTCTAAATTCCACTCGTCCTTCGCCATGGCTGACTGCAATCGGCATATGGCTGCCTGCCATTCCGTTGAACCAAACGGAATTCGTTTCATTGATTTTCACCATCGCAACCCGAGCTTCAAAACGTTCGGATTTATTACGAACGAAACGTGGCCAGTTTTCGGCACCGGGGATAATTTCCGCCAAGTTGGACACCATTTGGCAACCGTTACACACGCCTAACGCCAGTGTGTTCGGGTTGGCGAAGAATTGGCTGAATTGGTCACGCAACATTGGGTTGAACAGGATTGATTTCGCCCAGCCGCCGCCTGCACCCAGTACGTCGCCGTAGGAGAAACCACCACAAGCTACCATTGCATTGAAGTCGTTCAGGTTGCGTCTGCCAGCGATTAGGTCAGACATATGTACGTCAATAGCATTGAAACCGGCACGGTCGAAGGCTGCCGCCATTTCGTAATGGCTGTTTACGCCTTGCTCACGCAGGATTGCGATGCTCGGTTTTGCCCCTTTGTTGATGAATGGTGCGGCGATGTCTTCATTCACATCGTAAGTTAAGAATGCGGATAACCCTTTGTTATTAATATCTTTTTTTGCTGCAAATTCTTGATCAGCACATTCCGGGTTGTCACGCAAACGTTGCATTTGGTGGGTTAATTCCGCCCAAATTCCACGCAGTTCAGAGCGTTTTTCGCTTAACAGTTTGCGCGAACCACGGCTGATTTCAAAACGGTTATCAGCATTCACCGCCCCTAATTCTTTGGTTAAGTGAATGAGATTATGGGCTTTCAGCACCTCACGCACTGCATTGAGTTCACTATCTGCAACTTGGATTACTGCACCCAATTCTTCATTGAATAGCACCGCTAAATCGTTGTCGCCAAGGGCAGAAATATCCACACCTACGCCACAATTTCCTGCAAATGCCATTTCCGCTAAGGTCGTAATCAAACCACCGTCTGAACGGTCGTGGTAGGCTAATAATTTCTCTTCTGCTACCAACGCCTGCATTGCGTTAAAGAAGTCTTTTAAAGTTTGAACGTTCACCACGTCCGCAGGCCTGTCGCCAAGCTGTTTGTGAACCTGTGCCAACGCCGTTGCACCCAAGCGGTTGTTGCCTTCGCCTAAATCAATTAAAAGCAAGCGTGAAGCCCCTTTGTCGGTACGCAGTTGTGGAGTAACGGTTTTACGCACATCTTCCACGCGGGCGAATGCCGAAATCACAAGGGAAAGCGGTGCGGTAACGGATTTCTGCTCGCCGTTCTCCTCCCAAGTGGTACGCATCGACATTGAATCTTTACCCACCGGAATGGTAATACCGAGTGCCGGGCAAAGCTCTTCGCCGACCGCTTTCACGGCCTCAAAAAGACCGGCATCTTCGCCCTCGTGTCCTGCGGCCGACATCCAGTTTGCCGAGAGTTTGATGCGTTTGATGTCGCCGATATTAGTTGCCGCAATGTTGGTAATGCTTTCTGCTACCGCCAAGCGAGCCGATGCGCCGAAATCTAACAAGGCAACAGGGGCACGTTCGCCCATTGACATTGCTTCGCCGTGGTAGCTGTCTAAACTTGCCGTAGTTACCGCACAGTCCGCAACCGGAATTTGCCACGGGCCGACCATTTGATCACGCGCCACCATACCGGTTACCGAGCGGTCGCCAATGGTGATTAAGAAGGTTTTTTCAGCGACTACAGGCAAGCGTAACACACGGTGGAATGCCTCTTTTAAGTCGATATTTTCGGTTACAAGCGGTGGATTTTCGACAGTTTTTTGCGAAACTTCACGGTGCATTTTCGGGGTTTTACCGAGCAATACGTTCATCGGCAAATCAATCGGATCGTTGCCGAAATGTTCATCGTGTAAGGTTAAATGTTTCTCTTCGGTCGCCTCGCCAATCACCGCAAACGGGGCACGCTCACGCTCGCAAAGTGCGGTAAATAATTGGAGTTTTTCAGGCGCAACTGCTAACACATAACGTTCTTGCGATTCGTTACACCAAATTTCGAGTGGCGACATCCCTTTTTCATCGCACAGGATTTTGCGTAAGTCGAATTTACCGCCACGCTCGCCGTCATGCACTAATTCAGGCATTGCGTTGGATAAACCGCCTGCACCCACGTCGTGAATAAATAAAATCGGGTTCTCATCGCCCATTTGCCAACAGCGGTCGATCACTTCTTGGCAACGGCGTTCCATTTCCGGGTTTTCACGCTGCACAGAGGCGAAGTCTAAATCCTCTTTGGATTTACCTGATGCCATTGACGATGCCGCACCGCCGCCCAAGCCGATATTCATCGCAGGGCCGCCAAGTACGATCAACTTCGCCCCCACAGGAATTTCGCCTTTTTGTACGTGCTCCGCACGAATGTTACCGATACCGCCCGCCAACATAATCGGCTTGTGGTAGCCACGCACTTCCTCGCCTGCAAAGCTATTTACTTTTTCTTCATAAGTACGGAAATAGCCAAGCAACGCAGGGCGACCAAATTCGTTGTTAAACGCCGCACCGCCGAGTGTACCTTCGATCATAATA
This sequence comes from Mannheimia granulomatis, assembly GCF_013377255.1. Classification (NCBI taxonomy): domain Bacteria; kingdom Pseudomonadati; phylum Pseudomonadota; class Gammaproteobacteria; order Pasteurellales; family Pasteurellaceae; genus Mannheimia; species Mannheimia granulomatis. The sequence continues at coordinate 282,805 of NZ_CP016614.1, forward strand.
TCCAGTGCCGAGGCAATACGGCTAGGCTTAGAAAGAGGATTTTCCCAAGGCTGTTCAAAGTTTGGAATCACAAGGTTAGAGACCGAGAAACCAGTCAAGCCCGCTTTCGGCTTCGCCCCACGCCCTGTCGCACCCTCATCACGGATTTCACCGCCCGAACCGGTCGCCGCCCCTGGGAATGGCGAAATGGCGGTTGGGTGGTTGTGGGTTTCCACTTTCATTAAAATGTGAGCGTCTTCTTGGTGGTAGCGATATTGCCCGTCTTGGTCGGGGAAGAAGCGACCGACTTTCGAACCCTCCATCACCGCCGCATTATCTTTATAAGCGGAAAGCACATAGTCAGGGGTTTTCTCAAAGGTGTTTTTAATCATCTTGAACAGGGATTTTTCCTGCTTCACGCCGTCAATCGTCCAGTCGGCGTTGAAAATTTTGTGGCGGCAGTGCTCCGAGTTCGCCTGAGCAAACATATAGAGCTCAATATCGTTCGGATTGCGGCCAAGTGCGGTGAAATTTTCCACCAAATAATCAATTTCATCTTCCGCCAACGCCAAGCCTAAATTGACGTTCGCTTCTTCGAGAGCCTTGCGGCCACCGCCTAAAATATCCACGCTGGTGAACGGTTTGGGTTCTTGTTGAGCGAAAAGTTGCGCAGCTTGGCCGGCGTCGGTCAGCACGGTTTCCATCATACGGTCGTGCAATAAACCTTTCAGTGTTTCAAGTTGAGCGTCGGTCGGCGGAAGATCAAATTCAAAATAGTACGCCAAGCCACGCTCGATACGCTCTACCGCGTCCAAACCGCAGTTATGGGCGATGTCGGTCGCTTTGGATGACCACGACGAAATCGTGCCGATACGCGGGCTAACGATTAAGCAAAACCCGTTCGGTTCGTGCTCTTCCAAGGTCGGGCCGTAGTGCAACAGCTCCTGAATTTTCGCCGTCTCGCTCTCTGCAAGCGGTCGATTTAGGGCAATAAAATGCAAAAACTCTGCATACACCGAATGCACAGGAAGTTGATGTTGTTGAAATTTTTGCAGGAGTTGCTGAATACGAAAGTTGGAAAGGGCAGGCGAGCCACGAAAGGTTTGCATTGTCATTCTTGAGATTTTCCTATTTAAAATGAAAAACTATGCTGATTATAAATCATTAAGCAAACGATTGCTACAAAATAGCAAACGTTTGCTATTTCTATTTAATCAAATAGGGCTTATCAAAATAGTAAAAAAGCGGCCAAATTTGACCGCTTGTAAAAAGTATTTTCTGAATGAAATTAGATTAGAAAGTGTAGTTCACACCTGCACGGAATTCACGACCACGGGCAGAAAGTTGTCCACGCTGACCGTGTGCGTTGTATTTTTTGTTTGCTACGTTATCAACAGCAAAGTTTACATTCACACTATCATCATTAAACGGTTTCCAGTTTAAGGTAATATCAGTTACATTATAACCTTTTTTACCAGTGCCTGTGTTAGTCTGTAATGTGCCGCCTGTCACAAAGTAGTTATCTTCAGGTTTTACTTTTTCAACAATACGGTGGTGTACACCAACCTCTACATTTGGTTGCTCGAAGCGATAGCTTAAAGAAGCTGTCCAAGTACGACCAATAGCTGAGGCGTATTCCGGGTTACTGCTTAACAATGCAGTTTCAACTAACTTACCTTGATTATTACGTTGCATCACAGTTTGTGTGTAGAAACGAGGTTTGCTATGTGCAACACCAATACGAGCGGTAAAGCCATTATTCTGGTAACCTGCATTTAACTCATAACCACGGTTTTTAATTTTACCGCCGTTCACAATTGCTTGCGCTGCATTACCATGGTTATCACGGCCGTTCGTTGTACCTAAAGCATCTTTAATATTTTGCCAGAAGTAGCTACCATCAAAGCTGAATGTGCCATCATTATAGTTGAAGCCGATTTCAGTATTACGAGCTTGTTCCGCTTTGGTATTATCACCAATTGTTACCATACCGCGTTTACCATGTGCCATTAATGCATCGTGTAAACGTGGGCTACGGGTTGCATAGTTGTGGCTTGCACTGAGGCTTAAGTGTTGAATTGGCTCATAAATAATTCCTACGCTTGGGCTGAATGCGCCGTCACTGCGTTTTTTGCCATCCATCGCTTTAAAGTTAAAGTGATCATAACGCACACCAGTGGTTAATGTTACTTTATCCATAGGAGCAGTAATGGCTTCGATATATAAACCGGTATCGGTTTTCTCTTGGTTTTTCACTAGAGGGCTAAATTTAGTATGCGGCTTAGCCTCTTGGTGACGATAGTTAACACCGTATTTTAATAATACATTTTCGTGAATTGCTGAATCGAAGTTTATATTTGCACCGTGAGTAACAACTTTAGTTTTCGTTGCATAATCTACATTACCTGCGTAGCCGTTACCTTTTTCGTGTTCAGACCAACGACCTTGTACTAATTGATAAACGTTAGCTGTCGCTTCTTGAGCAAAGCCTAAGTTTTTACCCGTCCATTCTAAGTTGGTTCTTTGTACTGTCATTCTACGATTTGCAGGAGCTTGACGATCTAGAGTTATACGGCTACCTGGTGTACCAATAGGTGCAGTATCAAACTCTTCACGCACTAAACGTTGCCCCTCATTTCGCTCGTTAGAGTGGCTTAACACAAAGCGGTGATCACCTAATGTAGCACCTAATTTCGCTAAGAAGCTGGTTTTATCTAACGCACTATATGGCACACGGTTTGTACCGAATTGGTTCACATAGCCTTTACCACCTTTATAGTCACGATCTCTTATAAGATTACCTGACACTAAAACATCAAAAATATCGCCTTTTCCATATACCGCTGCATTGAAATTATGTGCATGGTTAGTACTGATACCTGTACCTAATTTTGCACCGAAGTTTTTATCGCTGTTTTTTAATAAATCTAATGCATCTACGGTTTTAGCAATGATCGCACCGTTAGTTTGGCCGATACCTGCTGATGCACTACCTGCACCTTTTTGAACAGATACAACTTTCACCAATGCGGGATCTAACATATGGCGACCTTGGTGGTATAAAATTTGGCTGTCTGAATAGGTATTATCGACTTTTACATCAATAGAGTTTTGACCCATACCACGAATATAGAGATATTGTGATGTACCGTTACCACCACCTAGGCTGATTGAAGGCTCATCTTTTAATAAGCCACGTAAGTCTGTTTGCGTGCTTTCATCTTTTTTCTGTGTAGTTACGACATTAGTTTGAACTTTCAGACCTTGATTGTCTGTTACGGTTACTGTATCAAGCACTGCAACATCTTTATTATTTTCTGCAAGAGCATTTGCTGCACATAATGCTGTCATTACAGCAGCAGAGAGAGGGAGTAATTTGAAGTTTTTCATTTATTTGTTCCTTTCGGATAAGGGGAATATAACAATGATTCTCTTATCTTTTTATTATTGAAAATAATTCTCAACAATAAAAACAAGCGAATATTTACATAGTTAAAATCAGTTGTCAATCTTCCTTACAATTAAATTCTAAATAAGATCTTCTTTTCTTTAAGGTTATAGTCGCTCGTTACTGAAAATGTGATCCCTGTCTAAAAATCAAATTTGTTTGCTCGACAGAATAAGTACAAGCGGTTAAATTTAGGCGGAAATTTACTAAGGAAAGTTTATGCAACAACGACATAACCAAATTATCACTTACTTAACGGAATTTGATGAAGCGAGTGTAAAAGAGCTGGCGGAACATTGTGCTGTATCAATTGAAACCATTCGCCGTGATCTAAATAAATTAGATAAAAACGGGCTTCTACACCGTACCCATGGTGGTGCGGTTAGCTATAAGAAAAGGGATGTCGGCCGTTCATTTAGTACCCGCTTGCGAACAAATAGTGAAGCAAAACGGAATATTGCAGAAAATGTACTCTTACATTTATATCCGGAATCGGTGATTGCCCTTGATGCAAGTTCGACCTCTTGGAATGTTGCACAACGTCTTCCTAATATTCCTTGTACGGTGGTAAGTAGTTCTATGCGGATTATTCGAAGCCTTTCCCAAAAACCGCATATTAAAACCATTGCAACCGGTGGGGTTTATTTAGAAAAATATGATGCCTTTTACGGCCCCCTTTCAGAGCAGCTCTTCTCTCGGTTAAAAATAGATATTGCCATTCTTTCTTGTGCAGGGATTGCAGAGGGAATCATTTGGGAATCTAATGAGGTTAATATTTCTTTCAAACGTAAACTGATTGCTAACAGCAAACAGGTTTTTCTTTTGGTTGATCACAGTAAATTTGAGCGTAAAGACTTAATTCAAATGGAAAATTTGGCTTGCGTTGATAAATTATTTGTGAATCGAATGCCGGCTAATACTCTGCAAAAATACTGTTTAGAGAACCAAATTCAAATCGTTATTTAAGTTAAGCTTATTTCTAAATGCCCGATTTTGTGAAAGTAATCGCAAAATCGGGCATGCTTTTCCCGCCTATTTTGAGTGGAAACCTCCTCTTTTTGTGATCATCCTCACAAATTTTGTACTAATTTTGCATTTTTCTTCATAACCCATATTGCGTATGCATAATAAACTCAACAGCTAAATTTTTTAAACCAATCAGGAGACTCAATCATGACTATGCTGAAATCAACTCCAGTAAAAATTGGTATCCGCCCAACTATTGACGGTCGCCGTATGGGAGTACGTGAATCACTTGAAGATCAAACAATGAATATGGCGAAAGCCGTAGCCAATCTATTGCAGTCGGAAATCCGCCATCCTAATGGTGAATTTGTGGAATGTGTGATTGCAGATTCAACTATCGGTGGTGTTGCTGAGGCTGCAGCCTGTGCAGAAAAATTCAAACGTGAAAATGTCGGTGCGGTGATTACTGTCACACCTTGCTGGTGTTATGGTTCAGAAACCATTGATATGGACCCACATATGCCGAAAGCGATTTGGGGCTTTAACGGCACAGAACGTCCGGGTGCAGTTTATTTAGCCGCCTCTCTTGCTGGCCACAGCCAATTAGGCTTACCGGCATTCTCAATTTATGGTACGGAGGTGCAAGAGGCAGATGATCAATCTATTCCTGCTGATGTGCGTGAAAAATTATTACGCTTCGCCCGTGCAGGTTTGGCAGTCGCCACACTTCGTGGTAAATCGTATTTATCTATCGGTTCGGTTTCAATGGGGATTGCAGGTTCAATTGTCAACCAACAATTCTTCCAAGAATATTTAGGTATGCGTAATGAATATGTGGATATGACCGAAATCAAACGCCGCTTGGATCGCCATATTTATGATGATGAAGAATTCAAGCTGGCAATGAGCTGGGTGAAACAATATTGCAAAGAAGGCATTGATGTAAACGCACCGGAAAACCAACGCAGCCCAGAAGAGCGAGCAAAACTTTGGGAAGATGTGGTGAAAATGGCCATCATCACTCGTGATTTAATGGTCGGCAACCCTCGTTTAGCAGAATTAGGTTACGGTGAAGAAGCATTAGGTCACAATGCGATTGCAGCTGGTTTCCAAGGTCAACGCCAATGGACTGATCACCTGCCAAATGGTGACTTTATGGAAGCAATGCTAAATTCAACCTATGACTGGAACGGTGTGCGTGCTCCATACATTCTTGCAACCGAAAATGACTCGTTAAACGGCGTGAATATGTTGTTTGGTAACTTGTTAACCGGTCAAGCGCAAATTTTTGCCGATGTGCGTACTTATTGGAGCGAGGATTCTGTTGAGCGTGTTACCGGCTGGCGTCCTGAAACGGGTTTTATTCACTTAATCAACTCCGGTTCTGCGGCATTAGATGGTACTGGTCAACATACCGACAAAGATGGTGAGCCAACTATCAAACCGGCTTGGGAAGTAACAGAAGAGGATGGAAAACGCTGCTTAGAGAATACTCGTTGGTGCCCGGCAGTTCATGAATACTTCCGTGGTGGCGGTTTATCTTCTCAATTCTTAACCAAAGGTGGAATGCCGTTTACGATGCACCGCATCAACCTTATCAAAGGTATCGGTCCTGTACTACAAATTGCAGAAGGTTGGTCAATTGACTTACCGGAAAATGTACACGATATCTTAAATAAACGCACGAATGAAACCTGGCCAACCACTTGGTTCGTGCCTCGCTTAACCGGTAAAGGGGCTTTCGCTGACGTTTATAGCGTAATGGCGAACTGGGGTGCAAATCACTGTGTGGCAACTTACGGACATGTAGGAGCAGACTTAATCACGCTTGCTTCAATGTTACGTATTCCGGTTTGTATGCATAACGTCAAAGATAAAGATGTGTTCCGTCCAAGTGCGTGGAATGGTTTCGGTCAAGACAAAGAAGGTCAAGATTACCGCGCCTGTGCAAACTTCGGACCGCTTTATAAATAAGCCATACAAGCGGTTAAATTTGTAAAAAAATTTGCAAATAAGACCGCTTGAAAAACCCTCAAACGATAAGGACGCACACAGTGCGTCCTTCCAAGGAAGTAACAAAGGGGAAAACCTATGTCTATTGCCCTTATTTTTGACTGTGGTGCAACAAACCTTCGCACAATTGCCATCGACCAAACAGGGCAAATTGTTGCAGCACATCACTTACCGAATAATACGCAGCCCGGAGCGGAAAACCCTGAGTTTCATATTTGGGATATTGAAGAAATTTGGTCAAAACTGATGAGTTGTGCCAAACAAACGCTTTCCCAACTTTCAGAACAACAACGAAAAGAGATTGTTGGGATTTCAGTAACTACCTTTGGGGTAGATGGCACACTCTTTGATAAAGCCGGCAATCAACTTTATCCGATTATTTCTTGGAAATGCCCAAGAACCCTGCCGATTATGGAAAACATCGCTAATGATATTGATGTTGAGGCGTTATATCGCCGTAACGGGGTCGGCCACTACAGCTTTAATACGTTATTTAAGCTCTTATGGCTTAAACGCAATAAACCTGAAATTTATGCCCAAGCGGATAGTTTTTTATTCATCTCCTCAATTCTAACCTACCGCTTAACCGGCGTGAAAAGCACTGACCGCACAATGGCGGGGACTTCAATGATGACCAATATTGAAAGCGACCATTGGGATAGAGAAGTGCTGGATTTACTCGGCTTAAACGAAAGTCATTTCCCTCCAATGAAAAGTGCAGGCGAAGTGGTTGGCAATTTGAAAGTTGAGATCGCCCAAGAGTTAGGGTTAAGCGGTCAAATTCCGATTATTTCTTGCGGACACGACACCCAATTTGCCATCTTTGGCTCGGGTGCAGGCTACAACCAACCGGTTTTAAGCTCCGGTACTTGGGAAATTTTAATGGTGCGTACCCCGCAGGCTAAACCACAATGGCAATTTGTACAAAACGGCTTAACCATTGAATTTGACAGCCAAGCAGGCTACTTCAACCCCGGCGTACAGTGGGTCGCATCAGGGGTGATGGAATGGGTTGGCAAACGTTTCTTCTCTGATATTGCCGACACACCAAACTACTATTCCACAATGATTAATGAAGCAAGCAAAGTACCGGCAGGCTCGAACGGTGTGAAATTAATAGGCAATTTTGATGGTACTACTGAACAGACAGGCTCAATTGTTGGGATCTCTATGCACACAACCCGTGGGGAGATTTACCGTGCAGGTTTGGAATATATGGCCTACCGCTTAAAAGCGGGGTTAGATGTATTACAAGAAGTGAGTAACTTTAATGCAGAAAGTTTGATCTGTGTGGGTGGAGGCTCTAAAAATTCCCTATGGAATCAAATTCGTGCTGATGTGTTAAATCGCCCGATTGATGTGGTGGATTTTCCTGAAAGTACCGTATTGGGCGCAGCCATGTTTACATTTGCCGGAGCAGGGATCTTTGAAAGTCAAAATCTAGCACAGCAAGCAATGAAGCCTAATGTAAAACGGCTTGAGCCATCTGCAAATCGCGATTTTTATAAATAACAGGAGTTTGACATGTTAAAAGGTATTCATCCGGCTATTTCACCGGAGTTATTAAAGGTGTTGGCAGAAATGGGACACGGCGATGAATTGGTTCTTTCTGATGCTCATTTTCCCGCCCATTCTATTCATCAAAAAGTGATTCGTGCAGATGGCATTAGCGTTGCCACCTTATTAGAAGGCATTTCCGCACTGTTTGAATTTGACCAATATGTTAAAGCCCCACTTGCAATGATGCAAGCGGTACCGGGAGATACGTTAGATCCAACGGTGGAAGAGCGTTATCTGGCGGCTATCAAGAAAATCAGCGGCTCAGTTCCAAAAGTAGAACGTGTTGAACGTTTTGCTTTTTATGAGCGCGCGAAAACCGCTTATGCGGTAGTGATTACCGGTGAATTAGCCAAATACGGCAACATCATTATTAAAAAAGGCGTCACGCCGGTGTCTTAATGCCGATTACAAGCGGTTCAAAATACAACATTTTTTGCAAATTAAAAGGAGTTCAATGATGAACAGAAAAATACTCTCAAGACAAATTATTGATACTTGTCTTGAAATGACTCGAATTGGATTGAATCAAGGAACAGCAGGTAATGTGAGTGTACGTTATCGAGATGGCATGCTCATTACGCCAACGGGTACACCTTATGAAGAAATGACAGAAGATTCTATCGTGTTTGTAGATGCCGAGGGTAAGCATGAAGAAGGCAAGCTCCCATCCAGTGAATGGCAATTCCATTTAGCGGTGTATGAAGCACGTCCGGAGCTTAACGCAGTCGTGCATAACCACGCGCGTAACTGTGCGGCAGTGTCTATTCTCGGTGAACCAATTCCTGCCATTCACTATATGATTGCCTGCACAGGGACAGATCATATTCCATGCGTGCCTTATGCGCCTTTCGGCACACACCAATTAGCCGACTATGTGCGTGAAGGTATTCGAGGCAGTAAAGCGATTTTGCTCGCTCACCACGGTTTAATTACTGCCGATAAAACCCTTGATAAAGCCTTAGGTGTGGCACATGAAGTGGAAGTCATTGCCGAATGGTATTTGAAATTACTCGCTACCGGCAAACCAATTCCAACGTTAAACAAAGAGCAAATGGATGTTGTATTAGAAAAATTTAAATCCTACGGCTCTTGGATAGAAGAAAGATAATTAAATGAAATTTTCCTAAAATAATAGAAGGAATGTCCTATGACAGCTAAAGTTCTTGAGAAAAAATTTGTGGTCCCTTTTATTCTAATTACCACATTATTTGCCCTTTGGGGATTTGCAAATGACATTACAAATCCGATGGTTGCAGTATTCCAAACCGTTATGGAGATCCCGGCTTCTGAAGCCGCTCTTGTTCAGTTCGCTTTCTACGGTGGCTACGGCACAATGGCAATTCCTGCCGCCTTATTTGCTAGTCGTTATAGTTATAAAGCCGGTGTTTTATTAGGATTAGCTCTCTATGCAATTGGTGCATTTCTATTTATTCCTGCGGCAATGTATGAGCAATTCTCCTTCTTTCTGTGGTCACTTTATATCTTAACTTTTGGTTTGGCGTTCTTAGAAACAACAGCCAATCCGTATATTCTTTCAATGGGTGATCCGGCAACAGCAACCCGCCGTCTAAACTTAGCACAATCATTTAACCCGTTAGGTTCAATTACCGGTATGTTTGTTGCCTCACAAATTGTGTTAACTAACTTGGAATCTGAAAAACGTGATGCTGCCGGCAATCTACTATTTAATAGCTTATCTGCAGCAGAAAAAGCGGTAGTTAAAACTCACGATCTCGCCATGATTCGTAATCCGTATGTAGTGATTGGTTTAGTGGTTGTTGCGGTATTTATCATTATTGCCTTATATAAAATGCCGGTTACAAAGGTAGAGAGTGCAAATCGTATTTCTGTAAAAGAATCCTTTAGTCGCTTAATTGTAAATGCTCGTTATCGCGAAGGAGTGATTGCTCAAGTATTCTATGTGGGTGTACAAATTATGTGCTGGACGTTCATTATTCAATATGCTGAACGTATCGGTTTAACTAAAGCAGAAGCACAAAACTGGAATATTGTTGCGATGGCATTATTCATTACCAGCCGTTTTATCAGCACGGCACTCATGAAATACCTAAAAGCTGAATTAATGTTATTTCTCTTCGCAGTGGGTGGCTTCTTCAGTATTCTGGGCGTGATGTTTATTGATGGTATGGGTGGGCTTTATTGTTTAGTACTCACTTCCGGATTTATGTCTCTCATGTTCCCTACTATTTATGGAATTGCATTAGATGGCCAAGGTGAAGAATCTACATTGGGGGCTGCCGGCTTAGTTATGGCGATTGTAGGTGGAGCATTAATGCCGCCAATGCAAGGCTGGATTATCGACCAAGGTTCAGTGGCTGGTATGCCTGCAGTTAATTTCTCATTCATCCTTCCTCTTATCTGTTTTATTGCTATTGCCATCTATGGTTTCCGTTGCTGGAAGGTATTGAAATAAGCCATTTTACTTTGGAAAACAAGCGGTCTGATTTAAATAAAAATTTGCAAAAAAACTTCATAATTTGACCGCTTGCAAGTTAATTGAATTGTTTAACTTTTAAGAAGGAAAATATTATGTCAAATCGTCTTATCCTCAATGAAACCAGTTATCACGGTAAAGGTGCAATTAAAAACATCATTCATGAAATAGCCAGCCGTAGTTTCTAAAAAGCTCTTGTGGTAACCGATAAAGACTTAATCAAATTTAACGTGGCACAAAAAGTAACTTCTTTACTTGATGCCGCAGACTTACCTTATGTGAAATTTTTGATGAAGTTAAAGCTAACCCTAACCCTGCGGTAGGTGTGATCAAAGCTGGAGTAGAAAAATTTAAATCCTCAGGAGCAGACTATCTGATTGCTATCTGTCATGGAATTTAACAAAAACTACACGGGTGAAAAGTACCGTGAAATTGCTCGTGCAATGGGTGTGAAAGGTGTTGATGACATGAGCCAAGAAGAGTATCGCAATGCCGCAATTAAAGCGGTCCAACAACTTTCACAAGATGTTGGCATTCCGCCAAAACTTCACCAAATCGGCGTGAAAGAAGAAGACTTACCGGCATTATCGGTCGATGCTTTCAATGATGTTTGTACCGGTGGTAACCCAAGAGACTGTAGCCCTGAAGAATTATTAGAAGTATATAAAATGGCATTCTAATTTACGAAATAGAAAATCTACTCCTAGTCGGGTTTCTCTTTAACCGACAGGAAGTAGATTTTTTTATTGAGGATTGTTTAAAAAATAATCATTCAGATTGTTTTTATACCTCATTTTTTTAATCAAATAAAAGCATTGCGGAACCTTTAATGATAAATTTAATCTTATAGCTTAAGTCAGCGATTGGCTTATTTTATTGATAATGAGGAGCTAAATATGAAATCTATTTTTAAAGTGATTGGTGTGACTGCACTAATGGTTGCAGTATCTGGCTGTAACGGCATGACTAAAACTCAGCGTAATACTGCAATTGGCGCGGCTATCGGTGGCGTTGCCGGTCATGCAATTGGTGCATCGACAGGGGCAACCTTAGGTGGTGCGGCATTAGGTGGCGTTATTGGTAGCCAAGTTAAATAACTGCAAAAAGCAGGAAGAAATCAACCGCTTGTATCATGCTCATACGTTACAAGCGGTATTTTTTATTAAAATTTTTGCTAAATGGTTCTTAGTCTACCTAAAGACTCATATCAATCTGTCTAAGATTTATCTCATCATTTAACCGCTTGCCACCCTCAAATTTAGAGAATTAGGCATGTTTTTTGGAGCAATGAGCAATGCTGTTTTAAACGTCAACAATTAAAATAGCCTCATTTCAACTTAAAGGAATACCTATGCTCGACTTTGAAACCACCATCAAAAGCCGTCAATCCATTCGCAAACTTTCCTGCTCTCCTTGACCGCTCGTGGTTTTGGCGGTATTCCCCAGCTTGCCCTTGCGATGTTTGCCGATGATGTGCGTGCAGAACTTGGCATTTCTGATGATTACAAACTTTTGCACGGCATTTCGTTTGACTATCCTGATTGGGACGCAATGCAAAACAAACACCATTTGGGGCGTGTGCCTGTGAAAGAGAGTGCGACTTTATACTGGTAATTTTGGAGAAAAATTATGAACAATCAAAAACCTACCGTTCTGGTACTGGGTGCGACAGGCACAGTGGGCAGTCAAGTGGTAAAAGTATTGGAGCAAAGCAGTGCGGTCAATGTCCGCATTCCGTCTCGCAATCCAGATACAGTTGCCAAACTTAAAAGCGAAGGTAAAGATGCGGTCTATATGGACTTGGACAAACCACAAACTTTCGCCCTTGCCTTGGGCAGGGGTGGAGCGAGTGCTGCTTTTGACAGGCTACACGGTAGCAATGCTTGCCCAAAGCAAAACGCCGGTGGACGCAGCCAAAAAAGCAGGGGTTAAGCACATTGTGCATATCGGTATTTTTGCCGAATGGGATTGCACCAGCACGCATTTTACTTGGCACCAGCTGATTGAAACCTACATTGAAGCCAGTGGCATTGCTTGGACACACCTGCACCCCAATATGTTTATGGAAGCCATTACAGGGCTTTATATGCCTAAAAAAATGACTTATTCCACTTATTTTGATGACCGCCGAATTGGGCTGGTGGCTTCCAGCGACATCGCCGCCGTGGCCGCCCAAGTCTTGATTGACGGACAGGACAAACATGCAGGGCAAAATTATTGGTTAAGCGTAGAAAGCTATAACGGTCAAGAAATTGTCAATCTGATGAACGAAATCACAGGGCTTGACATTGCCCTTGAAAAGAAAAGCCTTGATGAGTTTCGTGCGATGATTGATGTGCCTGATTTTCCGATTGAACGAGAGTACGCCCGTGCCAATATTGAATTTGTCACACAGGTTTTGGATAACCGTTTGGGGGCGATTGGGGCAATTCGCAACGACATTCCTTATGTTTTGGGACGAAATGCCAAAACTTTGCGTGAACATTTATTAGAGCATAAACAGGCAATTATCCAGTCGGCAACGGCTTAAAAAACAAAACACTGTTTGTTTTGGTAAATAACAAGCGGTGTTTTTCTCTTAAAATTTTGCAAAATGGGGTTCTGGCTGCCTGAACACCTAAAATCGGTTGATTTAGTTCAACATTTCCATTTTTTAGATATTAGGATAGTTATTTTATGAATAAACCCAAATTATCAGCCCTTAACCTTGTCCCAATGCGTCAAGGGCAAACTGCCAAAGAGGCGATTGATGCGATGGTGCGGCTTGCTCAATATGTCGAGAGCCTTGATTTTGAACGCTTTTGGATTGCCGAACACCACAATATGCCGCATCTGGTGAGTTCGGCAACCCAGCTGTTAATCGGGCATACCCTTGCTAATACCAACAAAATTCGGGTTGGGAGCGGTGGGGTGATGCTTCCTAATCACAGCCCGCTACAGGTTGCTGAGCAGTACGGCACTTTGCAAACCTTGTATGGCAAGCGAGTGGATTTGGGGCTTGGGCGAGCGCCGGGAACGGATCCACTCACAGCCCTTGCTTTACGCCGTGGGCAGCGTGATGTGTCGCAGGAATTTGAACAGGATATTTTGGAACTGCAACGCTATTTTGGCGATGAAAGTGTGTAAGGTCGGGTGCGGGCTTATCCGGCACTCGGCTTAAAGCTACCGCTCTACATTTTGGGTTCAAGTACCGAAAGTGCCTTTTTAGCCGCACGGCTCGGCTTACCATATGCCTTTGCCGCCCATTTTGCTCCAAGAATGCTGGATATGGCAGTGGAGATTTATCGGCGTGAATTCCAGCCGTCTGCGGTGCTGGACAAGCCTTATGTGATTGCTTGTATCAATGCCACCCTTGCCGAAAGCGATGAAGAGGCACAGTTCCTACATAGCACGGTACAGCAGATGTTTTTAAACTTGGTGCGAGGCACGCCAAAAGCGATGCAGCCCCCTGTGCCAAATATTGACAGCCTTTGGTCACCAGCTGAAAAAATGTCGGCAATGCAGATGTTAAATGCGGCATTAGTTGGCGATGTGAAAAGCGTAAAAACACAGTTTATCGATTTGCAAAGCCGTATCAATGCCGATGAGATTATGCTAACCAACTATATTTTTGATGAAGATAAACAGCTTAACGCCTATAAATTGTTTAAACAGATGATTAACGAACTTTAAATGAGGAATTCACCATGACCGATCTATTTCAACCCTACACGCTAAACAATGGCGTAGAAATTAAAAACCGCCTTGTGGTTGCACCGATGACTCATTCTGCCTCTAACGATGACGGCACAATCAGCGAACAAGAGCGCCTGTTTTTAGCCAATCGTGCTGAAAATATGGGACTTTTTATCACGGCAGCAACAGGTGTAATGCGTAACGGGAAAGCCTTTTATGGTCAGCCGGAAGCCCTGAATGAAAGCCATTTGGAAAGCCTTACTCAAACGGCACAACTCCTGAAAAATCAAGGTGCAAAGGCGATTTTACAGATTTTTCACGGGGGCTTGCAGTCAATTAAAGCATTACTGGATGGTGCGGATCTTATCGCTCCTTCTGCCCACGAACCAAGTGGTGCAAGAGCAGTCACGGAAGATGAAATTATTGGGCTGATTAACGCTTTTGCCAATGCCACCGATCTGGCAATCCGTGCAGGCTTTGATGGTGTGGAAATTCACGGTGCGAACGGTTACCTCATTCAGCAGTTTTTCTCCGGCGAATTTAATCATCGGAACGATCAGTGGGGTGGTAGTCTCGAAAAACGCCTAAATTTCCCACTAGCAGTAGTTGATGTAGTAACAAAAGTGCGTGAAAAGCACGCTAAGCCTGAATTTATCATCGGTTACCGTTTTTCACCGGAAGAACCAGGTGAAAATGGCTTAACGATGACAGATACTTTTGCCCTCATTGACGCATTATGCGAAAAACCACTGCAATATCTGCACATTTCTTTGTGGGATTTTGGCAAAAAAGCCCGTCGTGGTGCGGACACCCATTTAACACGAATGCAGCTGGTTCACGAACATATTAACGGGCGTTTGCCGTTAATTGGCGTCGGTAATCTCTTAAGCGGCAAACAGATCCGTCAAGCATATGCAACCGGCTGGGCGGAATTTATTGCATTAGGCAAAGCAGTGATGATTAACCCTAATGTAGCAACTTTATTAAAAGAGAACCGTGATAATGAGATCGTAAGCGAACTTGATCCACAAAAAGCCGACCACTACGGCATTCCGGATCGTCTGTGGAGCTACTGTGTACAAGGTGGTGCGTGGTTACCGCCGTTAAAAGGGCAAGATTGGAAACCAATGGATATTTAATTGGTAAATTTTGGGCTAAAAATGACCGCTTGTTAAAAGGCTGATTAACGCCTCAAAAGTTAGACTACATAGCTAACGATTAAGGTTCAGATCAGATGATAATCGGTAAGTGGATCAAAATGACTATAACGAAGGTGGAGCATTGTGGACAGACGTACTGCCAAAGTGATTTTGGCACTTGGGGTAGAAGGTGTGTTTGCAGGTTCACTTTTTTAATCAAGCATTGAAAGCTGTATCTACCAATAGGTTAAAGAGCGGTTGGTAGCATCTAGTAGCTTGCGTTTAGGAATGCTGGAAAACAACAACTATGAAGGTTATGTTTCGCTTGGCACAGGTGTTAGGAGCGATTATAGAAATATCGCTCGGTGGCTGAGATTATTGATGAATTGATGATGAGGATTAAAGACTGATTTAAACCTTATAGAAAACACCGTTTGGAGAAATATAAGCGGTGTTTTTGTTTTGAAATTTTGCAAAAATCACTTTGAGGCAGCCTAAAAAACTACTACGTACTCTCTCCTACTTCTTTCATCACCTGCCGAAACCACTTTTGCACAGGGTCATAATGGGTTTTAGCGTGCCAAGCCATTACTTTGGTGTAGCCGTCAATGGGCAAAGGGGGATTGAGCAATACCAAGTCATTTTGTGTTTGTAAAAAGTGAACAGGGGCAACAGTTGCTAAATCGCTGTTTTTCAAAAGCTCTGGTAATAGCGAAAAATGCCCCACCGACATTTTTACCAATCGACTTCGCCCAAGTTTTGCCAATGCCTCATCGGTCGCCCCATTAAAATGCCCAGCGTGATAGGCAACCAACACAAATTCCAACGCACAAAACGCCTCCAAATCCCAATTTTGGCTTAACACAGGGTGATTTTGTCGCACCGCACAGGTGTATTCTTCACGCATTAAAGGGGCAAAATATAATCGCTCGTCCAGTTGCTGCTGCCCTGCTATTGCCAAATCCCATACACCGTCTGCCAAATTTTGTGTCAAATCTTGTCCGTGTATCGCATAAAACGCCACTTTGACTTTGGGGGCAAGCTGAGCAAGTTTTAGGGCAAACGGCACGCCCAGCGTGCGAATGCCATTTTCGGTAGCCGCCAATTTAAAAGTGCAATCTAAGTCGGCAGGGTCAAACGCCACAGGCTGCATCAACACGCCAATGCTGTCCAAAATCGCCCCCACAGGCTCGGCAAGTTGTTCAGCCCGATTGGTGGGTATCATTCCGTGAGCAGTGCGGATAAACAAAGGGTCGTCAAAACGATAACGCAATTTGGTGAGCATATTGCTGACCGCAGGTTGGGTGAGGTTCAGTCGTTCGGCGGCACGGCTGACATTTTTTTCTTGCAATAAAGCGTGCAGGGCTTTGAGTAGGTTTAAATCTAGGTTGTTCAGATTGTGCATAGATATAATTATCAGTGATAATAGATATACGATTTTGTTGCTTCAATTATATCAAAAAGAAGCCTACAATAACCTTGTTTTTATGATAAACCCTTCATTTTACGGAGCAAAAAAATGCCACATATCACTTTACAATGTTACCCAAAAGGCTTAACTGAAACTGAATTAAAAGCCTTTGCCGATGACTTAACTGCTTTTGCCAGCGAGCGTTTAAACACGCCAGCCGAGTACATCACCATTGATTTTCAAGAGCTTTCTGAACAAGCCTTTAAAGAAAAGGTGTGGGACGAAAAAATCGCCCCAAATGCCGATAAATTGCTGCGCAAACCACAGTATCAATTATAAGGAGTGTACGATGTTAGCCGTCTATGCCAAATGCGTGGTTAAGCCTGAAAAAGTGGCTCAATTTAAGCGAATCATCGCCCCGTTGATTGAACAATCTCGCCAAGAGTCAGGCTGTGTGTCTTATCAATGCGGGCAAGTGCAAGGGCAGGAAAATACTTTTGCCTTTGTGGAATTGTGGCAATCACAAGCCGATTTGGACGCTCATTTAGACCAGCCGCATTTTCAGTCAGCCGCACAAGCCTTTGGCGATGTTTTGGCAAAAGAGCTGGATATTGAGCTGGTCGAATGCGATTAAGTTTAAGGATTGATGATGAAACGATTACTTCTTAGCTCGTTGCTACTTGGCGTGAGCATTGCAGCTTACGCCGATAATCTCCGCTATTTTGGGCAAACGCCGCAGAGTTACCAAAGCCAGATCGATTACGGCAACAATGCCAACACAGGGCATTATGTTTTGTCAGATGATACCCGCATTTATTATGAAGTCTATGGTAAGGGCGAGCCGATTGTGGTTCTTCACGGTGGCTTGGTCGGCTCGACTGCCGAAATGGGGCAGTTTATTGATGAGCTGGCGAAAAATCGTCAGGTGATTGCGATTAGCACTCGGGGACACGGCAAATCAGAGATTGGACAACGTGTGCCGTCTTATGAACAAAAAGCCCGTGATGTGCAAGCGGTGCTAAATCAGCAAAAAATTGCCAAAACCGATCTGTTAGGATTTAGCGATGGGGCTTACACAGCAATGATGTTTGCCAAAAATTACCCAAGCCAGACCCAAAAAGTAGTAGCGATTGGGGCGGGCGAATGGGTAAAAGGGGCAAGACACTTGGGAGACGGCAATTTTGAGCCGTTTGCCCAATTAGACCCTGCTTATTGGGCAGAACAAGCCACAATCCGCCCTGAGCCGAAACGCACTGCCGACTGGTTTGCACAAAGCATTGCCTACTATAATGAGTTAGATTATAGCCAAGCGATCTTCAAACAGATCGCCTCACCGGTGTTATTGGTGGTAGGTGAAGAGGATCAAAACGCTCCGCTCGATACCGTCTTCTCCGCTTATAAAGCCTTGCCGAATGCGGATTTAGCGGTGGTTGCAGATGCACCACACCCTGCTTTTGCCACCCATTTCCGTGCGGTATGGGCAGCGGTTGAAGCATTCTTAGCAAAGCCTTAAAGAGACCACAAGCGGCCAATTTCCCGCCTGATTTTGCAAAATTTTAAAGGAAATCGACCGCTTGTTTATTACCTTTCTATGCAATCACTTCCAACAGCACTTTTCTCAACCAACGGTGAGCGAGATCTTGATCGGTGCGTTCGTGCCAAGCCATCAACATTTGAAAGCCCTCGATCTCAATCGGCGGTGTTTGGAGATCGACATTCGGCAAGGTTTGTGCCAAATGTTCGGGCAATACCGCCACAAGATCCGAGCCTTGCATCAGCTGCGGTAAAAGGGAAATGTGGTTGACCGACACCATCACTTTCCGTTTCAAGCCCAATTTTTGCAAGGCAATATCTGTCGCACCGCTAAATTCCCCGCCATTATAGGAAAGCATAGCAAAGGGTAATTCGCAAAATTGGCTTGGTGTCAGCGTTTTTTTCGCCATTGAATGCGTATTGCTCATTGCACAGACATAGCGTTCTTCATACAGCAGGCTTTGGTGCATATCATCGGTTAAATGGTGATGGCTGACTAAGGCGAGGTCGATTTTATTCTGCTCAAACAGCATTTTTATGCTCTGCCCCTGCACAGGCAGTAAGGCAACTTGGACATGGGGAGCCAGCCGCCTTAGGCGTAAAATCAGTGGCAAGGCGATAATCTGCTGAACATAATCCATCGCTGCAATGCGTAACGTCATCGTCAGCTTTTCCGGTTCTAAAACCGGCGGCTGCAACATTGTGCCGATCTCTTGCACAATTTTGCGTGCAGTTTGCCCTAGCTGCAAGGCACGTTCGGTTGGTTGCATACCGTGCTGCACCCGCACAAAAAGCGGATCATTAAAACTCTCCCGCAGGCGGTTTAAGATCCCGCTCATTGCCGGTTGAGTAACTGCCAGCCTTTGTGCCGCACGGCTCACATTGCATTCGTCTAATAACACGACAAACGCTTTGAGTAAGTTGAAATCAAGGGTTCTAATATCACTCATTATGATATCTCACTATAAAAACAATCAATTTGAATTGATAATATCACTTCTCTATCATTTCACCAATTTTATTGAGGAACCTAAGATGGCAAAAATCCGCTCTCTTTTTACCCCATTTACAATCAAAAACCTTGAACTCAAAAACCGCGTGGTGATGCCCCCAATGTGCCAATATTCTGCCACAGACGGTGTGCCGAACGACTGGCATTTTGTGCATTATAGTAGCCGTGCCATTGGTGGCGTGGGCTTGATTATTGTGGAGATGACCAATGTCGCTGCCAACGGTCGCATTAGCCCGAACTGCTTGGGGCTGTGGAACGATACGCAAAAAGATGCGTTCAAAAAAATCGTGGACAGCGTGCATTCTCACGGTGCAAAAATTGGCGTGCAAATCGCCCACGCAGGTCGCAAAGCCCAAGATGAACCAAACGCTGTTGCCCCAAGCTCTATTCATTATGGCGAATTAGATTTCGCTGGGCAAAATCTGATTACGCCACGAGAACTTTCCACACAGGAAGTCAAAGACTTGGTGCAAGCCTTTGCCGATTCTGCCAAGCGTGCAGTAGAAGCTGGCTTTGATACCATTGAAATTCACGCAGCTCACGGCTATCTGATTCATCAATTTTATTCGCCAAAATCCAACCAACGCAGCGATGAATACGGTCAAGACAAGGCATTATTTGGCGTGGAAGTGATTCAAGCCGTTAAAGCGGTGATACCTGCCGAGATGCCGTTAATCGTGCG
The DNA here is from genome assembly GCF_013377255.1 of Mannheimia granulomatis. Taxonomy (NCBI): domain Bacteria; kingdom Pseudomonadati; phylum Pseudomonadota; class Gammaproteobacteria; order Pasteurellales; family Pasteurellaceae; genus Mannheimia; species Mannheimia granulomatis. The sequence continues at coordinate 302,678 of NZ_CP016614.1, forward strand.
AATTTCTGCCCAAGAATATGGCAAAGACGGCTTTGACAGCGAGTATGGTGTAGAGATTGCCAAGCGTTTTTCAGAGGCTGGGGCAGATGTGTTTGATGTCAGCGGTGGTGGCGACGGTGTGCTTCACAAGGGCAATCACCCTGAATTTTATGCAGGCTATCAAGTGGATTTGGCTCGCAAGGTCAAACAGGCAACGAACAAACCTGTGATTGCAGTGGGAATGCTGGATAATCCTGCCGTTGCCGACCATATTTTAGGCGTAGGCGATGCCGATTTGGTGGCGATCGGTCGTGGGCTACTTAGAGACCCGTATTGGGTGCTGAATGCTCAATTTAGCCAAAATGCAGCTAACAGCACAGAAATGCAATTTGTTCCACGCCAATATCAGCGTGGGTTTATGTAATTTTTACTCGGAAAAATTTATGAGCTTTTTAAACAAAGAAGACGTTTTAAACGCATTCCATTATCGTGCTTCAACCCGTTCTTATGACGGTAACAAAAAAATCCCTGCCGATGATTTTAATGCCATTTTAGAAATGGGACGTTTAAGCCCAAGTTCGGTGGGTTCTGAGCCTTGGCAATTTTTGGTGTTGCAAAATGCCGATTTACGCCAAAAATTAAAACCCTACTGCTGGGGCATTCCGACAATGGAAACTTCAAGCCACATTGTCGCTATTCTTGCCAAGAAAAACGCCCGTTATGACACGCCTTATTTTGGCGAAATTATGGACAGACGAGGCTTGCAAGGCGAAGCTCGTGAAAAAGCAATGGCGGTGTACAAAAAATTCCAAACAGAAGACATTGCCATTTTGGATTCCGACCGCAGTTTATTTGACTGGGCGAGCAAACAAACCTACATCGCCCTTGCCAATATGATGACAGGTGCGGCGATGATCGGCGTGGATTCTTGCCCGATTGAAGGTTTTGATTACGACAAAGTCAACCAAATCCTTTCAGAGGCAGGGCTATTTGATGCAAACGAGTGGGGGATTTCGGTAATGTGTACTTTTGGTTACCGTGATAAAGAAATTCGTCCAAAAGCACGCAAGATCTTTGAACAAGTTGTGAAATTTGTAGAATAATCACCAAATGAGACCGCTTGCTTGCAAGCGGTTGTTTCCAAAAGGAAAAATACAAAAAATGAGCACCATTAAATCCCGTGCGGCGGTGGCATTTGCCCCCAACGAACCCTTAAAAATCGTAGAAATTGATGTCGAACGCCCCAAAAAAGGCGAAGTGTTGGTCAAAATCACCCACACAGGCGTGTGCCACACAGACGCTTTTACCCTATCAGGGGCTGACCCAGAAGGCTTATTCCCTGTGGTGCTGGGGCACGAAGGGGCAGGTGTGGTGGTGGAGGTGGGCGAAGGCGTAACTTCTGTTGCCGTAGGCGACCACGTTATCCCACTCTACACGGCTGAATGTGGCGAGTGCGAGTTTTGCCAGTCCAGCAAAAGCAACCTGTGCGTATCAGTGCGAGCCACGCAAGGACAAGGCGTAATGCCAGACGGCACGAGCCGTTTTTCGTACGAAGGCAAGCCGATTTATCACTATATGGGCTGCTCGACTTTTAGCGAATACACAGTGGTGGCGGAAGTGTCGCTTGCCAAAATCAACCCCGAAGCCAACCCAGAAGAAGTGTGCTTGCTTGGTTGTGGCGTAACCACAGGCATTGGAGCGGTGCATAACACGGCAAAAGTACAAGAAGGCGACAGCGTTGCCGTATTCGGTTTGGGCGGTATCGGTTTAGCCGTGATTCAAGGGGCAAAACAGGCGAACGCTGGACGGATTTTTGCCATTGACACCAACCCTGACAAATTCGCCCTTGCCAAAGAATTTGGGGCGACTGACTGTCTAAATCCCAATGATTTTGACAAGCCAATCCAACAAGTGTTGATTGAAATGACCAAATGGGGCGTGGATCACACTTTTGAATGTATCGGCAATGTCAATGTGATGCGTGCAGCACTAGAATCGGCTCATCGTGGCTGGGGGCAGTCGATCATCATCGGCGTGGCTGGAGCAGGGCAAGAAATCAGTACCCGTCCATTCCAATTGGTAACAGGCAGAACTTGGAAAGGCACGGCATTTGGCGGGGTCAAAGGTCGCAGTCAATTACCGCAAATGGTGGAAGATGCGATGAAAGGCATTATTCGCTTGCGTCCATTTGTTACCCACACAATGGGCTTAGACCAAATCAACAAAGCCTTTGATTTAATGCACGAAGGCAAATCGATTCGTTCAGTTATTCACTACTAATTAGGAAAAAATCATGTGTTATCCAGTAAAATCCTACGCCGCTTTTTCGGCAACTACACCACTTGCACCACACACTTTTGAACGCCGTGAGCTGCGTGAAGATGATGTGTTAATTGATATTTTATACTGTGGCGTGTGCCATTCCGATTTACATATGGCTCGCAACGATTGGGGCTGGACAAGCTATTATCCACTCGTTCCAGGGCACGAAATTATCGGACGCATCAGCAAAGTCGGTAAAAATGCCCAAAAATTCTCCGTTGGCGACTTGGTGGGCGTGGGCTGTATGGTGGATTCGTGCCGTGAATGCTCACCTTGTTCGCACGGTTTGGAGCAGTATTGCGAAAAGGGCAATATCGGCACTTACGGTGGTTTTGACCGTTTTGATAAAACTCCGACACAAGGGGGATACAGCACGGGCATTGTGGTGAGCGAAGATTTTGTCTTAAAAGTGTCTGAAAAATTAGACACCAAAGCCGTTGCTCCGCTGCTTTGTGCAGGTATTACCACTTACTCGCCACTTCGTCATTGGAATGTCAAAGCAGGCGATAAAGTGGCGGTTGTCGGCTTGGGCGGTCTTGGACATATGGCGGTTAAACTGGCTCACGCAATGGGAGCGGAAGTTACGCTGTTTACCCGTTCATTGAATAAATCAGACGATGCGTTCCGTCTAGGAGCGAGCCGTGTGGTGCTATCTACCGATGAAAATCAGATGAAAGAAGTGGCGAACACCTTTGATTTAATCATTGACACCGTGCCATACACCCACGATTTAAAACCCTATATCCCGACTTTGGCATTGGACGGCACGCTGGTGCTGGTAGGTCTAGTGGGCGAGCTTGAACAAACCATTAACACCGTGCCGATGATTACAGGTCGCCGTAGCATTGCTGCATCGGTAATTGGTGGCATTAAAGAGACCCAAGAAATGCTGGATTTCTGTGCTGAGCATAACATCGTACCAGATGTGGAAATGATTAATATGCAAGACATTAATACCGCTTATGAGCGAATGCAAAAGAGTGATGTGAAATATCGCTTTGTGGTGGATATGCAAAGTCTGAAAGACTAATTTATCATTAACTCATTGATATATAAACAAACCATTGGGCGTTTTGCTCAATGGTTTCATTTGATTTTTATGAAACCTTTTTTGAAAAAATGCTTAAAGTTTGCCCTTGCCACGCTGGGTGTTTTACTTGTGATTGTGGCGATTTTGGGCGTGATGTTGTACCGCAATTTGGGTGCATTGCCTGATGAAAGCCGTTTTGCCCAGTTGCCTTATTATAAAAACGGGCAATTTGTGAACCTTTATACCGATGATTTGCCCTATTATCCTGAGCAAGCCACTGGCAAGGGCGGTTTTATTCGTCACGACGGCTATACCCCAAACGGGCGTTTGCCAATGATTTCGCTGGATAAAACGAGTTTCAGCCAGCCTGAAAATTTCGCCTATTATTGGCTGGGGCACGCAAGTGCCATTTTGGAATTGGACGGACAACGTTTTTTGACCGATCCTGTGTTTGACAATGCCAATCCATTGAATTTGCCCTTGATTGCACCACGCTTTCAGGAAGCCCCGATTAGCCGTCAAAACCTGCCCGACATTGATGTGGTGCTGATTAGCCACGATCATTACGACCATTTGGAGGCGACCACCATTCGCCATTTGGCAGACAAAGCAAAACGCTTTATCGCACCGCTTGGCGTGGGGGCAAGATTAGAGTCGTGGGGCGTTTCGCCTGACAAAATCACCGAACTGGGCTGGGGAGAGTCCACTATGGTGGGGACAATCAAACTCACCGCCGAACCGACCCAGCACTACTCATCTCGCTGGACAAACGACCACAACAAAACCCTGTGGGCGTCTTTTGTGCTGGAAGGGAGCAAACGCTTGTATTGGAGTGGCGACACGGGTTACGCCCAGCATTTTAGCGATATTGGCAAAAAATACGGTGGATTTGACATCGCTTTTATGGAAATTGACGCTGCTAATTCAGGCTGGCCAAAAACGCATATGTTCGCTCATCAATCGGTGCAAGCAGTTCTGGATTTAAACGCCAAAAAAATGGTGCCAATGCACTGGGGCGTGTTTAGTCTTGGCAGAAATCTGTGGCATCAGTCGATTGATAATGCCGTTAAAAGTGCCAAAGAACACAATGTTCCGATTGATGTGCCAAAAATGGGCGAGAAATATACGGACGGTTTTGTGGGGGAGCGTTGGTGGGAAGAGAAATCTTTAAGACGAGAGTAACAACAAAACCCGAACAATATCTGAATGATTTGGAGAAGTTTGATGAAACACCTTGAAAGCTACCGTATTTTTAACGGCGAACAACAAATTTGGCAACATTTTTCAGCCAGCCTAAATTGTGAAATGAAATTTGCCATTTATTTGCCCGACACCGCCAAAAGCCAAAACTTGCCCGTGCTGTATTGGCTGTCTGGTTTGACTTGCACCGAGCAAAATTTTATTACCAAATCAGGCTACCAGCGTTATGCCGATGAGCATCATCTGATTGTGGTTGCCCCTGATACTTCGCCCCGTGGCGAGGGCGTGGCAGATGATACGGCTTATGATTTGGGGCAAGGGGCAGGCTTTTATCTGAATGCCACACAAGAGCCTTGGGCAAGTCATTATCAAATGTATGATTACATTGTGACCGAGTTGCCCAAGTTGATCAATGAACATTTCCCGACCAATGGCAAACAGTCCATTTTTGGGCATTCAATGGGTGGACACGGGGCGTTGACGATTGCCTTTAAAAATCTGGACAATTATCACAGCGTGTCGGCATTTTCGCCGATTGTCGCACCCATACAAGTCGCTTGGGGGCAAAAGGCATTTTTTGCATATTTAGGCGAAAAACAGACCGCTTGGCAGGACTACGACAGCGTGGCACTTTTGCAAAAACATCACGCCAACATCATTGCCAAAAATCTGCCGATTTTGATTGAACAAGGCGACAAAGATCAATTTTTAAGCGAGCAATTAAAGCCTGAACTGTTTTGCCAAATGGCAGATAAATTGGGCGTGAATTATCAGTTTCATCTGCGAGCAGGTTTTGATCACAGTTATTATTTTATTTCAAGTTTTATTGGCGAACACATCGCTTTTCACGCAACACATTTACGAGGATAACAATGCAGTTAATTTTAATTTTATTGGTCGTGCTGGCAGGAATGGGTTTATCCATTGAAGCTGGCTTATTAGGGCCTCTTGGGCAACAAGTCGGGCATTTATGGGCGACTTTTTCCATTTTTGGCGTGGGGGCAGGGCTGACATTTTTGCTGATGCTATTTTTCGCCCCAAGAAATGCTCCGTCCTTTTTTGCCCAGCCGTCTTGGCAACTGACAGGCGGGATTTTGGGGGTGGGCTATGTGGTGTTTTTGACTATGGCTGTGCCTGTGATTGGTATTGCAATGGCGATGATTGCGATTTTGGCAGGGCAAATTGGCAAAAGCCTTTTGATTGACCATTTTGGCTGGCTGGGTATGCCCAAAAAGAAAATGGACAAAAACCGTTTAATTGCCTTGGTATTTATTGTGATTGCCCTTGTGTTAGTGGCAATGGGGAAGGGAGCTTAATATGATTGGTTTGATGATTTTATTATCCTTTATTGGCGGGACTTTGTTGGCGATTCAGTCGGCGATTAACGGCAAATTAGGGGCAAGTGTGGGCGTATTTAAAAGTGCCTTTTTGACCTTTTCGGTGGGGGCATTATTGACCGCATTACTGATTTTCTTTTTTGAGCCACGCTATGAAACAAGCCTACTTGATGTGCCAAAATGGCAACTGCTCGGGGCGTTAATGGGCGTGCCATATATCATTATTATGGTGCTGGCGGTGCAAAAAATCGGCACGGCAACGGCAACCATTGCGGTGATTTTTGGGCAACTGTTGATGAGTATGCTGATTGACAGTTTTGGCTGGCTGGGCAATGCTCAAATCCCATTTTCCTATTATCGCTTGGGGGCGGTAATTTGCTTGGGTGTGGCGTTGTATTTTATTTACCAAAGTAACCGTGTATCCGAAAAATTGTAATTTTTGCAACTTTTTCGTGAAAAAAGACCGCTTGCTTCCCTAACTGAAATCCTTAATCAGTTGGTTAGTCCAACTTTTGGGGGCAGATCAAATCAACAAGCGGTTTTATTTTATGTAAAATTTGTAAATTCCTAATTTCTGCTTTTCTTTTCATTTTCTTTCATTATAATGCGAAAAGTTTTGAATCGAAACTTAGTGAAGGCTTAAAATGTCAAAACGAAACACTCAACAACGCCGTCATCTGATAGTACAAATGGTACAAACGCAAAATGAAGTCAGTGTAGATGAACTGGCTAGCTTATTTGAAACCTCAGAAGTTACTATTCGTAAAGATCTTACCGCTTTAGAGGAAAGTGGTTTTTTGTTGCGAAAATATGGCGGAGCAGTGAAGATTCCCTCCGAAATGATGGAAGAAGAATTTACCGAGCAACTTTCGATTCAAAAGAAAATGATCGCTCAAGCAGCAAGAGACTGCATTCGAGACCATAATCGTATTATTATTGACAGTGGCAGCACCACTGGGGCATTAGTCAAAGCCTTAAACCAAACCGGCTTAGTGGTTATGACTAATTCGCTGAATTTAGCAACTGAATTAACAGCGCTTGAATGTGAACCTACCGTGTTGATGACAGGAGGGACTTGGGATGCGAGATCAGAATCTTTTCAAGGGAAAGTAGCTGAACAAGTATTACGTTCGTATGATTTTGACCAACTGTTTATTGGTGCAGATGGTTTAGATTTAGCTCGTGGCACCACTACGTTTAATGAGTTGGTTGGATTAAGCCAAGTCATGGCAGAAGTAAGCCGCGAAGTGATTGTGTTAATTGAATCACAAAAAATCGGGCGGAAGATGCCTAATATCGAATTAGAATGGGGAAAAATCACTAAACTTATTACTGACAACCAATTAAGTTTTGAAACGAAAGAACAAATCGAAAAAATGGGTGTCGAAGTGGTTATCGCTAAAGGATCGAATTTTTAAACTTAATGAAAATAGGAAAGCAAATTTATGTGTGGAATTGTAGGTGCAGTAGCACAACGTGATATCGCAGAAATCTTAGTAGATGGTTTACACCGCTTAGAGTATCGTGGTTATGATTCAGCCGGTGTGGCGGTTTTAAATAGCGACGATAAACAAATGCAAATTGTACGTCGCGTGGGTAAAGTTAAAGCATTAGATGAAGCATTGGAAGCTAAACCGTTATTAGGCGGAACGGGGATTGCACATACCCGTTGGGCAACGCACGGTGAGCCGTCAGAAACCAATGCTCACCCACACCGTAGCGGTAAAATTGCGGTGGTGCATAACGGTATTATTGAAAACTATGAAGAACTAAAAGTAGTTTTACAAGAACGTGGTTATGTATTCCAATCACAAACCGATACTGAAGTTATCGCTCACTTAGTAGAGTGGGAGTTGCGTTCAGCTTCTTCATTATTAGAAGCGGTACAAAAAACAGTTGTACAGTTACGTGGTGCTTACGGTACAGTGGTATTAAACGAGGAAGAGCCGGAACATTTAATTGTGGCTCGTTCAGGCAGCCCACTTGTGATCGGTTATGGTGTGGGGGAAAATTTCCTTGCTTCAGACCCGCTTGCGTTATTGAGCGTAACCCGTCGCTTTGCCTATTTAGAAGAGGGTGATGTGGCTGAAATCACTCGCCGTACAGTAGATATTTACGACCGCCAAGGGAATAAAGTGGAACGTGAAATTCACGAAGGTAACTTTGAAGCAGATGCGGCTGATAAAGGTCAATATCGCCACTATATGCAAAAAGAAATCTTTGAGCAACCTGTGGCAATTATGAATACTTTAGATGGTCGTATTAAAGACGGTAAAGTAGATGTTTCTGCTATTGCACCAAATGCAGCAGAGATTTTATCTAAAGTACAGCACGTGCAAATTGTGGCTTGTGGTACCTCCTACAATGCAGGTATGGTAGCTCGCTATTGGTTTGAATCTTTAGCTGGGGTGAGTTGTGATGTGGAAATTGCTTCCGAATTCCGCTACCGCAAATTTGTCACACGCCCAAATAGCTTATTAATTACCCTTTCACAATCGGGTGAAACTGCGGATACTTTAGCGGCATTACGCTTAGCGAAAGAATCGGGTTATATGGCAGCGATGACTGTATGTAACGTGGCAAGCTCATCTTTAGTACGCGAATCTGATTTTGCTTTCTTAACCAAAGCAGGGGTTGAAATTGGTGTTGCTTCAACCAAAGCATTTACTACTCAATTAACGTGCTTATTATTGTTGAATGTTGCAATTGGTCGCTTACAAGGCAATATGAGCGAAGAGCAAGAACAGCACATTGTTCAATCTCTACAACGCTTGCCGGCACAAATTGAAAGTGCGTTAGTGTTCGATAAACAAATTGAGAAATTATCGGAAGATTTCGCCGATAAACACCACACCTTATTCTTAGGCCGTGGTGAATACTATCCGATTGCAATGGAATCTGCATTGAAATTAAAAGAGATTTCATACATTCACGCTGAAGCTTATGCAGCCGGTGAATTAAAACACGGTCCGTTAGCTTTAATTGATAGTGATATGCCTGTGGTCGTGGTTGCACCGGAAAATGATTTGCTAGAGAAAGTAAAATCTAACATTGAAGAAGTTCGTGCTCGTGGCGGTCAGCTATATGTATTTGCTGACCACGATGCAGGTTTTGAAGAAGCAGAAGGTTTTAAAACTATTGTTATGCCAAAAGTAGATGAGGTGACTGCACCGATTTTCTACACCGTGCCGTTACAACTACTTTCATACCACATTGCATTAATTAAAGGTACAGATGTAGATCAACCTCGTAACTTAGCGAAAGCGGTGACTGTAGAGTAATGTCAAAATAACGTTGTGCTAATCTTCCAATTTAAAGGTTAGGCTATTTTTATCAAAGGGCTGATTTCGCTATTATCGCAAAATCAGCCCTTTGACTTTATGGAGTTAACAAGTGAAAGATGTGTAAATTTTCTAGAAAATTTAACCGCTTGTAAGCCAGCGGGTTATTAAAATTCCGCAAATTGTCAGCACAATACCCCCTACCAAATGTAAGCTCAATACCATAGTAAACTCCCCCCATTTATCGGCTAATAATTTCTCGCTTAATTCGGCTGAAAAACTCGAAAAGGTTGTAAAGCTGCCGAGAAAACCTGTTATCAATAAAAGTTTTTCGTGTTCGCCTAAATTAAAGCCAATTGCAATGCCAATCAAGAAACAGCCTAACCAATTCACTAATAATGTACCGAATGCCAGCTGGCTAAATATCGGATTTAGCCAAACGCTTAAAGCCCAGCGAATTAAGGCACCTAATATAGCTCCGCTCGAAAGAAGAAAAATCGTATACATAAAATGATTTGCCTCATATTTATATTTTCACTTGTTATCAGGATACTACTTTTATCGATTTTTTGAAATTACACTCCAAAATAAGTTATTTTTATAAAAATAATGTGATTGAATTCACAAATTTAAATTTTGCTATTTGCTTAAAAAATATCATTTTGGCAATATCATTCCGAAAATATTTTCATTTTCAAACATTTTTCCATCGTTTTTCAATCATTTCATATTAAGGAGAAACTCTATGGACAGATCTTTACGTAACGCCTGTATTGGTGAGTTTATCGGCACAGGTTTTATTTTGTTCTTCGGTGCAGGCTGTGTAGCTGCAGCACAGTTAGCAGGAGCGAGTTTCGGTTTGTGGGAAATTGCAATTGTTTGGGGTATTGGGGTCTCTATGGCAATTTATATTTCCGCAGGTATTTCCGGTGCTCATCTTAATCCAGCCGTCACTATTGCTCTTGCAGCATTCTATGGTTTTGAAAAACACAAAATTCTTCCCTACATTATCGCTCAAATTGCCGGTGCTTTTTGTTCTGTTGCACTTATTTATTTTATGTATAGCGATCTCTTCATTGCCGCTGAAACAGCTCAAGGTATTGTAAGAGGCGAAACTGTTGGTTTTGCAGGAGTTTTCTCAACTTATCCAAATCCGAATATTACGCTTGTAACTGCCTTTATTGTGGAATTTGTGATTACGGCCGTATTAATGTCCACTATTTTAGCTATTGGTGATGACAAAAATGGCTTACCGAATAAAGCGTTAGCTGCATTGCTTATTGGTTTATTGATTGCGGTTATCGGTGGTGCAACCGGTCCGTTAACCGGCTTTGCAATGAATCCTGCCCGTGATTTTGGACCAAAACTGTTTGCATTCCTTGCCGGTTGGGGAGAAATTGCATTAACAGGTGGTAAAGAAATCCCTTATTTCATCATTCCAATCGTAGCTCCAATTTGTGGTGCATTAGCAGGTGCTTGGGGCTATAAAAATCTTATTCATAAAAACCTTCCGGCCAATAATTAGGAGTAAGCTATGAGCAAAGAATATATCATCGCACTTGATCAAGGTACAACCAGCTCTCGTGCTGTATTATTAGATAAAAATGCCAATGTTGTTGAAGTGGCACAACGTGAATTTACTCAAATTTATCCTCAAGCAGGCTGGGTAGAACATAACCCGATGGAAATTTGGGCAACACAAAGCTCAACCTTAAATGAAGTGGTAGCAAAAGCCGGCATTAAGCCGGAAAGCATTGCCGCAATTGGGATCACAAACCAGCGTGAGACCACTATTGTGTGGGAAAAAGAAAGCGGTAAACCTGTTTATAATGCGATTGTATGGCAATGCCGCCGTACTTCGCCGATTACCGATAAATTAAAAGCGGATGGTCACGACGAGTATATCCGCAAAACCACAGGTTTGGTGGTTGATCCTTATTTCTCCGGTACTAAAGTGAAGTGGATTTTAGACAATGTGGAAGGCGCGAGAGAAAAAGCCGAACGGGGTGAATTGCTCTTTGGCACAGTGGATACTTGGCTTGTCTGGAAGTTAACTCAAGGGAGAGTCCATGTTACTGACTACACTAACGCTTCCCGTACAATGTTGTTTAATATTCACACTAAACAATGGGACGATAAAATGTTGGAATTACTCAATATTCCACGCTCAATGTTGCCTGAAGTGAAAAATTCCTCTGAAGTTTACGGACAAACAAATATCGGTGGTCAAGGTGGCGTTCGTATTCCTGTGGCAGGAATTGCAGGCGACCAACAAGCTGCTCTTTATGGTCATTTGTGTGTGAGTGAAGGACAAGCAAAAAATACATACGGTACAGGCTGTTTTATGCTAATGCACACAGGGAAAACGGCAATTCAGTCTGAAAACGGCTTACTTACTACTATTGCATGTAACGCTAAGGGTGAACCGGAATACGCATTAGAAGGCTCGGTGTTTATTGCCGGTGCCTCTATTCAATGGTTACGTGATGAGCTAAAAATTGTGCATGATAGTTTTGATAGCGAATATTTTGCGACAAAAGAAGATGATTCTAATGGCGTGTATGTGGTACCTGCCTTTACCGGCTTAGGAGCACCTTATTGGGATCCGTACGCTCGAGGTGCGATTTTCGGCTTAACCCGAGGTGCAAACCGCAATCATATTGTGCGTGCAACATTAGAGTCTATCGCTTACCAAACTCGTGATGTATTAGAAGCAATGCAGTCTGATTCAAAAGCTAAGCTGCAATCATTGCGTGTGGATGGTGGAGCAACCGCAAATAATTTCTTAATGCAATTCCAAGCTGATATTTTAGATACTAAAGTAGAACGACCGAAAGTGAAAGAAGTCACCGCATTAGGGGCAGCTTATCTTGCAGGTCTTGCTGTTGGCTTCTGGAAAGACTTAGATGAACTGAAAGATAAGGCTGAAATTGAACGCACCTTTACTCCGGATGGCGATCAAGAAAAACGTGCAAAACGTTATAAAGGCTGGAAAAAAGCGGTTCGTCGTTCATTAGAGTGGGCGAAAGAGGATGCAGAAGAGTAATACTCTGATTTAAGCTAAGAGGGGAGCAAAGGAAACTAAGCTCCCTTTCATATCTTTTGGTTATATCAAATAGACATTTTTGATTTGTTGCAATTTATCCTTTCTTTTATGATGATGCTCATTTATAAAGCACTTATAAGGAGCAATCTATGTCTAAATTTCAAATTCATACTATTGAATCTGCCCCTGAAGCATCTCAAGATGCATTAAAAGCGGTTCAACAAGCAAATGGTTTTATTCCTAATTTGATTGGCGTATTAGCCAATGCACCGACAGCGTTAGAAACTTACCGTACGGTGGGAGGAATTAATGGTCGCAACAGCTTAACCGCGGAGGAGCGTGAGGTCGTACAAATTACCGCTGCGGTGGTTAATGGCTGCGGTTTCTGTGTCGCAGGTCATACTAAAATTGCCTCAAAATTATTAAAAATGCCGGAAGAGTTAGTCAATTCGCTACGTGCAACTGCTCGTATTGATTCAGATCCAAAACTTGATACTCTCGCTCGCTTTACTCTTGCGGTAATTTTACAGAGAGCAAAATTAACTGAAGCACAATTAAGTGAGTTTTTTGCTGCAGGTTATAATCAGCAAAACGCAATTGATGTTATTTTAGGTGTGAGTCTTGCAACCTTATGTAACTACGTCAACAACATTGCTGAAACCCCAATCAACCCGGAATTACAACCTTTTGCATAATGAGAGTATTATTAGAAATAAAAGCAAACCTTCAGGTTTGCTTTTTCTTTATATACTTAAGATATCAAGCGGTCAAATTTTGGTAAAAATTTACCAAAATCAAACCGCTTGTATGCATTAGCTCTTCGCTAATACTATTCTTAATTGTACTGCACTTGGCGTTACCACAGGTAGGAATGCGGCCTCTTTCCAACGGCGACTAAAGCCTGAAGTATCGTTCTTTAAGTAGCCACGCCCGCCACTTGCTTGTAGCTCAAGTAGAATGGTTTTGGCGACCACATCAACAATATCAATTCTTGCCTGAAACAGCGCTTTCGGGTGGCTGACAAAATATCCTTCTTCGTTTAAGCCGTTGAATAAGCGAGATTTAATATCGTTTAAAGCATCAGCTAAAGCCTGCCATTCTGAGGTTAAAATTTCACGGAATGAGAGTGTTTTTGCAATTTCGGCAAGGCTTTTTTCCACCAAGCCAAAAGGTAAACCAAATTGTAACCCTAAGAATGCCGGACGGGTTGCGGCTAAAAATTCCGGGGCATTGTCGGCTAAAATCCATTCCTCTTTTAATTCCACGTTTTCAAACACAAGAGCGGTGGTATTAGTGCCTTGCAATGCCATAAATTCCAGCTCTTTGGTACGGGTCAATCCTGCTGCAGTAGAAGGAATAGCAATCACAATCGGTGTGCTGCCGTTTTCAAAACCGGCAACAAAACTTGCTACAAAGCGATCTGAACGCAAATTGGTTACCCAAGGTAGGCGACCGTTTAAATAACGTTTGCCGTTTTCTTCTCGAATAGAGACATTCAATTCTTCAATCCCGGAAAGGAATTTCATTGCATTCGATAAACCTGTGCCGGCGGTTAAGTTGCCGCTTAGTAAATCCGACAGATAGGTTTCTCGGGGAAGAGGGTTTTTCGAGGCGATAATATGCTCAATAAAAGTGCGATGCCCCCAAGACACAAAAGCTGCTGCCAGTGAATGATTACCTAATTCACTAATCGCTTTAATCGCATCCACTAAATTGCCGCCGCTGCCGCCAAGATCAGTCGGCACGCCGATTTTAAATAGATTTTCGGCAGCAATATTGCGAATCAGTAAGTCTGCTCGTTCATTAGATTGGTCTAAACTTTCTGCATTGGCTTGCAGCCATTCGATAAAAGATGTTGAAAGAACTGACATTGTGTTTACTCCTTAAATATTTTAATTTAAGGCTATCTTAATGGGCTTTTTTATGGCGTAGAAATAAAATAAATGAACGAGATATGTTTTTTAGGAATAAAAACAAGCGGTCAAAAAAGAAAAATTTTTTGTAAAAAGGGAGGGTTAAAACCCTCCCCGACAGATTATTTTCCCCCTTTTGCTAATGCTAGTCGGATAAGACCATCTAACGCCCAGCCAATTAAGCCGATAATCACAATTACCGCCATCAGTTCGGAATATGCCAATCTATCTCGGGTGTCTAAAATAAAGTAGCCTAAGCCTTGGTTTACTCCTAACATTTCACATGGTACTAATACTACCCAAGCAATTCCAACCGCTACTCTTAAACCTGTTAAAACATGACCGGTAATTGCCGGTACTACAATTTTGCACAGTAATTCTTGGCGGGAAGCTGACATTACTTTCCCAAGCTGTAGCCATTGTGAATCAATATTTTTCACGCCTGATGTGGTGGAAATAATCAAAGACCATACTGTTGCAAACGCTAACAGGAAATAAATCGGCAAATCGCCCACGCCTAATAACATCACAATAATCGGCATCCACGAAAGTGGTGAAATCATACGTAATAACTGGAAGGACGGGGTGCAAAGCATTTCCAAATGACGGGAAAACCCTAGCAGTAAACCTATCGGTACACCAATGAGTAATGCTGAAATCAAACCAATAGCAATACGTTGCAGGCTGGTAATCAAATGTGGAAAAATATCTCCCGATGAAACCAGCCACATTAAGCTTTCCCATGTTTTTACAGGGGCAAGCATAGATGCCATGGGTAATTTTTGGCTAAGAATACTCACGCCCAGTTGCCAACCTAAAAGCAGAAGAAGTAAGCCTGCCAAGCCGTAGAGATAGTTTTGTTTCATACCTATTATTCCTATAAACCTTATACGCTGATTTGTTCTGTTCGTGTCCAGCCGGCTTGAAGATTGAACGTTTCAATCCAACCGTTATCTTCAATTGCTTTGCGGACAAATTTAGGCTCGTTAATCGCTTTGGCTGCCTCGGTTGGGTCAAGTGCTTGTAAAAAGGCATTGTTACCGGCAATGTGCGTCTCTTTTAGCATTTTCACTAATTCTTCCATATAAGAGTCGAACGGATAAGGTTGAAAACCAATACGTTCTTGATGCCATTGTGGATTTAAAATTGCTCCGCTTTCGATATATTTATCCCATTGAGCTTGAGTTGGTGCGAGTACGTTTTCCAACACTTTTTGATCATGCGGGGTATAGCCGCTTCCCCTAGCCAATAATTTTGCTGTTTCTGCACGGTTAGCGAGGGTGTAAACTTGAGCCTCAGTTAACGCATTTACTACTTTTTGCACCCATTGCGGGCGGTGCTGAATATCGTATTCGTGCATCAACGTTAAGCAGCAAGCGTGATCTTTCCAAACATCGCCACTAAAACGTAGCACCTTTCCGACACCTTTAGCTTCCGCCAAGGCATTAAAAGGCTCTGCCACAATAAAGCCGGAAATTGCTTCGCTTGCTAATGCTGCGACCATATCGGACGGAGCCATTACCGTTAAGCGAACTTCACCACTGCTCGGTTCTTTTTCGGTTATTTTTAGTCCATTTTCACGTAATAAGCGTTGTAATACGATATTGTGAATCGAATACCAAAACGGAATTGCGACTGTTTTGCCGGATAATTCGGCAATGCTGTTGATTTCCGGACGAACGGTTAAAGCTGACCCTGCTAAGTGGTTCCACATCACTGCCTTCACGGGCGCATTTGCCCCATATTTTGCCCATAGACTCATTGGAGAAAGTAAATGCACCACATTGACGTTACCGCTTAAAAAAGCTTCCACTAACTGTGCCCAGCTGCGAAACATCACCGGCTTTTCCACCTGTACTCCGTGCTTTTCAAATAGCCCTTTAGCGTGAGCTACCAGTAGTGGTGTGGCATCGGTAATCGGCAAATAACCAATCACAAGCGGTCGATTTTCTGCGGTTTTTTGCACTTGTTCACAGGCTTGCAGAAGCGGAAAGCTACCGGCAACCGAAAATAAGCTCAGTAGTTTCATAAAATCTCGACGTTGTTGATCCATAAATCCCCCTTGTTAGATCATAAAATCGACGGTCTGCTCTTGCAGATTGCGTTGCTGAGCTTGACGAAGAGATTGCAATATATCGACTCTTATATGATTTAGGCTTAATAAATCAGCCCGAGGAAAAGCATCTGAAAGCTGCCATTTACCCACAATATGTGCGGGTGTGCCACCAAGTAATAAAATATTGTCGGAGACTAATAATGCCTCATCAATATCGTGTGTGACTAAAAGTGCTGCAGCATTGTGATGACGAACAATATCGTGTAATAAACTTTGCATTTGGGTACGGATGACTGCATCAAGGGCAGAAAACGGCTCGTCTAATAAAATTACTTTCGGCTTACGAGCTAAGGCTCGAGCCAAATTGACCCGCTGTGCCATTCCACCCGAAAGCTCGTGTGGCATAGCATCAATAGCATGGCTTAAGCCAACTTCTTCAAGAGCAGATTCTACCCGTTGCTGAATGTCTGATTTGGTAAGTGGCGTTCGGCATTGGAAATCCAGCCCAAAGGCAACATTATTTCTCACGCTTAGCCATGGTAATAAAGTTGCTGATTGAAACACAAAACCAACATCAGGATGAGGTTTGCTGATGGTTTCACCAAATAAATTAATTTGGCCACTTAACGGCTTATCTAGACCTGCAACTACTCGAAGCAAAGAGGATTTTCCTACACCGCTTGGGCCTAAAATAGAGGTAAGAGTACCGCTGTTAACTTCAAAATTGACAGCCTGTAGAATGGTATTGGCTTGCTTATTTTTTTCATAGCCGAGAGAAAGATTATTAATGCTCAGGCTCATACATCCTCTTTTTACTGTTGTATTGGCAGATAAAGCGAAAATAGAATAAAATTTTTATGAAGGAAAAGAATTATAAATTTTTAAATAGAACTATTTGTTATTAAAGAGTAACGGTTTTGCAAAAAATTAGTATTTTCTGACCGCTTGCTTGCTGAAAAGCACACACTTTCTCAGTAATAGGGCTTTTTTTCAGACTGTAACTGGAGTAAAGTTATTCCCTCAATAATAAACACAAGGATTTTTTATGAAAAAAACACTTTTAGCCCTTTTATTAGGATGTGCAGTAACTGCACAAGCGCAGGATATTAAATTTGCAATGGAGCCAAGTTATCCGCCTTTTGAAATGACTAATGAGAAGGGGGAAATTATTGGTTTTGATGTGGATATTGCCAATGCTATTTGTAAAGAAATGAAAGCGAATTGTACCTTCCATAGCCAACCTTTTGACGGTTTAATTCAAGGTTTAAGACAAAAACAATTTGATGCAGCAATTTCAGGTATGGGTATTACTGAGGCGCGTAAAAAGCAAGTCTTGTTTAGCGACCCTTACTTTGCCAGCTCTGCTGCATTTATTGCCAAAAAAGGCACCGATTTTACAAATGTGAAAACCATCGGCGTGCAAAACGGTACTACTTATCAAAACTATTTAATGAAAGAGAAAAAAGAGTATAAGGTGAAATCTTATGCTTCTTATCAAAATGCGATTTTAGATATTCAAAACGGTCGTATTGATGCTATCTTTGGTGATGTACCGGTGTTAGTAGAAATGATTCAAAAGCATGACGGTTTAGATTTTACCGGCGAAAAAATTGATAACCCGAGTTATTTTGGTAACGGTTTGGGTATTGCTACCAACTTAAAAAATCAAGAGTTAGTTGATCAATTTAATGGTGCATTAAAAGCGATTAAAGATAGTGGCGAGTACCAAAAAATCTATGATAAATGGATGAGCGCTAAATAAATACAAGCGGTTTGATTCTTGCAAAATTTTGTAAAAATCAGACCGCTTGTTTTAAATGGAAGACTTTCCGATTATTTTTTATCCCCCATTGCTTTTCCCTTTGTTATTGGCTACTATTCAACCTCATCCGTAGTTAGAATACTTAATATGTTAAGTTTTAACTGTTTTTCACTCTAATAAGGATCATTTATCATGAATAAACTTATTGCCTCTCTTGTTGCATCCAGCTGTGCGACTGCGTTCTCTGCTCCTATTCAACACAATAATTTCCACACTAATACTCACAATTACGAATTTACCCAATCTTATGATTTGGTTGTGCCGCAAGGTTCTTCCGGCACGACAAATTTATGGATTCCATTGCCGTCTGATACCGATTATCAAACAGTGAAATCCATTGAATTTGAAGGCAGCTACAAAACGGCGTATATCACAGAAAATAATGCCTATGGTGCGAAGACACTATTTGCTACTTGGGATAAAGATGCTCCCAAACGTGATATGAAAGTGAAATTGGTCATGCAAACTCAAGACCGTGAGCCAATGGCGCAAGGTGCGTTAAAAGATTACCAAATGCCGGAAAAAATTATCTATTCGGTGGATGTATTAGCGTATTTAAAACCCACTGCCCATATCAAAACAGACGGTATCGTGAAAGAATATGCTGATAAAATTGTGGGTAACGAGCAAAATCCGCTGAAAAAAGCTGAACTTATCCATAAGTGGATTGTAGATAATATGGAACGTGACAACTCGGTATTGGGTTGTGGCGATGGTGATGTGGAGAAAATCTTAACTACCAAAGTGTTAAAAGGTAAATGTACTGATATCAACTCAGTATTCGTTGCCCTTGCTCGTGCTTCCGGCATTCCGGCACGTGAAGTGTTTGGTATCCGTTTAGGTAAAGCTGATAAAATGGGCCAATACTCCAAAACCGCTTTTGGTAGCTCAAAAGATGGTATTGCGAATGAAAATAGCGGACAACACTGCCGTGCGGAATTCTATTTAGCTGGCTTCGGCTGGGTGCCGGTGGATTCGGCAGATGTAGCAAAAATGCGTTTAGCAGAGAAAAAAGAAGTAGCTGATGCAGATGTTCAAGCAGTGTCTAAATATTTGTTCGGTAACTGGGAAATGAACTGGGTCGGCTTTAACCACGGTCGTGATTTCAACTTATATCCACAGCCTGAATTGGCCCCGCTTAACAACTTCGGTTATCCGTATGCGGAAGTGGGTGGCGATCCGTTAAATTCCTTTGATGCAAAAGAATTTGGTTATGAGTTCATCTCCAAAGAATTATAACAGCAGCTATAACAACAAATTCATCACAATGTGTATCACCGCTGTTATTACAGCGGTGAGTTCAACTTTGTGCTGCATTGCACCGCTCATTTATTTGTTGTTTGGCATTTCTTCCCCGTGGCTGATGGAATTAAATCAGCTTGAATTTTTGCAAATTCCAATGCTAATTCTTTCACTTTGTGCATTTGGCTATGGTTTTTGGCTACTTAATTTTTCCAATAAGATTATTTGCACCAAATACTTCTCTCACAAAACCTTAGTGATCTTGTATTGGGTGGTGTTTATTATTGTAATGTTCTTTCTAACTTACCCTTATGTTTTGCCTTATATTTTAGAAATGTGGGGTGGAGAATAAAATGAAAAAATATATCGCAGCCATATTGTTGGCTTTTGGGTTGATTAATTCAAGCTATGCACAAGAAAAAGCCGTTCAAACCGAAATGCAACAAGCTGAAAAAACAGTGGTACTTCACATTCCTGAAATGTACTGCCAACTTTGTGTTTTACTTGGTTAATAAAGAACTGCGAGCGGTAGAGGGCGTAATTTCGACCAAAGCCTCAATGAAAGAACGAACCGCAACCGTAGTCGCCAAAGCGAATGTGGATAACCAAGCGTTAATACAAGCGGTCGAAAAATTGAAATATTCTGCAAAAGTGATGTAATAAACAGAGCTCAAACAATGGTTTGAGCTTTTTTCTTTTATTCATACCTCTCCCATTTTCTTATTAAAGCATTTACCCATATTTATTTTTCAAAATAAAAATTAATTAGTTTGTTTTGAAATGTTTTTCTGGTTTTGTGATCTAAATCACATTTTTTAAAATGAAAATATTTTATTATTTGCACATCTCGACACAGGGATAAAAAATCTAATTTTTATTTTGAAAAATACGGAGGTCTTTATGATCGAAACAATCACACACGGAGCAGAATGGTTTATCGGTTTGTTTCAAAAAGGTGGGGAAACCTTAGTTGGAATGATAAACGGTATTTTGCCTCTTTTAATTTCATTACTGGTAGTAATGAATGCATTGATTAAATTCATTGGGCAAGATCGTATTGAAAGGCTTGCACAACGCAGTGCAGGAAATCCGATTTCTCGTTATTTAATCCTACCTGTTATCGGAACATTTGTTTTTTGTAATCCGATGACATTAAGCTTGGGACGTTTCTTACCTGAGCGTTACAAACCAAGCTACTATGCTGCAGCCTCTTATAGTTGCCACTCAATGAATGGCTTATTCCCTCATATCAATCCGGGCGAGTTATTCGTTTATTTAGGTATTGCAAGCGGTTTAACCACCTTAGGATTACCACTTGGACCTTTAGCTATCAGTTATTTATTAGTTGGTATGTTTACCAATTTCTTCCGTGGCTGGATTACTGACTTTACCACCGCATTCTTTGAAAAACGAATGGGGATTACCTTAGACAGAGAAGTACATTTATCTCACTAACCAAGTAATTGAAATACAGAGGAATAGATTATGAGTAACAAAGCGATTTACATTGAAAAAGGCAATGGTGGTTGGGGTGGTCCATTAACATTACCTGTTGTGGAAGGCAAAAAAGTACTTTATATGACAGGGGGAACTCGCCCCGCGATTGTCAATAAATTAGTGGAATTAACAGGCTGGGAAGCCGTAGATGGCTTCAAAGAAGGCGAGCCACCTGTAGAAGAAATCGGCATTGCGATTATTGATTGTGGTGGTGTATTACGTTGTGGACTTTATCCAAAACGCCGCATTCCAACCATTAATATTCACGCAACCGGTAAATCCGGTCCTTTAGCGGAATTTATTGTAGAAGATATTTATGTTTCTGCGGTGAAAGAAAACAACATCCGCTTAATTGATGCAGACGGAATAGTACCTGTGGCGACAGAGCAAGCAAAACCTACCTCATCGACGACAGCAAATACAAAAGAGTATGACTCAAGTAAAAGAATTACCGAGCAAAGCGATGGTTTATTAGCAAAAATCGGAATGGGAATGGGTTCTGTTGCCGCATTATTCTTCCAAGCTGGGCGAGATACTATTGATACCGTGCTTAAAACCATTTTACCGTTTATGGCATTCGTTTCCGCACTCATTGGGATCATCATTGCTTCAGGCTTAGGAGACGTGATTGCACACGGTTTAACCCCTTTGGCAAATAGTCCTATCGGTTTAGTTACACTAGCGTTGATTTGTTCATTCCCTCTCCTTTCCCCATTCTTAGGGCCGGGAGCCGTGATTGCACAGGTTATCGGCGTGTTAGTCGGTACTCAAATCGGTTTAGGTAATATTCCTCCGCATTTAGCCTTACCTGCACTCTTTGCTATCAATGCTCAAGCTGCTTGTGATTTTATTCCTGTTGGGCTTTCAATGGCAGAAGCGAAGCAAGATACTGTGAGAGTTGGCGTACCGTCGGTGTTAGTTAGCCGTTTCTTAACCGGTGCACCGACCGTGCTGATTGCGTGGGCGGTTTCAGCATTTATCTATCAATAATGAATTACAAGCGGTTAAATTTACAAATTTTTTTGCAAAATGCACCGCTTGTAAACACAGAGAGAATATTTATATGGCAATTATTTATACAACGACCTTTACTAAAATTGGTAACTTCGCTCAAGAATCATTACAAGACAATATGTTAATCACTTTTAAGCAAGGTGCTCCTGCAGACTTGGAAGATTATTGTTTCATTCATAATCCATCTGAATTAAGCAGCCCTTTACAAGTAGGCGATATTGCCGAATTTGATGGCGTAGCCTATCCAATTACGGCAGTTGGCAGTGTTGCATCAGAAAACTTATCATCACTCGGACACATCACGTTCCGCTTTGATAGCTCAACAGAAGCTGAATTTCCGGGAAGTGTTCACGTTATCGGAACACCACCGCAAGGCTTATCGGAAAACTCAACCTTGATTATCAAACGTGATTAATGACGGATTACAACTTATTTCAAATTGAAAATTTAGAGGGATACATTATGAACAATGAAAAAAAAGTGGCTATCGTTGTAGGTGGCGGTCAAACACTTGGGGCTTTTTTATCTGAAGGTTTAGCTGATGCAGGCTATCGTGTAGTTGTTGCTGATTTAAACGGAGAAAATGCACAAAAAGTGGCTAAAGATATTAATGCAAAACAAGGCGAGGGCAATGCGATTGGAGTGCAAGTAGATGCTGGAGATGAGCCAAGCGTTGAAACATTAGCTAATGCTACCGATGCTGCATTTGGGCGTGCTGATGTATTGGTATATAGTGCAGGCACAGCAAAAGCATCGCCTATTTGGGATTTCAATTTAAACGATTTTGATTTATCGGTAAAAGTGAATTTGACAGGTTATTTCTTAACAGCAAAACATTTTTCTCGTTTAATGATTCGTGATGGAATTAAAGGACGGATTATTCAAATTAACTCAAAATCGGGTAAAGTTGGTAGTAAATATAATTCAGGTTATAGTGCAGCAAAATTTGGCGGTGTAGGCCTGACTCAATCCTTAGCGTTAGATTTAGCAGACAAAGGCATTACCGTACATTCATTAATGTTAGGCAATTTATTGAAATCACCGATGTTCCAATCGTTAATTCCACAATATGCAGCGAAACTTGGTATTCCGGAAAGTGAGGTGGAGCAGGTTTATATTGATAAAGTACCTTTAAAACGTGGCTGTGATTATCAAGATGTATTGAATGTCTTAAAATTCTATGCCAGTGAAGAGGCGGCTTATTGTACAGGGCAGTCCATCAACATTACTGGTGGACAAGTGATGTTCTAATAGCATAAGCGGTTGGTTCTGTTCATTATGGAAGTTGCAAAAAAATGAACAAAATCGACCGCTTGTATTTTCTTTGGAGGAGAAATGAATTCAACAACCGTCTTCATTATTTTTGCTATAGTAATGTGGCTTTTACAAATTTTATTCGGGTGGCTTCAAATCAAAGCATTTAATCAAGCCTTTATGAAAATTAGCCAGAAAGGAAAAGTAACCGTTGGGCGTAACAGTGGTCGCTTTAATCCAAAATCCATTATTGTATTGGCATTTGATGAGCAGAAAAAAGTTGTTGATAGCCTTTGTATGAAAGGATTCTCTGTTTTTGCCCGACCACAAAAATTAGATGATGTGATTGGCTTATCCATTGATGAAATCGTACCAGAAAAGATATTTCCAACGGATAAACGCTCACAGTTTGCCTTAAAAGTAGCTATCTCTTCCGGATATAATGCTTAGGATCAAAAATAATGTAATTTTTATTTCATTTTGAATATTTTTTATTTGAAATAAGATAATATAGAGAGGAAAGAATGAAAATAAGCAGTGTCATTTTTGATATGGATGGGGTGATGATTGATTCAGAACCCCAATGGGCGGAAGCCCAAATTGAAGTATTAGAAACGTTAGGAGTTAATATTACGGTTGAAGATTGTGAAAAATTCACAAGGGGTAAACGCATAGATGAACTTAGCGAAACTTGGATAAAAAAATTCAATTTAACGATTTCTAATGCCGAATTAAGTGAGGCTATTCTTGCTTATGGTTGTAATGCGATACAAAAATCAGGCTCTGCGTTAGCAGGATTACATGAATTATTGGATTTCTTACAGTCTAATAATATCAGACTTGCTGTGGCAACATCATCACCACCGGTTATTATCAAAGCGGTTTTCGATCGTTTAAAATTATGGGATTACTTCCCTATTCAATGTACTGCAATGGACGAAGATTACGGCAAACCTCATCCAGCTGTTTATCTGAGTGCAGTAAAAAACCTCGGTATTGAGAAACAAGAATGCATTGTTATTGAGGATAGCGTAACGGGCTTAATCGCAGCAAAAGCGGCAAATTTAACCACTTTTTTAGTTAATCCACACTATCAAAATGAAAAATTTTCGATTGCTGATGAAAGAATGCTTTCTCTTTTAGATGTAATCACAAAGTTAAAACAGTATTAGCATAGATTGAAATCTCCAATCGTTGCTAATTGGAGATTAAAATGAAACCATTTGAAAGACGACAACAAATTTTAGCGTATTTAGCCAATCACGGTAGAACAGAAGTGGACGTACTTGCAGCTTATTTTAAGCTAACAGGTGCAACTATTCGTAAAGATCTCACTGCTTTAGAAGATGATAATAAAGTTCTACGAACTTATGGTAGTGTGGTGTTAATTTCGGATGAAACCTTTGATAGAAAAGAAAAAGTAGCCACTACAGATAAGGAAGATAAACCAATTTCACAAAAAACAGGGATTAATCTTCAGCAAAAACAACGTATTGGACAAAAAGCCGCCGAGTTGATTAATGAGGGAAACTCTATTATTTTTGATGCTGGCAGTACAGTGCTTCAAATGATCCCCTATCTAAAACCATTTGATAATCTCTCTTTAATGACAAATAGTTTAACGATTTTTAATGAAATTTTGAAACTAAATAAATCGTATAACTTGCTTATTTCCGGTGGCACATTTCGTGAGAAATCAGCGTCATTTCATGGTTATTTTGCTGAATCAGCTTTTATTGGTTCAAATTTTGACATACTCTTTATTGGTACAGACGGATTAGATTTAGACGTTGGATTAACTACTTTTAATGAAGTATATAAAGTCAGCTCTTTAATGTGCGATGCTGCAAATAAAATTGTCTTACTTGCGGACTCCAGTAAGTTTGGACGTAAAAGTCCTAATATTGTTTGTGGTTTAGAAAAAATCCATACTATCATTACTGATGAAGGTTTATCATTAGAAATGAGAGAGCAAATTCGAGAAAAAGGCATTGAGCTGTTAATCGTATGAGGACGAGAAAATGAATCATTTAGAGAGTGCAAAAGAAACTTTAAGCCTTTATGCTCATCAAATTACGACCCTGCATCATCGTCTTTCTCAAGAGTTTAATGAAGCGGTCGAAATGATGTTAGCCTGTGAGGGGCGTGTGGTAGTCGGAGGTATCGGCAAGTCCGGTTTGGTGGGGAAAAAAATGGTTGCAACCTTTGCCTCAACCGGCACACCAAGTTTTTTCCTGCATCCGACAGAAGCGTTCCATGGTGATTTAGGCATGCTAAAGCCGATTGATATGGTGATTTTAATTTCCAACAGCGGTGAAACGGATGATGTGAATAAGCTGATTCCAAGTTTGAAGAATTTCGGTAATAAAATTATTGCCATGACAGGAAATCCGTACTCAACCCTTGGGCGAAATGCAGATGTGATTTTAAATATCGGCGTAGAGCGTGAGGCTTGCTTGAACAACCTTGCTCCAACCAGCTCGACTTTGGTTACTATGGCATTAGGTGATGCGTTGGCGATCGCGTTAATGAAAGCCCGTGATTTCCGCCCCGAAGATTTTGCTCGCTTCCATCCGGGTGGTAGCCTTGGCCGCCGTCTGCTGAATAGAGTCAAAGATGTGATGGTGAGAAATTTACCGATAGCTCATCCAAATACGCTATTTACTGAATGTTTATCAGTGATGAACGAAGGGCGCATGGGGGTTGCCGTGATTATGCAAGATGAGAGATTAGAGGGAATTATTACCGATGGTGATATTCGCCGCACGCTTGCGAAATTTGGTGCTGATAGTCTCAGTAAAACCGCAGGTGAAATTATGACTCGTCATCCGAAAACCATTAATGATTCTGTATTCTTAGCAAAAGCAGAAGATTTAATGAAAGAATTAAAAATTCATTCGCTAATTGCGGTGGATGATGATGGAAAAGTAACAGGGCTAATTGAGTTTTCTAGCTAGGCAATTTTGAAATGATATATAAATAAAAAGACTGAGACCTGTGGAATACAGAACCCGGTCCTTGAATTAAATGAGTCTAACTTTTTGGGGTCAGATCAAATTTTCGGCTCAGTCTTTTTATATTAAAACTATTTTGCTCGAGCAATTTGTTTTTTTAGCTTTTGCATTTTCTCTTTAATGCGTTGGCGTTTAAGTGCAGAAATATGATCAACAAATAAAATGCCGTTTAAATGGTCAATTTCATGTTGGATACAAATAGCGAACAAGCCGTCTGCATCGAACACAATTTCTTCGCCTTTACGGTTGAGGGCTTTGACTTTCAATTTTTCTTTGCGTGGCACTAAAGCACGGTGTCCGGGGATGGATAAACAGCCTTCCTCAATACCGGTTTCGCCACAACTTTCTAAAATTTCAGGGTTGATTAATACCACTTGGTTGGTTTTATCGCCTTCAATATCAATAGTGATTACTCGTTTTAATACGCCTACCTGGGGTGCGGCTAAGCCGATACCTTCATGCTCATACATAGTTTCAAACATATCATCAATAAAACGATTTAATTCCTCATCTACCTGTGTTACAGGTTCGCATAAGGTAGATAACCCTTCATCTGGGTAGAGTACAACATCTAATACTGCCATTTTTGTGATCTCTCTCGAAAAGTTTAAAAAATTCGTTTGGCTATTCTAAACCTTTTCTTATTATTAGGGAAATTTTGAGGGTGAAAAAATGGTATATCAGTATGATTTATTACGCTTATTGCAAGTTCCGCAGATTGGGCCGCAACGAATTGGCAGATTATTGTCAGAGATCGATTTCAAACAGTTTTGTGCTTATGATAAACATCAGCTTCGGCAAATCGGTTGGAATGAAAAGCAGATTCAGCGCTGGTTTCAGCCGGATCTAAATTGGATTGAGCAAGCATTTACTTGGGCTCAGCAGCCGAATCAGCACATTATTACGCTATTTGATGAGGAATATCCTTTTTTATTACGGCAAATTTCAACCGCTCCTCCCGTGTTATTTGTAAAAGGATATGTGGAAAGTTTATCACTACCACAAATTGCGATTGTCGGCAGTCGAGATTATTCCCCTTATGGAGAATATTGGGCAGCTAAATTTGCGACTGATTTAACCCAGAATCATCTTGTGGTGACAAGCGGTTTAGCAATTGGCATTGATGGTTTCGCTCATAAGCAAGTGGTAGCAGAAAAGGGCAAGACTATTGCGGTTTTGGGAAGTGGATTAAATCAAATTTACCCGGCTCGTCATAAAAACTTAGCTGATCAGATGATAGATTTAGGTGGGGCATTAGTTTCGGAGTTTTCACCGAATCAGCCGCCATTGGCAGAAAATTTCCCTCGTCGTAATCGTATTATCAGCGGTTTATCTATAGGGACGTTAGTGGTTGAAGCAACGGTAAATAGTGGCTCACTTATTACTGCTCGGTATGCGTTAGAGCAAGGTAGAGAGGTTTTTGCTATTCCAAATGCGATTCAAAGTCTGTATGCACAAGGCTGTCATAAATTAATCAAAGAGGGCGCTTTGTTAGTAGAGTCTGTAACAGATATCTTGGATGCAATAGCTTATCAACGACAACCACAGCAAGTCGCATTGTTTGAAGATGAAAAGCCTAAGGCGGTACAAGTGGTCAAAAAAACAGAAAATTTTGCAAAAACACCTTCGCCTTGCCAACAGCCTGAAAGGCAAGAAAAAGCAGTAAAAAACTTGCCAAATTTAACCGCTTGCCAGCAGCAGATTTATCAACAGCTGAGCTTAGAGCCAATTCCTGTGGATAATTTAGCTAAGACACTTCAAATTCCTGTTGAAGCACTATTAGTAGAATTATTAGGGCTAGAATTAAGCGGGGTGATTAAACAGGTAAGTGGGGGATATGTGATTGGTTAAGACTAAAAATGAAATAAATTTAGATAAATTGTAGAAAATATCGTGGCAACTTTATCAGAAAATGATAGAATTTAACGCTTTAAAAATAAATTTCCGATTTTTTATTCATTTTTAGGTTATATATGGCTACTGAGATTAAAACAAAAATCCCTGAACAAGTTGAACAAAAAGGGGAGAAAAGTAAAGGTGTAAATACGGCATTATGGTTGGTGGCAGTAATATTATTGGTTGTTGCTGCAGTGGGTAATGCCTATTTTGCATCTCATTTTTCATTAGTTGTTCGAGTGCTATTATTAGTGGTTGTATTAGTTGGTGCTGTGGCGCTGGCAGCAATCACAAATCAAGGTCAAAAAGCAATTCATTTTATCAAAGAGTCTCGTTCCGAGTTGCGTAAAATTATTTGGCCAACTCGTCCTGAAGCGACACAAACCACACTGATTGTGCTTGCAGTATGTGCGGTAGTGTCATTAGTGTTATGGGGCATTGACTCAATTATCGTGGCATTAATTACATTTTTAACAAGTTTAAGGTTCTAAAATGAGTGAAGTAGAAGTGAAAGAAACCACGTCAAAGCGTTGGTATGTATTACAAGCCTTTTCAGGTTTTGAAAACCGTGTTGCGGTAACATTACGCGAATACATTAAACTTCACAAAATGGAAGAGCAATTTGGTGAAGTTTTGGTACCAACCGAAGAAGTGGTTGAAAATGTAGGTGGAAAACGTCGCAAAACTGAGCGTAAATTCTTCCCCGGCTATGTATTAGTTGAGATGGAAATGAACGATGATACTTGGCACTTAGTGAAAAGCGTACCGCGTGTAATGGGTTTTATCGGTGGCACGGCAGACCGTCCGGCACCAATTACTAAACGTGAAGCGGATCGTATTTTAAACCGTGTTCAAGAAACGGCAGAAAAACCACGTCACAGAAAAGAATTCCAGCCGGGCGAAAGTATTCGTGTAACGGAAGGACCATTTGCAGACTTCGCAGGTACAGTAGAAGAAGTGGACTACGAAAAAGGTCGTTTGAAAGTATCTGTTTCCATCTTCGGTCGTGCAACACCGGTTGAGCTTGAATTCAGCCAGGTTGAAAAACACAGCTAATCTTCCGGTAAGCGGTTGTTTTTATACGTTTTTTTGCAAAAAAGAGTAAGGAAGTAACCGCTTGTAAAAAGTTTATCTAAGCAAAATAAAGTTTTGCTTGAAAAATAGTCGTGATTTCGTTAGAATTTGCGACCTACTACGAGGCAGTCTACTGACTCGTATTTTTTATGTAACAGGGGAGCCAGTATTTACTGGCGTTATTACCCATTTAGAGGAAATCAAAAATGGCAAAAAAAGTCCAAGCCTACGTTAAACTGCAAGTTGCAGCGGGTATGGCTAACCCATCACCACCGGTTGGTCCTGCATTAGGTCAACAAGGTGTTAACATCATGGAATTCTGTAAAGCATTCAACGCTCGTACTGAGAGTTTAGAAAAAGGTTTACCGATCCCTGTTGTTATTACAGTTTATGCTGATAAATCATTTACTTTCGTAACAAAAACTCCACCGGCAGCAGTATTATTGAAAAAAGCTGTAGGTATCAAATCTGGTTCTGGTAAACCGAACAAAGATAAAGTGGGTACAGTAACTCAAGAGCAAATCCGTCAAATCGCTGAAACTAAAGCAGCAGATATGACAGGTGCGACTATCGAAACCAAAATGAAATCAATCGCTGGTACAGCTCGCTCAATGGGCTTAATCGTAGAGGAATAATACAATGGCTAAATTGACTAAAAAAATGAAAGCAATCAAAGCCGACGTAGATTCTACAAAAGCTTATGACATTAACGAAGCAATCGCAGTATTAAAACAATTCGCAACAGCTAAATTCGTTGAAAGCGTAGATGTTGCAGTGAACTTAGGTATCGATGCTCGTAAATCTGACCAAAACGTACGTGGTGCAACTGTATTACCACACGGTACAGGTCGTACAGCGCGTGTTGCTGTATTTACACAAGGTGCAAACGCAGAAGCTGCTAAAGCAGCCGGTGCTGATTTAGTTGGTATGGAAGACTTGGCTGAATTAGTGAAAAAAGGCGAAATGAACTTTGATGTTGTTATCGCTTCACCAGATGCAATGCGTGTTGTTGGTCAGTTAGGTCAAGTATTAGGTCCACGTGGCTTAATGCCAAACCCGAAAGTGGGTACTGTAACGCCAAACGTTGCTGAAGCAGTTAAAAATGCAAAATCAGGTCAGATCCGTTACCGTAACGACAAAAATGGTATTATCCATACTACTATCGGTAAAGCTGATTTCTCACCTGAGCAACTAAAAGAAAACTTACAAGCGTTGTTAGCTGCTTTAACTAAAGCTAAACCAACAACTGCTAAAGGTATCTTCATCAAGAAAGTAAGCATCTCTACTACTATGGGTGCTGGTGTAGCGGTTGATCAAGCTTCACTATAATTTCTGAAAGAAGTTAAAACTTTACAGGGTCGCAAGTTATCTGTATAATTTGCGACCTTAACTTGCGAGAGCAAGCTGATGGTGCTTAGCCTATCTAAGCCCCGTCTAAGACTGTAGGGGTGAAAACTTAATTATCCTACATAGATGGTGAACAGACAGAATTTTCTGCTTCTGTACACCTTAGGCTCAGAAGATTGCAACTTGTATTAAAACAAGCGGTGATATTTTTGGGATTTTTTGTAAATTCTGCTTGAAAAAGCAGAGTGTATCAGGAGCTAAAACCAATGGCATTAAATCTTCAAGACAAACAAGCGATTGTTGCTGAAGTAAACGAAGCTGCCAAAGGTGCACTTTCAGCTGTTGTTGCGGATTCACGTGGCGTAACAGTTGAAAAAATGACTGAGTTACGTAAAGCAGCTCGCGAAGCTGGTGTGACAATGCAAGTTGTACGTAATACATTAT
This sequence comes from Mannheimia granulomatis, assembly GCF_013377255.1. Taxonomy (NCBI): domain Bacteria; kingdom Pseudomonadati; phylum Pseudomonadota; class Gammaproteobacteria; order Pasteurellales; family Pasteurellaceae; genus Mannheimia; species Mannheimia granulomatis. The sequence goes on from NZ_CP016614.1 coordinate 333,446, forward strand.
TACGTCGTGCAGTGGAAGGCACAGAATTCGAGTGCTTAACAGATACGTTTACCGGTCCAACTCTTATCGCATTCTCAAACGAACACCCGGGTGCAGCAGCACGCTTGTTCACTGAATTTGCGAAAACAAACAAAGAGTTTGAACTTAAAGGTGCAGCCTTTGAAGGTAAAAGACAAGATGTTGCATTCTTAGCAACATTACCGACTTACGAAGAAGCAATTGCACGTTTAATGGGCACAATGAAAGAAGCTGCGGCAGGCAAACTTGTTCGCACTCTTGCAGCATTACGCGACCAAATGGAAGCTGCGGCTTAATTTTAGCGGTGCTTCTTTTTTATTCGTTTAACTTTATTTATTTTAGGAATCGATTGTTATGTCATTAACTAACGAACAAATCATTGAAGCGATTGCTTCTAAATCAGTATCAGAAATCGTTGAATTAATCACAGCGATGGAAGAAAAATTCGGCGTTTCAGCGGCAGCAGCAGTTGCAGCAGCAGCTCCAGCAGCGGCAGCAGCAGAAGAGAAAACTGAATTTGATGTAGTATTAGCAGAAGCTGGTGCAAACAAAGTTGCTGTAATCAAAGCAGTACGTGGTGCAACAGGTTTAGGCTTAAAAGAAGCTAAAGACTTAGTTGAATCTGCTCCAGCAGCATTAAAAGAAGGCATCTCTAAAGCAGAAGCTGAAGCACTTAAGAAAGAATTAGAAGAAGCTGGTGCAAAAGTAGAAATCAAATAATTTTTGATTTAACTTTTCCCGAACTTCAAGTTCAACAAACCCCGATGGAAACATCGGGGTTTTGTTTTTTACAAGCGGTCGGATTTGGAGTATTTTTTGCAAAAAATTGAAGAAAAATCACTGCTTGTTTTTTATTTTTGAATCAAATCTTCTACTGAATAGTCGCTTTTCAGTAGGTCAATTAGGCTGACGTTTAGGGCGTCGGCTATTTTCCCCATAGCATCAATTGAGATGGCTCTTTTCCCCCTTTATACATCACTTATATAAGCCCGGCTCAGTTCAGCATCAAATGCTAATGCCTCCTGAGAAATATCCTTTAATCGGCGGATTTTTCTAAGATTATTGGCAAAAGTATGGCGAATCGGGTGGCTGGTCAGCATTTCATTTTTCATTTTCTTAGTATTATTGTTAGTCGATTATTCAGCAATAATTCAAGAGATACAAAATATTTGACTAAGTATAGTGAATATCCGACAGAGGTTACTGAGGGTGGTTATCTTTTACAACAGGTACAAGTTAATAAAGATGATAGCAAAAGTATCGTCTTAACTCGTTAAGTTAAGTGTAGTAAAAGGAAAATTATCTATCCAAACAAGCGGTCAAATTGTTGTAAAATTTTGCAAAATCCGCTATAATTTGCAACCATTTTAGTGAAAATTGGCTGACAGCTTTGACTGTCAGCCTTTTCTGCTTGAACGCAAGTGTTGATTTTGTCATTTTAATCAACAATATTTGTAAATTTCCTGCCCAATTTGACCGCTTGCAGTAGTGATTTTTGACTGCTTGATTGGCGATTGGAAAATGACATCTCGTACAGTTTTTTATAATGCCACTTCCAACCGAGTCTTTCGTGTCGGATTGTGTAATCTCAACCAAAATATAAATCAGAGGCTATCTTAGAAAATGGCATATTCATATTCCGAGAAAAAGCGTATCCGTAAGAGCTTTGGTAAACGTCCACAAGTTCTGAATGTACCTTATCTATTAACAATTCAGCTTGATTCTTTTGAAAAATTTATTGAAAAAGATCCTGAAGGGCAACAAGGTTTAGAAGCGGCATTCCGTTCAGTATTTCCGATTGTGAGTAACAATGGTGCAACTGAATTACAATACGTTTCTTACGAATTAGGTGAGCCAGTGTTTGACGTGCGTGAATGTCAAATCCGTGGTACAACCTATGCCGCCCCATTACGCGTTAAATTGCGTTTAGTATCTTATGACCGTGAGGCTGCTGCAGGTACGGTGAAAGATATTAAAGAGCAAAATGTATATATGGGCGAAATCCCATTAATGACCGACAACGGTACTTTCGTTATCAACGGTACCGAGCGTGTTATCGTTTCACAATTACACCGTAGCCCGGGCGTGTTCTTTGATTCTGACAAAGGTAAAACCCACTCTTCAGGTAAAGTGCTTTATAACGCACGTATTATTCCTTACCGTGGTTCTTGGTTGGATTTCGAGTTCGATCCGAAAGATAACTTATTTGCCCGTATCGACCGCCGTCGTAAATTACCGGCAACTATTATCTTACGTGCATTAGGCTACACTACAGAAGAAATCTTAAACTTATTCTTCGAGAAAATTAAGTTTGAAATTGCTGATAATAAATTATTAATGACGTTAGTACCTGAGCGTTTAAGAGGTGAAACGGCAACATTCGATATTTCAGCAAACGGCAAAGTGTATGTAGAAGTGGGTCGTCGTATTACTGCCCGTCACATTCGTGCATTAGAAAAAGATAACGTTACTCAAATTGAAGTGCCGGTTGAGTATATCGTAGGTAAAGTAGCAGCTCAAGATTACGTTGATTTATCTTCAGGTGAAGTGATTTGCCCTGCGAATATGGAAATCTCAATGGAAATGTTGGCGAACTTATCAGCAGCCGGCTATAAAGAGATTGACGTATTATTTACCAATGATTTAGACCATGGTTCATATATTTCTGAAACCTTACGTGTGGATCCAACTTACGATCGTTTAAGTGCGTTAGTTGAAATTTACCGTATGATGCGTCCGGGCGAGCCACCAACAAAAGAAGCGGCAGAAGCATTATTCGACAATATGTTCTTCTCTGCAGAACGTTATGATTTATCTGCGGTAGGCCGTATGAAGTTCAACCGCTCTTTAGAGATTCCAGAAGGCGTTGGTACCGGCACATTAAGCAACGATGATATCATCGGTGTGATGAAAAAATTAATCGAGATCCGTAATGGTCGTGGTGATGTGGATGATATCGACCACTTAGGTAACCGTCGTATCCGTTCTGTAGGCGAAATGGCAGAAAACCAATTCCGTATTGGTTTAGTGCGTGTTGAGCGCGCGGTGCGTGAGCGTTTATCTTTAGGTGATTTAGATGGTGTAACACCACAAGATCTAATCAATGCGAAACCGATTTCAGCCGCGGTGAAAGAGTTCTTTAGCTCATCACAACTTTCGCAATTTATGGATCAAAATAACCCGCTTTCAGAGGTTACGCACAAACGTCGTATTTCTGCATTAGGTCCGGGTGGTTTAACTCGTGAACGTGCAGGCTTTGAGGTTCGAGATGTTCACCCGACTCACTATGGTCGTTTATGTCCAATCGAAACCCCAGAGGGTCCAAACATCGGTTTGATCAACTCACTTTCTGTGTATGCACGTACCAATAACTACGGTTTCTTAGAAACCCCATTCCGTAAAGTGGTTGATGGTCAAGTAACCGAAGAGATTGAGTATTTATCAGCGATTGAAGAAAGCAACAATATCATTGCGCAGGCAAACTCAGATTTAGATGAGAACTTCCGCTTTACCGATACTTATGTAACTTGCCGTCAGCAAGGTGAGTCTGGTTTATACAAACCGGAAGAAGTTCAGTATATGGACATCTCTACTCAACAAGTAGTTTCTGTTGCGGCAGCACTTATTCCATTCCTTGAGCACGATGATGCGAACCGTGCCTTAATGGGTGCGAACATGCAACGTCAAGCAGTACCAACTCTTCGTGCTGACAAGCCGTTAGTCGGTACAGGCATGGAAAAACCAATTGCTCTTGACTCAGGTGTTGCAATTGTTGCAAAACGTGGTGGTACAGTTCAATATGTTGATGCATCTCGTATCGTAGTTAAAGTGAATGAAGATGAAACAATTCCGGGCGAAGCAGGTATCGACATCTATAACTTAATTAAATACACCCGCTCAAACCAAAATACCTGTATCAACCAAGTGCCTTGTGTGAACTTGGGCGAGCCGGTGGCGCGTGGTGAGATCTTAGCAGACGGTCCTTCAACAGACTTAGGTGAATTAGCGTTAGGTCAAAATATCCGTGTGGCATTTATGCCTTGGAACGGTTATAACTTCGAAGACTCAATGTTAGTGTCTGAGCGTGTGGTTCAAGAAGATCGCTTTACAACGATTCATATTCAAGAATTATCTTGTGTGGCACGTGATACTAAATTAGGTGCAGAAGAAATTACTGCAGATATTCCAAACGTGGGTGAGTCTGCATTAAGCAAATTAGATGAATCTGGTATTGTTTATATCGGTGCAGAAGTAAAAGGTGGGGATATCTTAGTCGGTAAAGTAACGCCTAAAGGTGAAACCCAATTAACACCGGAAGAGAAACTATTACGTGCGATCTTCGGTGAAAAAGCATCAGATGTAAAAGATTCATCATTACGTGTACCAAATGGTACATCAGGTACGGTTATCGACGTTCAAGTATTTACCCGTGATGGAGTAGAGAAAGATAAACGTGCGAAAGAAATCGAAGAAATGCAACTTCGTGAAGCGAAGAAAGACTTAGCTGAAGAGTTAGAAATCTTAGAAGCGGGTTTATTCACGCGTGTTCGCAACTTATTAATTGAAGGTGGCGTAAGTGAAGCGGCTTTAGACGATGTTGCTCGTGAGAAATGGTTAGAACAAACCCTTGAAGACGAAGTGAAACAAAGCCAGTTAGAGCAATTAGCAGAGCAGCATGAAGAGTTACGTAAAGAGTTTGAGCGTAAGCTTGAAATCAAGCGTAATAAGATTATCCAAGGGGATGATTTAGCACCGGGTGTATTAAAAGTAGTTAAAGTATACCTTGCGGTGAAACGTCAAATCCAACCTGGTGATAAGATGGCTGGTCGTCACGGTAACAAGGGTGTTATCTCGAAAATCAACCCGGTTGAAGATATGCCGTATGATGAAAACGGTCAGCCTGTTGAGATCGTGTTGAACCCGCTGGGCGTACCATCTCGTATGAACATCGGTCAGATCTTAGAAACGCACTTAGGCTTAGCGGCACGTGGTATCGGTGATCAGATTAACAAGATGATCAAAGAGCAACAAGAAGTGGCGAAATTGCGTGAATATATGCAAAAAGCTTACGACTTAGGTCATGGATCTCAAGTAGTGGATTTAAGTACCTTTACTGACGAAGAAGTGATGCGTTTAGCACAAAACTTACGTAAGGGTTTACCGCTTGCAACACCGGTATTTGATGGTGCTCACGAAACTGAAATCAAAGGTTTATTAGAATTAGGTGGCTTGCCGACTTCAGGTCAAATTACCTTATTTGATGGTCGCACCGGTGAGAAATTCGAGCGTCCGGTAACTGTAGGTTATATGTATATGCTCAAATTGAACCACTTGGTTGATGACAAAATGCACGCACGTTCAACCGGTTCTTATAGCCTTGTTACTCAACAACCGTTGGGTGGTAAAGCGCAGTTCGGTGGTCAGCGTTTCGGTGAGATGGAGGTTTGGGCATTAGAAGCATATGGCGCAGCCTACACCTTACAAGAAATGCTTACTGTGAAATCGGATGATGTAAACGGTCGTACGAAGATGTATAAAAACATCGTAGATGGTACACATTATATGGAGCCGGGTATCCCTGAATCCTTTAATGTAATCACTAAAGAGATCCGTGCATTAGCGATTGATTTAGAGCTAGACGAAGCGTAATTCTATTGGTAAACGATGTAGGGGCGAATAATTACGCCCTGACAGAAGCGAAAATGGAGAAACAAGCGGTCAAATTTGCAAAATTTTTTACCAAATCGACCGCTTGTAAAACAAAAAGAATTTCCTGTTCAGCGTAAAAACGTTGGATCAAACTTCTCACCCTAGGGGCAAAAAAGTGAAAGACTTAGTGAAGTTTTTAAAAGCACAATCAAAATCAAGCGATGATTTTGATGTGATTAAAATCGGTTTAGCATCACCAGATAAGATCCGTTCTTGGTCTTTTGGTGAGGTAAAAAAACCTGAAACCATTAACTACCGTACCTTTAAACCTGAGCGTGATGGCTTATTTTGCGCACGTATTTTCGGGCCGGTAAAAGATTATGAATGTTTGTGTGGTAAATACAAACGTTTAAAACACCGTGGTGTAATCTGTGAAAAATGTGGTGTTGAAGTTACCCAAACTAAAGTACGCCGTGAGCGTATGGGACACATTGAATTAGCGTGTCCGGTTGCACATATTTGGTTCTTAAAATCACTTCCATCCCGTATCGGCTTAATTTTAGATATGCCATTACGTGATATTGAACGTGTACTTTATTTTGAAAGCTATGTGGTAACTGAGCCGGGAATGACTGATTTAGAGAAAAATCAGTTATTAACCGAAGAACAGTTTATGGATGCAGAAGAGCGTTGGGGTGATGAGTTCGAAGCAAAAATGGGTGCAGAAGGTATCCAAGCATTACTTCGTGACTTAGATTTAGAACACCAATGCGAAGTATTGCGTGAAGAGTTACAAGAAACCAACTCAGAAACCAAACGTAAAAAAATCACTAAACGTTTAAAAACTTTAGAAGCATTCTTGCAATCCGGTAACAAACCGGAATGGATGGTGATGACAGTATTACCGGTTCTTCCACCAGATTTACGTCCGTTAGTACCACTTGATGGTGGTCGTTTTGCAACTTCTGACTTAAACGATTTATACCGCCGTGTAATTAACCGTAACAACCGTTTAAAACGCTTGTTAGACTTAGTTGCACCGGACATTATCGTACGTAACGAAAAACGTATGTTACAAGAGTCTGTGGATGCGTTATTAGACAATGGTCGTCGTGGTCGTGCAATTACCGGTTCGAACAAACGTCCATTAAAATCACTTGCGGATATGATCAAAGGTAAACAAGGTCGTTTCCGTCAAAACTTATTAGGTAAACGTGTTGACTATTCAGGTCGTTCGGTAATTACCGTAGGTCCATACTTACGTCTACACCAATGTGGTTTACCGAAGAAAATGGCATTGGAATTATTCCGTCCGTTTATCTACTCTAAATTAGAATCTCGTGGCATTGCATCAACGATCAAGGCTGCGAAGAAAATGGTAGAGCGTGAAGAGCCGATTGTATGGGATATTCTTGCAGAAGTTATTCGTGAACATCCAATTTTACTTAACCGTGCACCAACGCTTCACCGTTTAGGTATTCAAGCGTTTGAACCGTTGTTAATCGAAGGTAAAGCTATTCAGTTACACCCACTTGTGTGTGCGGCGTTCAACGCGGACTTCGACGGTGACCAAATGGCGGTACACGTTCCATTAACGCTTGAAGCGCAATTAGAAGCTCGTGCGTTAATGATGTCAACCAATAACGTACTTTCACCGGCAAGTGGTGATCCGATTATCGTTCCATCTCAAGACGTTGTATTAGGCTTGTACTATATGACTCGTGAGAAAGTAAACGGTAAAGGTGAAGGCATGTACTTCCTTGACCCACGTGAAGCGGAGAAAGCTTATCGTACCGGTCAGGCAGAGTTACATTCGCGTGTAAAAGTGCGTGTAACAGAATATGAGAAAAATGAAGCCGGTGAGTTTGAAGCGAAAACTTCATTAGTGGATACCACTATTGGTCGTGCTATTCTTTGGATGATCGCACCAAAAGGTATGCCTTACTCACTGTTCAACCAAACCTTAGGTAAAAAAGCGATCTCAAAATTAATCAATGAGAGCTATCGCCGTTTAGGTTTGAAAGAGTCAGTGGTTTTAGCTGACCAAATTATGTATACAGGTTTTGCTTACGCTGCACGTTCTGGTGCCTCAGTTGGTATTGATGATATGGTTATTCCAGAGCAAAAATATGCAATCATTGAAGCAGCTGAAGCTGAAGTAGCAGAAATCCAAGAACAGTTTAACGGTGGTTTGGTAACAGCTGGTGAGCGTTATAATAAAGTAATCGATATTTGGGCGGCAGCAAATGAACGTGTTGCTAAAGCGATGATGGAAAACCTTTCAACTGAAGAAGTGCTCAACCGTGAAGGTAATCCAGAAAAACAAGCATCGTTTAACAGCATCTTTATGATGGCAGACTCTGGTGCGCGTGGTTCTGCGGCACAGATTCGTCAGCTTGCCGGTATGCGTGGTTTGATGGCTCGTCCGGATGGCTCTATTATCGAAACGCCAATCACAGCAAACTTCCGTGAAGGCTTAAACGTTCTTCAGTACTTTATTTCAACCCACGGTGCACGTAAAGGTCTTGCTGATACTGCATTAAAAACAGCGAACTCAGGTTACTTAACCCGTCGTTTAGTTGATGTGGCACAAGATTTAGTGATCATTGAAGATGACTGTGGTACACACGAAGGTATTGTGATGACTCCTCTCATCGAAGGTGGTGATGTAAAAGAAGCATTGCGTGATCGCGTATTAGGTCGTGTGGTGGCTGAAGATGTATTAAAACCGGGTACAGATGAAGTGTTAATTCCTCGTAACACTTTATTAGATGAGAAATGGTGTGATGTAGTTGACAGAGAATCTGTTGATGTGATCAAAGTACGTTCTGTAGTAACTTGTGATACAGACTTCGGTGTGTGTGCGAAATGTTACGGACGTGATTTAGCACGTGGTCACTTAATCAACCAAGGTGAAGCGGTTGGTGTTATTGCAGCACAATCTATCGGTGAGCCGGGTACACAGTTAACGATGCGTACGTTCCATATCGGTGGTGCGGCATCTGCGGCAGCGAAAGAATCAAGCATTCAAGTAAAAAATGCCGGTACGATTAAATTAGCGAATGCTAAATTTGTTACGAATAAAGATGGTAAGATTGTTCTGACATCTCGTAATACAGAATTAACCGTGATTGATACTTTCGGTCGTACTAAAGAGAATTATAAAGTGCCTTACGGTGCAGTACTTTCGAAACATGATGGCGCAGAGGTATCTGTAGGTGAAGTAGTTGCTAACTGGGATCCGCACACAATGCCGGTTATCTCAGAGGTATCAGGTCGTATCCAATTTAGTGATATCGTTGATGGCTTAACTGTTACTCGTCAAACTGATGAGTTAACCGGTTTATCATCAATCGTAGTACAAGATGTGGGTGAACGTGCAACAGCTGGTAAGGACTTGCGTCCGGCATTACGCCTAGTTGATAGCAACGGTAACGATATCTTAATTCCGGGTACAGATGTGCCGGCACAATACTTCTTACCGGGTAAAGCGATTGTAACGCTTGATGATGGAGCAGAAATTGCAGTCGGTGAGGCATTAGCCCGTATTCCACAAGAATCTGTGGGAACGAAAGATATTACCGGTGGTCTTCCACGCGTTGCAGATTTATTTGAAGCTCGTAAACCAAAAGAGCCGGCAATTCTTGCGGAAATCTCAGGTATTGTTTCATTCGGTAAAGAAACCAAGGGTAAACGTCGCTTGGTAATTACTCCGGCAGAAGGTGAAGCGTTTGAAGAGATGATTCCAAAATGGCGTCAACTTAACGTATTCGAAGGTGAGTTAGTTCAACGTGGTGATGTGATCTCAGACGGTGCAGAAACGCCACATGATATCCTACGCTTGCGTGGCGTACATGCTGTAACTGATTACATCGTGAACGAAGTGCAAGAAGTTTACCGTTTACAAGGGGTAAAAATTAACGATAAACACATTGAAGTTATCGTTCGACAAATGCTACGTAAAGCAATTATTACTAATGCATACGATAGTGAGTTCCTCGAAGGGGAGCAAGTTGAAGTGGCTCGTGTGAAAATTGCTAACCGCAAACGTGCGGAGGAAGGCAAACCATTGGTTGAGTTTGAACGTGAATTGCTTGGTATTACTAAAGCATCACTTGCGACTGAGTCATTTATCTCAGCAGCCTCATTCCAAGAAACAACACGTGTGCTTACTGAAGCCGCAGTTGCAGGTAAGCAAGATGAGTTACGTGGCTTAAAAGAGAACGTAATTGTTGGTCGTTTAATTCCGGCAGGTACCGGTTTTGCTTACCACCAAGCACGTGCGAAGAAGCGTGCTCAAATGGAAGCCGGCATCGCAGTTTCACCTGAGTTTGAAGCTCCGGTTGCAAAAGAAAAATCATTTGTAACTGATGCAGACATTGAAGCTGAATTTGAGTTTGTGGCAGATGATGCAACTCAAAGTTTAGCAGCATTGTTAAATGCAGGTGACGAAGAGTAATAATTCGCTATAACCGTAAAGCCCTCAGAATAATAGTTCTGGGGGCTTTTTTATTGATAGTTATTGTAGATTGGTAAGAAAGGTTTTTTAGGGGGTATTTTCAATAAATTTGCTTTTGATGTCTTGAGCAAGTTTGCTATGATGCTCAAAATTTATCACATTAGGTGCAAAAATGTCCCAATATACTATCAAAGTCATAACCAAAACCGCAGAAAACTCTATTCCGCTTACCCATAGTAGCAATACTGCCAAAATTCAGGCTCAAGAGAATGCAAAATATCAAATTTTTAATGAACAGGGTGAGCTGATTGTTAATCCTAAAGTTGAAAAAATCAATGAGGATGATTTAGCGGTTTATCTTGATAACAGTAGTGAACCAAGTTTTATTTTGGAAGATTATTACTCTGTTTATCCTATTGAAGATAGTGCGTATTTGGCTGTGATTTCAGCAAGTTTAGCTACATCTAGCCGTGAAGCTCCATTTGTATTGGCATCAGAAGTTGCCTCAGCGGGTCTAACGTCAAAAATCCTCTATGGTTTAGGTGCTGCTGCATTAATAGGTGGTGCTTTGGCATTAAGTGGTGGTAATGGCGGTAGCAGTGGCTCAGCTCCTGCAAAACCAGCAGAAAAGCCTAAAGACGATAAAAATATTGAGGAAGATAAAAAAACTGAAGAAAATAAAGAAGAGACTCCAAATACTACAGGTGAGTCAATTAATGTCACACTTTCTTTTAATTCTGTGACTTCAGATAATCTTGTCAATTTGAGTGAAAGTAAAGGAGAGGTTGTTGTTTCTGGTCAATTTACAGCAGATAAGCCTTTTACTCAGGCACAAGTGTGGTTAGAAATTGGTTCAGAGCGTTTTGAGGCAATAGTAACAGGATCAACGTTCAGTGCGAAAATTCCAGGGACTTTGCTTGCTCAACATCAGCAAATTAAAGCGAGTATAAGTGTAGAGAATGGGCAGTCAAAAGGTAATGCGGAAGGCGTGCATATTTATGGGGTAGATGCTGAAATTGTCCATCCAAACATTACACTTAACACTATTGCTAATGACAATATTGTGAATATTGCAGAAAGCAATCAACCAGTGCTAAAAGTAGGTGGAAAAGTTACAAATGTGCCCGGTTCTGAAGCAAAACCTAACGATAAAGTGATTGTGAAAATCGGAGATCAAACTTTTGTAACGATATTAAAATCTGATTTAAGTTTTGAAATCGCTGCAAGCGGTCAATTATTGGCAAAAAATCGCAAAATTTCTGTTGAACTTGAAACCAAAGATAATGCGGGCAATGCTATAACAACGCTAGCAGAAAAAGCCTATGCTGTTGATTTGCTGATTGTTAATCCTGAAATTCAGATTAATGCTATTGCGACAGATGACATTCTTAATGCCATAGAGTTAGAGAATGAGGTTATGGTTAGTGGCCTTGTGACTAATGTAGATGAGTCTGCGGCGAAGAAAGGTGATGTGGTTACTCTAGTGATTGGTAGCCATCTTGTTACTACTAAACTAGATGAGCAGTTGAAATTTAGCGTGTCAGTTGCAGGCGAGTGGTTAAAAGATAATGACCGCATTGATGCAACTCTGACCACGGAAGATCCAGCCGGCAATCGTAAAGAGAGCCAAGCTAGTCGTAACTATGCGATCGACAAAGAAATTGTGCACCCTAAAATTACCTTTGATGTAGTTACTTATGATAACACCATCAACCAAACTGAAGGTACAAGCGGTCAAAATGTGACGGTAAGTGGCAAAGTAGAAAATGTGGGTGGCTCCGAAGCAAAAATCGGCGATAAAGTGATCTTAACGATAGGTGATCATCAATTTGAAGCTGTATTGACCGATGATCTCACCTTCAGTGTGAATGTGCCTGGTAATGTTTTAGTAAATGCGGAACGTAAGGTTAAGGCATCTCTGTTAACCAAAGATATTGCCGGCAATGAGTTGGTCACGAATGCTGAACACAGCTATTTTATCGATCAAGTGATTGCTGATCCCACTATTACGATTGAGAATATCACTCCTGATAACATCGTTAATATCCAAGAGAGTGGCGAAAAAATTATTGTTAGAGGCAAGGTTGAAAATGTGGTGAATTCAGCAGCCAAAGCTAATGATAAGGTCGTGATTAAAATTGGAGAGCATACTTTTGAGACGTCTTTGCAGTCTGATTTAAGCTTCAGTGTCGAAGTAGATGGGGCATTACTTGCAAAAAATAACCGCATTGAAGCTACGTTAACCACTCAAGATACAGCAGAAAATCGTTTAACTACAGTTAAAACCCACGGTTATCTTGTCGATACGGATATTGCTGCACCAAATTTGATAATCGATAAAATTGCAACAGACGATATTATCAATGCTGTTGAAAAACAGGCAGAGACGATTCTGGTGACAGGTAAGGCGGTGAATGTAGCACACGCTGAGGCGAAAGAGGGCGATGTAGTTACCTTAACGGTAGGTCAATCTCAAGTAACAGGCAAGTTGGATCGTGAGCTGAAATTCTCTATTCCGGTCAGTACTATTGCTTTAGTCAATCACAAAGAGATCTTTGCGAGCTTATCGACCCAAGATCGTGCGTTAAATAGCATAACAGCGCAAGCTTCTAAAACAGTAAGTGTGGATGACAGCTTTAACGTAAGCGTGTCGGTAAGTGATATTGCGGTGGATAACAAGGTCAATAAGCAAGAGGCCGCAGGGCAAATTACCTTATCAGGTACTTATACCGCAGATGCTGATGTGAAAGCTGATAGTGTGGTGATTACGTTGCTTATCAACAATCAGGAACGAGCAGCAGAAGTAAATACGCAAAATAATACTTGGCAGTTAGTGGTTGCAGGTGGTGATTTAGCCCTTGCTGAAGGCGAAAACCGCATTGTGGCGAAAATTAAGGCGGAAGATACCGCAGGTAACCCTGCTGAATCGACTACCACGCAAGCCTATCAAGTTGATACGGTGTTGAATAAGCCTGTGGTAAGAATTACTAGCATTGCTGAAGATGATGTGATTGATGCAACTGAGGCAAATGGGAAAGTTAAGATTAAAGGGATTGTAGAAAACGCAGAAGGTGATAATCCGGTTGTCGTACTTTGCCCTTGTCAATCCTGTGCAAGTGGCTGGAAAGAAGTTGAAGCAACAGTTGTTGATGGTAAATTTGAAGTTGAAGTTCTGGTGAGTGAAACTAGCCTTGCAAATGCGAAATTAAAGTCGAGTGAGCGTAAAGTCAAGGCCAACTACACGGCAAAAGATGACGCAGGTAATGAAGAAGCTGCGGATGAAGCGAGCCGTAAATATACTCTAGAGGATAGTTATCGTGAAATCAATATTACCAAAATTGGTGACAATTTTGGGTTGGATATGAGTGGTAGTACACGTGTAACTGGCTCTATTCAGGAATTTGGTGTAGTGAGCCCGCCTGCTGATGCAGCATTGTACAATCAAGGTAAAAATGCGCGTTTTATCCGTATGGTGAAGTTGGTGATTGGCGATAAGACCTATCAAGCTGGCTTTGACGGTTTAACTAAATCGTTCCATTTGGATATTCCGAATGCAGATTGGGCGACGATTGCTGGTAAAAGTGTAAAGGTCGATTTTACGGATCATTTTGTTACACAGACATCTTTTTATAGTAAAGTCACTTCGCCGTATTTTGAGAATAACGTGACATACTTAACACCAGGTCGTGTTCCGACAGTGAAAAAATTTACGCTAGAAAGTGATCTGTTGGTGAAAAACGGCGATAACAGCTACAGCATTAAACCGCTTGTGACGGAAAAAACGGAAATCAGTGGGATCGTGAAAGGTGATGTGGCTGTGGGTGCGAACATTGATGTTAAAGCTGGCAGCCATACGGTTCAAACTCAGGTCAAAGAGGGTAAGACATTTAGTGTTTTGATTGATACTATTCACTTGAAAAATAATGCCTCAGGTGTAATAACGGCAACTTTGAAAGATACTGGTAGCGATGTTGTGATGGATAGTGAGGTATATGTTCAGCCGAAGGCAGTTTCAGCTACTTTTGTATCTCAACATAGTGAAATACCTGTGGCTAGCCGTAAAATCGATCATACTAAAGATGATTATAACTTCTTTTACCCTATTCACCTATTAGATCAGGGACCGACAAAATTTGGTTTCCTTCGCAACGTTGAAATCGGTAGTTCGGAAGTGCCGCTTACAGTTAAGTATCACTTTTTACGTACTAATGAAATTAACCAGCTTCCAACTAATACTCAAGGTTTGGAAGCAATTGGAGCCAATTCGGCAGAAGAAATACCAGATAGTTTGAAAGCGACATTCCGTTATGCTTATCAGCAGATTGCCAAATATACCAACCTGAAATTTGAAGAGGTGACTGGTGGCTGGCAAGAGGTGGCTGATAATAAAGGGACATTGCTATTTGTTGGTGATTTGCAGGCTACACGTTATAAAGGTTCGTCAGCGATTGGTTATCCAGGAGGAAACTTAGTCTGGGATAAGAAAATTCTCGGTACAGCGGGTACGGATGATTACTCTCACTATATGGCAATCCACGAGATTTTACATACGTTGAATATGAGACACGCTCACGATAGTTTTACCGATGTGAAGAGTAATCCACCTGAAGCCACTGCGTTTAATCACGTAGCAGAAGCATCAAGCGAGTTTTCGAATATGTCTTACTGGACCGTACGTCTCTTTGATGCAATGCGTGATCTGAGAATGTATGACCTTGCTTATCTACACTACCGCTTCGGAGTAAATCGTACACATCGTGCCGGTGATGATGTTTATACTTTCAGAAAGTATGATGCACGTAAGGCCGATGGCGATATCTATATCTGGGACGGTAACGGTGTGGACACCTTTGATGCCTCAATGGAAAAAGAGGGAGTTACGGTAAACCTGACCCCGGGATCGTGGAACTATCGTGGTACGGAACGTAAATTTAATTTCGTAACAGATGGTAGAACTGTGTATGACAAAAACACATTTTTTGATAAGCCTGGAGTGAACATTAGAGGTTCAGCATTGAATAACTCACAAAATGAAATTTCCGGGAATCCTGTATCTAATCCACCAGCATCAGGCGTACTAGAATTTAATAATTACCATGATGGTCAATCCTTTATCGGTTACGGCACACAAATTGAAAACCTCATTGGTTCGAAATTTGATGATAAATTGACTGGTAATAAAGCGGCGAATAATATCTTTGGCGGAGACGGCGTTGATACAATCGCTGGGGGCGAGGGTGACGATTTTATTAACGGGGGTCTTGGTGATGATCTAATGTTCGGTAACCAAGGCAATGATACCTATGTGATTGATAGTGTAGCAGATGTGGTAACCGAAGAGGCTGATCAAGGTACAGATCATATTTACAGCCTTGTAAATTATACCTTAGATGCGAACGTGGAAAATCTGACCCTGATCGGCACAACGGCGAAAAACGGTACAGGTAATGCCCTCAATAACGAAATTCGAGGTAATGATGCTGGCAATATTCTAAACGGATTAGCAGGCAACGATATCTTAATTGGTGGCTTGGGAGCTGATACCTTAAGCGGTGGAGAAGGGCAAGATACTTTCGTCTTTGAAAGTAGCTTAAACGGTAAAGTGGATACCATTACTGATTTCGTAGTGGGTCAAGATAAAATCAAACTCTCAGCAACGATTTTCTCTGCGATCAGTGCCGATTTAAGTAATATCAAGGAGCACCTGTTCTACGATACAGCTTCGGGCGAGTTAAGCTATAACAGCCAGAACGGCGGTGCAGATAATGCGACGCCATTTGCGATAGTGGCAGGCTTACAAAACTTGGAAGGCGATAAGTTTATTATCGGCTAATATTAGAATAGAAAATCTGATAGGAAAATGATCTGCACCCTAAAAGTTGGACTAAATCTCCAACGGATTAAGGTGCAGATTTTTATGCTTAAATATAACCAATGTTTCAAATACCAAGTCATTGATTTCTATTCGGAAGCTCAACATGACATTTTCAACTCTTCATCATTCCCAACTACCCAATAAAGAGGTCGGATTATTCAGTATCAATATTCAGGTATAAGCAGGCTAGCTGTCTTGCATTCCAAACAGATTTATACTACCGAATAAAAGTTAGCCGTCATCTAAATTGGCAACAGATACAAAATATGCTTCAACAAGCGGTCAAAAAACTGTCGAAAAATGCAAAGCCATAACAGACGCAAAATGTCCATTATGGCTATTTCATTAGGAAAGTAGACTCAATTTTATCTACTATGCTTTTTTGCAAATTTTATCACTCCCCAACCTATCTGACTTGGGGAGATGATTTAGAAGCGGTATTCTAATTTTGCATTGAACTGTGTTTGATGGATTTTCGCTTTATCTAACGCTTTGCGATGAGCTACACCAAGTTCAATAAAGAACTGCTCGGTTAGTGCAATATCACCGTTTAATTTAAATACTAATCCGCTGCCTAAACTGCCAGATTTAAATTGCTCGGTTTGGTTAGCTTGAATCGCGACTTTTCCTCCACGACTATGTTGATGTTCATAGAATACTCCGGTATTTAAACGAATTCGATCACCTTTCCAACTCAGGTTTGCTCCAATATGCTGGGTAAAGACTTTAAACGGATCAATATTTACCGCCCAATTACCCACTCGGTTGTTTGTTGAAGTTTTCATTTGTTGGTAAGTTAATCCCCAAACCGGTGTAACTGCCACATTGCCCAATGGAATTTGATAACCAACTTCTCCCGATGCTTGGAGTTGTTTACCTTTTATGCTGGCAACATTTTGAGCATCAGCAGTATGGAGCTTACCTTTTTGTAGGTGGTAACCAATACTTGCATTAACAATCAGATTATCCCACTGATTATGTAACGCAGCCATAAAGGAGGTCGATTTATAACGAGTTTCACTCCAACCGTCTGCCGCCTGTGGATTGACACTATACTTACCAAAAGCAAGTCCTAAATGTAGCTCACTGTTCACACCAATTGGTAGATAGCCGCCAAACAAGGTACTACTTTGTTTGGCTTTAAAGTTATAGCCATAGTCGATAAAGGATAGATTAGAGTCATAACGGCTGTTACCATTTTGTTGGCTGACATAGAAACCTCTTTTATCATGTGTCCAGAGATTTGCCATAAATTGTTGACGAATCAAATTGCCGTGATTATACATTGCAATAGGTGCAACTAAATAAGACGGAACTCGACTGTTAATCGCTGCACGATGGGTTGGTTTGGGCATTGTATTATCCGTGTTACTTGGATTTGAGGCATTGCCTATATCTCCGCTGTTTCCACCGATCGGATTATCAGTATTTTTACTACTATTCGGATTTGAGGTGCTGTCTATATCTCCGTCGTTTCTATCGACTGGATTATTAGCATTATTGCCACTACTTGGATTTGAGATGTTAACTGTATCTTCACTGTTTCTACTGACCGAATTATCAGTGCTTTCACCACCATTCAGAGTTGAAGTGTTATCTGTATCTCCTCTGTTTCCATCGATCGGATTATCAGTACTTTCACTGCTATTCGGATTTGATGTATTGCCTATATCTACGCTGTGTCCACCGGCCGGATTATCAGTACTTTCACCACTATTCGGATTATTATTTTCCAGTGTGGATGGAGTTGGTTCGGTGTAGCGAATGACAGATTCAGGGCTGTTACCTTCTTCATCAATCAATAGATTTTGTAGACGGTAATCATAGTAGTCATTACCATTGACTTTTTTATCGACACTTACGAGAGTAAATTTGTAAATATCGCTTACATCTGCACCGCTTGCAGTTGCTTTATTCAGAACAAACTGCCCTAACTCACCATTGCCTTTAACCTGTACCAACGACAAACCTTCATCGGCATCATATTGGCCATTTTGGTTTTTATCCGATACACCTTTTTCTGTGCCTAGTAGTTTGGCTTCAACACGGTTTGGTTCGGTAGTAGTTAAGTCACCTTCAATAATCACACGGTCGTGATCCCAACGTTGCATATTTTGGAAGATGTTATTGATCCGTAATACTAAATCAGCACCCAATGAGTTAACGCTACTAAAGGTTAAAGTCTGTGGAGTGAAGGAGTTTGCATTACGGAATGCTCTACCACTATTGACAATTGGCTGTTGAGCAGCCGGTTCAATTACCGCTCCTTTTGCCCATACGCTGTGTGTATCAATTTTGCCGTTCCCGCTTAGTACCGCACGATTACCTAATACTACTATGCTGCCTTTGATTGTACCTTGTAAATCAATATTACCTTCTCTCAACTCGGTTAAGCCTACATGGTTTAGATTAGCGTTTAATTTTAACGCACCGGTGCCACTTTTAACGAAATTCCCTTCTCCACTCACATTAGTTGTTAGTTGCACTGTTTTATCTGTATTGTGAACAACAAGATTACTCAATTTATCCAATTTCGTGTGTTCGATATTCACTGTACTACCGTCCGTAAGTACTAAGTTTGCCTCGGTCAAAACCGCTTCTTTGGCTTGATGTGTGGTATCTGCTGCATAAGTGATGGTACCTTTGTTTACATCAATCACATTAAGCAAAGAGTTTCCTGCTAAGACAAGATTAGCCTCTTTTTCTGTTGGTTGATAAGCCAGATTTACTTTTCCGCTCTTATCACCGAAAATACCGTTAATTTGACGACTACCGTTCAAAGCAATAGTTAATCCTGCTTCGGTTTCACTGTTTTGGTTAATTATGTTGCCGTTAATGGTTTCCGCACGAAGCCCTGTAGGAGGTTGAGTCACATCATCAATCACAATTTGATTGCCGTTCAGATCCAGCGTACCTTGATTAAGCGTGAGGCTGCTTAAATTTACTTGATCGGCACTACCTAAACGTACCGTACCGTTTTTATTTACTTTTACGCTACTAAATGCCTGCTTTTCATTTTGCTCATTGGCTTTTTGGCTTAATGTTGCCAATCCTTCTTCAACCACTAAGTGTGATAAGTTAATTCCTGTACCGACTTGAATCATCTCACCATCACCGATTTTGTAGAATGTTTGATCGGCAGAGTCATTTAAATTCACTTCTTTATTGTCAGGATTACGAATATCACGATGGACAAAATTATCATGCCATACCAGTTCTTGGATATTCAGACGCACATATTGGATATTTTGCCCTTGAACCTCTTCATAAAGTAAACCAATATCACCATTCGGCAACTCTGTTAAACTATTATAGGAATAAGACGTACCTACGGTAATGTTAGTGCTGTATTTCCAGACAATTGAGCCATCATCTTGTACTTCGCCCAACCATACTTTACCATTACTGCGTGTAGTTGAGTGAGGATTAGCAAAAATCACGATCTCCTTGCCGTTAATTCGCTTGGAGTATTTGATGACAGACATCTGTGAATAAGGATCAAGCAATACATCATCAAGTACTTTAGAATTTGTCCAGCTATAGCCGCCATCTTTACTGGTAGAGATAACTACTTTTTTCTTGCCGTCAATTAAGTTACGGGAGAACATTTTTATTTCCCCGTTATCAAGTTCAATAAGCTGCGACTCAGTTGTTTGTTTATAGTAGCTATTTAATAAGCGACTGCCGCCATTTGCTGCCTCCCAGCGGTCGGTTGGTGCTTCACCACGTTCCCAAGTTTTACCGCCATCACGGCTGATAATGACCGCGGCAGTTTGAGAGCCTTGTAATTTACCTACATTGTTGGTGTAGTATACAGGCATTACTAAGTTACCGTTTTTTAGTTGAATACCGTTGCCCGGGCCAACCCCCATAAATTGCATCCAATCAGCTTTGACCTGCGGGGTAATATCCACAGGATTTGACCAAGTTTCACCGTCATCATCACTATGAATTAACCAGAGATAGCTGGTTCTTTTTGCAACTAATGGTGCGGAATCGTTACCTGCATGACGGGTATTTAAAAAAATATTACCTAAACGAGTTTCACCTTGATAAAGGTCGCCCAAATCTTTATAGGCAATCTCACGATTACCTTCCATCACTACACGATAGTCGGTTGCCTGATTATCTTCGTTATACACAACCCCATTTTCACGTACTGTGTATTGATTACCAGCAGTATCAGTTAAAACCCGATAATGTGTTCCACCAATGTTTTTATAACCGGTACCGTCAGGCTCTGCTCCTGCACCAAAGCCGAAAAGTCCTCGCATTTCAGGGAACATATCTACCAGCATAAAAATCCGACCGGTATTTTTATCTTGTACGACTAGAGGATCGATTAAAAATGCCGAGTTTTCCGTACCATAATTTTGTGAGGCTAAATCTAAAATTACCTGATCTTCTCCCCAAGTTTTACCACCGTCAGTACTACGACGAATTACTGTATCAATATTTCCCCAGTCTCCAGCATGTTGATGACGTTTGTCAGTTGCAGCAATCACTGTACCTTTTTGCGTTGTAAAAAGAGATGGAATGCGGTAACTGTTAGCACCACCTTGGCCCGGTTTAAATATTTCATATTTTTCCGTTTTCTCTGCACCAAAAAGGTTACGGCGTTCAAAAGCAGTATTTTGTGCTTCGACAAGCTGCTGATGTTTGGTATTAATTTCATCAGCATTGAGTACATTTTTGGTGATATCTGCATAAAGAATATCGCCTGCTAAAGGATTTTCCTGTGAACGTAATGCTCTTCCTAATGCGACGGTATTTAACTCTGCTACATCATTAAAGAACTTAGACGAATTAGAGGTTTTTTGTAATTGCCCATTTACATAAATTTTAATTTGTCCTGCTTCTTTATCAAATGTATAAGTAATTGTTCTATACTCACCTAAATTTCTAGGTGCTGCAACAGTTAATAGATCAGTATTCGGAACAAGATTACCTTGGGCGTTTCTAATCTCTAAACCGATATACTCATTATTATTACTATCTAAACGACTGTAAAACCAAAGGTAATTTCTGTCTGCCGAAGAGCTGGTTACACCCATTAAGGTACCAAAAACATTTTGAATAGCTCCGTTAGATCTAGCAGGGGCTTGTGCTACATTCCTCACTCGGAAAGTAATTGAGCCATTTTCTAGTTTAAAAGTGTCCTCCGCCAATTGTGAAGTGATATTCATACTACCTAAGCTCTTAGTTGAACTGTGCTGGAAAATCATTTCAGCCTGTGCTGTATTCCCTAACGTCGTAGCGACAAATCCCGCAATAGCAGTTTGTTTAAGCCAAGTTTTTGTTTGCTTTTTCATAGAACTTTCTCCTAATAGGTGATCGCATAATCGCCCATTAAGATAGTAATTTTTCAAAATAGAGTAAAATAGTGGAGTGAAAATTCGAGAGCGGCTTCACAGAAAGATTAAGTGGTTGGTCGTTTTCTGCTCTTTTTGGTTTTTTTTTGTTCGAAATGGGGTCTTTTTTTCGATAAGAATTTGATCGGGTGACAATTATTATTCTATTTAAAATAATTCAATTGAAAGCGTTTTTTATAAGTATTTCGGAAAAAGCGGTTAATTTTGAGGATTTTATCTATTGTGTGTAAATTTTTCTCAAAATTCAACCGCTTGCAATTATTTATAGCTGAGCGAACGCCTTATCTGCCGCATCTAACGTATGGGCAATATCAGCATCTGAGTGAGCTAAAGACATAAAACCGGCTTCAAATGCAGATGGTGCAAGATATACACCTTGTTCAAGCATTAAGCGGAAGAAACGGTTGAATTTAGCCGCATCGCATTTCATCACTTCTTGGAAGTTATTTACTGCTTTTTGTTCGGTGAAGAACAAGCCAAACATTCCACCGACATATTGCACTGTTAATGGCACATTGTGTTTATCAGCAAGGGCTTTAAAACCTTCTGCTAATGTTTTGGTTTTGAGTGCGAGCGTTTCTTCATTGCCGGATTTCGATAATTCGGTTAAGCAAGCCAAACCGGCAGCCATTGCAATCGGGTTGCCTGAAAGTGTACCTGCTTGATAAACAGGGCCGGTTGGGGCGATGTATTCCATTATCTCTTTTTTACCTCCGAAAGCACCGACCGGCATACCACCACCGATAATTTTACCAAGTGTGGTTAAATCTGGAGTAACGCCGTAGTAAGATTGTGCACCGCCTAATGCCACACGGAATCCTGTCATCACTTCATCAATAATAAAGACCGCACCGTATTGTGTGCAAAGTTCACGTAAGCCTTGTAAGAAACCGTTTTGCGGTGGAATGCAGTTCATATTGCCGGCAACAGGTTCAACAATTAAGCAGGCAATTTCAGTTGGGTATTGTTCAAAAGCAGCTTTAACTGAATCTAAATCATTATAGGTGCAAGTAAGGGTATGTTTTGCGAAATCTGCCGGTACGCCTGGGCCACTTGGCTGACCAAGGGTCAAAGCGCCTGACCCTGCTTTAACTAACAGAGAATCAGAATGCCCGTGATAACAGCCTTCAAATTTAATAATTTTATCCCGACCTGTATATCCACGAGCCAAGCGAATAGCAGACATTGTGGCCTCTGTGCCTGAACTGACCATTCTTACCATTTCAATAGAAGGGACTAATTTACAGACTAATTCGGCAAGTGTGATCTCCGCTGCTGTTGGCGTACCGAAACTTAATCCGTTCGGTACTGCTTTTAATACCGCATCAATAATTGATGGATGGTTATGCCCCAATACCATTGGTCCCCAAGAGCCGACATAATCAATATACTGTTTTCCATCACTGTCGATAATATAAGCCCCTTGTGCTTTTTCAATAAAAACAGGTGTGCCACCAACCCCTTTAAAGGCTCTAACAGGAGAATTTACTCCCCCCGGAATAACTTTTTGTGCTTGTTCAAACAGTTTCTCTGACATTGACATAATGATTCCTTTTTGATTTTTATAAATTTGCTGACTATTGTACTGAAAAGCCTCGATTTTCGCTAAAAAATTTTACGACTTTGCTACCTTATGATATTCTGATTACCTATTTTCTTGCTTATTTTCTGAGGTAATCCCACGATGTGGCTTACTTTTCTAACCGTATTTATTGTTTCGTTTTTATCATTAATCGTTATGAGACCGGTAGCGGAATTTATTGGTTTAGTCGATAAGCCTAACTTCCGTAAACGTCATCAAGGATTAATCCCGTTAATTGGCGGTATTGCGCTATTTTTGGGCAATCTAACCTTCTATTTTATGCAATGGCAAGATATGCGATTGCCTGAATTATACCTTTCGGCGGTGACGATTTTATTAATCATCGGTGTATTAGACGACCGATTTGATGTTAGCCCGTTATTACGGGCAGGTATTCAAGCCGGTTTAGCCGGGGCTATGATTTATAGTGGTTTATCGCTAGAAAGTTTAGGGCAAATTATCGCACCGTTTAGTATTGAACTTGGCTGGCTAGGAATTGTATTTACCGTTTTCATCACAATTGGCGTGATTAATGCCTTCAATATGGTTGATGGGATTGATGGCTTATTAGCCGGACTTTCCTGCGTGAGTTTTGCCGGTCTTGGCACATTAATGTTTATTAATGGCGAGCCGAGTTTGGGTTATTGGTGCTTTGCGATTATATTTGTGCTACTGCCTTATGCGATGTTTAATTTAAGCTTGTTTGGGGCAAAATGGAAAGTGTTTATGGGCGACTCTGGTAGTATGTTAATCGGTTTTACCATTATTTGGATTTTATTACTCAGCACCCAAGGTCAAGGCTCTCCGATTAGTCCGATTACCGGTTTATGGCTTATCGCGGTGCCGTTAATTGATATGGTGGCGGTTATTATTCGTCGTTTGAAAAAAGGTAAAAGTCCGTTCAAACCTGACCGCTTGCATTTGCATCATTTAATGATGCGAGCAGGCTTAACTTCTCGTCAAGCATTGCTAGTGATTACGCTATGGGCAGCATTTTGTTCGACTATCGGCGTGTTGGGAGAAGTTTATTACTGGAACCAATGGGTAATGATGTTAATGTTTCTTGGCCTATTTTTGCTTTATGCTTATTCGATTACCCATGCATGGCGAGTAACCCGTTTTGTTCGACGCTTAAAACGCCGAGCCAAGCGTAATCAACGAATTAATAATATATAAGGAATATAAATGCGAACATTATTTTACCGTCTTCTGGTTATTTTGTTGCTCACTGCTATTGGTGCGGCAGTAGGTTATGGGGCAAGTTATTCACAGACTGAGAAGTGGAAAGTAACTGCACAGCTTGAGCAACCTGCTGTGCCTGATTTAGGCAATTACTACTCTTTGTTATCAACCTATACTTTCTTAAATACCAATAACCAAGAAGCGAATTTACAGAAAGATGTGGTGGCAGAGGTTTATGCGGAATTTAAACGCAATCTGACGTCAGCGGATTTATTACAAAATTATCTGGCTCAAACGGAAGCCGTAAAACTAAAAGCGCAGCTTGAAAATAAATCGGCAACTATGATGGCAAGTCAGCTGGCAACACAATTTAGCTTTGAGAAAGATTCGGCAGTTTCGGCAGATACGTTCAGTTTAATTTCAGAAAACCCTGAGGAAGCACAAAAATTATTGAATGAATTTATTCTGTTGGCAAACTTGCAGGCTCGCGAGAAATTAAATGCTGATTTAATTGCAAAATGGAAAGTGCTTTTCCAGCAAATTAAAGCCGCAGCAGAATTGAATTTAGGTGCGAAACAAAGCACAAACGATTGGAGTGCTAAATTACAAATGATGCGTTCAGTTCAGCCTTTGGATAATGTTTTAACTACTTATCGTTTGGTGAAATCACCTAGTATTCCGTTAAATCCGATATCTCCTGACCGCTGGTTCTGGTTGATGATAGGGGCGTTAAGCGGATTAGTTATCGGTTTTATATTGAGTTTTGCGGTAAAGGCAAGAAAGTCGCAGTTGGTTCAACAAGTTGAAACTCTTTAATGAAAAATGGCACACAAGCTCAGTGTGCCATTTCTATTTGAGGAATAGAAATGCGGAAAATTGAATTTAACACTATTTGCATTGTTGGGCTGGGCTATATTGGATTACCTACCGCCGTGGCTTTTGCTAATAGTGGTAAACAGGTAATAGGCGTTGACATTAATCCACAGGTGGTTAAAACGGTAAATCAAGGAAAAGTGCATTTTGTTGAGCCGCAATTACAAGAATTAGTACAACAAGCGGTCAAAAACGGTCTGTTTTTTGCAACTGGCGAGGTACAGCCTGCTGATGCTTTTGTTATTGCCGTTCCCACACCACTAACCGCTGATTATCAGCCTGATTTGTCTTATATTCAATCCGCTGCTATGGCGATAGCTCCGCATTTACGTCAAGGCAATTTAGTGGTGTTAGAATCGACCTCACCGATTGGTACAACAGAACAGATTGCACAATGGTTTAAGCAAGCTCGTTCTGATTTACGCTTTCAGCTTGATACGAAAAACGAAGCGGATATTTATATTGCCTATTGTCCGGAACGTGTATTGCCCGGCAAGGTCATGACAGAACTGTTTGAAAATGACCGAGTAATTGGAGGATTAACACCAAAATGTAGCGAGCAAGCGGTCGATTTTTATCAAATTTTTGCAAAGGGCAATTGCATACAAACCGATGCCCGAACCGCAGAAATGTGTAAGTTGGTAGAAAATAGTTTCCGTGATGTGAATATTGCTTTTGCCAATGAACTTTCGATGATTTGCGATGAGCTTGGTATTAACGTGTGGGAGCTAATTGAGCTTGCCAATCGGCATCCAAGAGTTAATATTCTACAGCCGAGTGCCGGTGTTGGAGGGCATTGTATTGCTGTCGATCCTTGGTTTATTGTTTCTCAGTCTCCTCAATTAGCTAGGTTAGTTCGTACGGCAAGAGAAGTAAATAACAGTAAGCCACAGTGGGTAATAGAAAAGGTAAAAAAGGCATTAGCTGATTGTTCTATAGAAAAAGATTGCAAGCCGAGTGAGTTAACTATTGCTTGCTTAGGTTTAGCTTTTAAGCCTGATATTGATGATTTGCGTGAAAGCCCTGCGTTAAATATCACACAACAAATTGCTGATTGGCATAGCGGCAGAGTGCTGGCGGTGGAGCCGAATATCCAAAGTTTATCACTTACTAAAGTGCAATTAGTTGATTTAGCTACGGCGTTGAATCAAGCAGATATTTTGGTGCTGTTAGTTGATCACAAACCTTTTAAAAATGTGCCGATTGAGCAAATTCAGCAAACTTGTATTGTAGATTGTCGAGGAGTTTGGAAAAGATGATAACTATCGATCAATGGCTGTCTGATTTTTTTGACAGAGAGATTGTACAAGTTAAAGTAAGAGCAGAAGATTTAGTGCAAATTGAAGAATTACAAAAACAGGGCTTTGTTTGGGTTGAGGGTGAAATCGAATTTGAGCTTAATTTAGGAGAATATGCAAAATTCCCCGAAAAAACGACCGCTTGTCAAATAGCTACACTTCAGGATATTGAGGCATTACAATTGCTTTTTGGTTCAGCTTTTCCGAATAGCCGTTTTCGCCCTCCTTATTTTTCAATTGAAGAAAATCAACGCTTGTACCAAGAGTGGGTGACAAATGCAGTAAAAGGCAGCTTTGATGATCTCTGTTTAGTGAAGCGAAATGAGGAGGGGGAGATTCAAGGTGGGGTAACTCTTCGACTCAAACAAAATCAGGCGACAATTGGCTTGCTTGCTGTTGCCCCTGAATTCCAGCGGCAAGGCATTGCTTGTGAATTACTGAATGCTGCTATTTTATGGGCAAGCAAAAACAGTGCTGAACTGCTTAAAATTTCTACTCAAACCAGCAATTTGAAAGCAATTCATTTATATCAACGCTTGGGAGCTGAAGTGAAGGCAATTTATTATTGGTTTTATCCTCGAAAATATGATGACAAACTCAAATTTTATCTCATTTAATCAGCCACCGAATGTAGGTACAGAACTTAGTTATGTTCAGCGAGCACTTGAAAGTAAACGACTTTCCGGCGGAGGGGAGTTTACTCAGCGGTGCGAGCAATGGTTAGAGAAGAACCTCACTCACAGTAAAGTCCTGTTAACCCCCTCTTGTACGGCAGCACTTGAAATGTCTGCAATGTTATTAGATATTCAGGCCGGTGATGAAGTCATTATGCCAAGCTATACCTTTGTTTCGACTGCTAATGCATTTGTATTACGGGGGGCGAAAATTGTATTTGTAGATATTCGTCCTGATACGCTGAATCTTGATGAGAAGAAAATCGAACAAGCGATTACGGCTAAAACCAAAGTGATAGTGCCGGTGCATTATGCGGGCGTTTCTTGCGAAATGGATAGTATTCTGGCGATTGCGAAAAAATATGGGCTTTATGTAGTAGAAGATGCGGCTCAAGGCGTGATGTCGTTTTACAACGGGAAAGCATTAGGTTCAATCGGGCATATCGGTTGTTACAGTTTCCACGAAACCAAGAATTACAGTGCCGGTGGTGAAGGTGGGGCGATTGTTATTAATCATCCCAAATTGATAAAACGGGCAGAAATATTAAGAGAAAAAGGCACAGACCGTAGCCGATATTTTCGTGGTGAAGTAGATAAGTATCGCTGGCAAGATATCGGTTCAAGTTTTTTGATGTCTGAAATTCAAGCGGCATATTTATATGCGCAATTGGACGTTGCGGAGAAAATCAATCAAATCCGTTTAATGCTTTGGCAGCGTTATTACCAAGCTTTTCAACCTTTTGCTCAAGCCGGGCGGTTGGAGTTGCCGGTTTTGCCAAATAATTGTAAAGCCAATGGACATCTGTTTTATTTGAAATGGCGGGATGTTGACGAACGAACAGCCTTTATTGATTTTATGAAATCTCGGAATATTTTGACGGTTTTTCATTATTTACCTCTTCACTCCAGTCCGGCAGGACGGCAGTTTGGCTATTTTTGCGGAGAAGACAAGTGGACAACTAAAGAGAGCGAAAGGCTTGTGCGGTTACCTTTGTTTTATAATTTAACTGAGAAACAACAGGATCGAGTGATAAAAGCGGTGGTTGAATTTATTCAACAGACATAAAAACGGCTGAGATTTCTCAGCCGTTTTGCTATATATAATAAAAAATTAAGCGTAGTAAAGTTCAAATTCGACCGGGTGTGGTGTCATATTTACGCGTTCAACTTCTTTACGGCGAATACCGATATAGGCATCAATAAAGTCTTTTGTGAACACGCCACCTTGAGTTAAGAATTCAAAATCATTACTTAGCGCATCTAATGCAACATCTAAAGAGGAAGCGACCGTTGGAATATCTTTTAACTCTTCCGGTGGAAGATCATAAAGATTTTTATCCATTGCATCGCCCGGATGGATTTTATTAATCACGCCATCTAAGCCTGCCATTAATAATGCAGCAAAGCAGAGGTAAGGGTTTGCCATCGGATCCGGGAAGCGCGCTTCCACACGGGTCGCTTTTGGGCTGGTTACTGCCGGAATACGGATAGACGCCGAACGGTTACTTGCCGAATAAGCCAATAACACAGGGGCTTCAAAACCCGGTACTAAACGTTTATAAGAGTTTGTTGTCGGGTTAGTAAACGCATTTAATGCTTTAGCGTGTTTGATAATGCCACCAATATAGTAAAGGGCAGTTTCAGATAAGCCTGCATATTTATCACCCATAAACACATTTTTGCCATCTTTGCTTAATGACATATTACAGTGCATTCCCGAACCGTTATCACCTGCGAAAGGTTTTGGCATAAAGCATGCCGTTTTACCATGTTCAACTGCCACGTTTTGTACGATATATTTGTAGATTTGGGTCTCATCCGCTTTTAAGGTTAGGCTGTTGAAGCGGGTCGCGATTTCGTTTTGACCGGCGGTTGCTACTTCGTGATGATGCGCTTCAATCACTAAGCCCATTTCTTCCATGAGTAAACACATTTCGCTGCGGATATCATGGGCAGTATCAATTGGTGCCACAGCACAGTAGCCACCTTTTTTCATTGGGCGATATCCGTTGTTTCCATCTTCAAATTTGCGGTTGGTGTTCCATGCAGCTTCGACATCATCAATTTTGTATGAAACATTATTCATTTGCGTACTAAAACGCACATCATCAAATAAGAAGAATTCGGGCTCAGGACCAAACATGACATTATCTGCAATGCCGGTAGATTTTAAATAGTTTTCAGCGCGCTGTGCGATAGAGCGAGGATCGCGGTCATAAGACTGCATCGTGTTAGGATCATAAATGGAACAGCGGATAGTAAGAGTAGGAATTCGGGCGAAGGGGTCAACAGCGGCGGTCTCAGCGATTGGCATTAATAACATATCGGCTTTGTTAATTGCTTTCCAACCTTCAACGGAGGAGCCGTCAAACATTTTGCCTTCTTCAAATAAATCTTCAAGATCGTTGGCTACCAAACTCACAGGTAGTGAAACACCATGCTCTTTACCCTTAATATCGGTGAATTTTAATAAGACAAATTTGATATCATTGTCTTGAATCAGTTTAGACACATTAGCAATTGCGTTTGACATAATAAAAGTATTCCTCGTTAAGCGAAATTAATAAATAAAAAACTCACACATCATAGCATTTTTTAGCTGAAAATGTGATGTTTTTTAGTGCGCATTGATGATAAGAAGTTTCAGTAAAACAGTAAAATTTTGTTAAAATCAAACCGCTTGTATTTTTGGGAGAAAAAACATTTATGCTGCCCACCTATCATATTTTAGGTTCGGATATTCCGCACCACAACCAAAGGGTATTATCTTTTTTCCAACAAACATTATTACCTCAGCTAGCGAATCAATCTCATTATTTTTACGTTGTGGGCGGTAAGCAGTTGGAAACTGCGTTTTCATCGCTTTCTTTGAATGTATTTGCTTCCCAATTTTTATTGGCTAAAGCGCTAATTGCAAAAATTCGCCAAAATCCAACCGCTTGTTTTATCTTACATGGACAATTTAATCCTTGGATTTGGCTGGCGATCGCTTTAGGCATAATGCCAAGCCAAAACTTGATTTGGCATATTTGGGGAGCAGATTTGTACGAAGCAGCCAATTCTTGGAAATTTACACTCTTTTATCCGATTCGCCGATTTGCTCAGAAAAAGATTAAAAAAGTGTGGGCAACAAAAGGGGATTTGGCATTTTTTTGGAAAAATATTAGAGTAAGAACAGAAAAAGATCGCGTTATTTATTTCCCCACCAAATTGTCTAGCGACGATCTTCCGCTTAAACCTAAAGCAGAACGGTTGACCATTTTGCTCGGCAACTCGGGTGATCCGTCTAACAAGCATATTGCCGCCTTGAACGATATTCGGCAAACCTTGGGTGATAAAGTAAAAATTATCGTACCGATGGGGTATCCCGCGAATAATGAACGCTACATTCAGCAAGTGGAACAATATGGCAAGCGGTTATTTTCTGTCGAAAATTTGCAAATTTTACGGCATAAGCTTAATTTTGCAGATTATTTAGCTATTTTGACCGCTTGTGATCTAGGCTATTTTAATTTTGAACGTCAGCAAGGTGTCGGTACTATCTGTTTGCTGATTCAACATAATATTCCTTGCGTATTACATCCGAGTAACCTATTTTGTTTGGATATGCAGGCAGAAAATTTGCCTTATTTAACAACAGCAAAGATCACGCAGGTGGAAATTCAAAATGCTAAGAAAATCCTTGAAATCACAGATAAAGCAAAAATTACCTTTTTCCCTCCAAGTTATATTAAACTGTGGCAGCAAAGATTGAATGAACTGACAGAATCATGAATGAATATATTTTGCTAAGCGGATTCTACCTCTTATCCGTTTTTAGTTTCTTAATTTTAATCAGCAGAGATTACCAGAGAAAAGGCTTTTCGTTTCACTTGCTATTTAGCCTGATCTATTTTGTGACTTTTTACGCCGGCTTTCCGCTGTCTGGCGTTATGGCTCTGGGGTTCGACTATTCAATGCCGGATATTTCAAATCAATGGTTGGTATTTGTTACAAGCGGTTGCGGTTATTTGGTTTATTATGGGGTGTACTCAGCCTTCGCACCGACTATTCCCCAACCTCAAACAGCAAATGAATTTGCAAAATTTCAAGCAAAAACGACCGCTTGTTTACTCGCTCTTATCGCCTTAATTTCCTTAGCTTATTTCCTTTATTTAAATGGTTTCTTATTGTTTAAGTTGGAAAAATACAGCCAGCTTTTTGCCAAAAATAGGGTGGAAGCTGTGGCGTTAAAACGTTTCTTCTATTTTATTCTTCCGGCATTGCTAATTTTTTTCTTTATCTTTAGAAATAGAAAAGCATGGTGGGCATTGCTGATTATCGGCAGTCTATTTGGTGGCTTAACTTATTTGGCAGTGGGTGGCACTCGAGCAAATCTCGCTTTAGCCTTAGCTTTTTTCTTATTAATCGGGCTTTATTATGGCTATTTGACTTTCTCGACTATTATGATAGCCGGTGCAATTAGTGTGATTGCCATGTTTTTCCTCGCACTGGCTCGTTATAAGTTGGATGTTTCGGGCAGCGAGGCAATTTACACTTTCTTATATTTAAGTCGAGATACTTTTTCTCCTTGGGAAAATTTAGCCCGTTTGTTTAGCTATAATGTGGAATATCAAGGATTAATGCCTATTGTGCGTGATTTTTATGTCTATATTCCTAAATCACTTTGGCAGGAACACCCTGATATTGCTTGGAATACGGCAAATTATTTTACCAAAATACTTTTAGGCAACCAGTCCGGACTTGCTATTTCGCCAACATTACTTGGCTCTTTTTATATTATGGGTGGTTTTTGGCTGGTCGGTATAGGCATGGCATTTATTGCATTGGTCATAAAAGGGCTGGATCAACTTTTTGTGTATGGAAAAACTTATGATTCCCCCTTAATTCAAGCATACTGTTTCGGCAATCTTTTTAACTTAATCGTATTAGTGCGGGAGGGAATAGATGCTTTTGTTTCCCGTTTTGTATTTTTCAGTGTCGTGTTTTTATTCTGTTGGCTACTCGCAAAAGTGATTTCAAAAGGAAAACAGTAATGATTGAGAAAGTATCCATTCGCGGAATTGAGCTGCAAGCGGTTAAAAATCAAGAAATTTTTGCAAATTTCTTAATGAATGAAAAGGAGATCAAAAAAGGCAGATTGGTTGCTATTAATGCAGAAAAAGTGATTTTGGCAGAACAAAATCCGAAACTATACAAATTTTTGCAAGAGTCAGAATTGAATTATGCAGACGGTATTAGCATTGTGTATTCCATTAAAAAGAAATATCCCAAACATAATCTAGAGCGGATTGCCGGTGCAGATTTATGGGAAGCACTCATGAAAAAGGCAGGCGAATTAAATGTACCAGTCTTTTTAGTTGGAGGAACAGAAAAAACGATAAAGGCTATTGAAACAAAATTAATAAAATGGCAGGTGAATATTGTAGGAACTCAGCATGGATATTTCCCCGAAGAACAAGAAGATGAGCTGATTGATAATATTAAACAAAGTGGAGCAAAACTAATTACGGTCGCAATGGGTACTCCAAAGCAGGAGTTTTTTATCCAAAAGGTTCATCAACAATATCCAAATGCGTTATATATGGGGTGTGGAGGAAGCTACGATGTGTTTATCGGTAAGGTAAAACGAGCTCCTCAAATTTGGCAAAAGCTCGGATTAGAATGGCTGTATCGTCTGATTAAGCAGCCTACTCGCTGGCGAAGACAGATAAACTTAATTAAATATGCCTGCTACTATGCAACAAACAAGCTCTAAAAAATCAGCGTTTTTGACATTTATTACGCATTTTGAATAAAATAAAATCAAACAATGCGTTTTTTTATATTTTTTTTAAAAAGTGCTAGACAAGGGAGGATGAAATCTATAATATACGCCTCCGTTGCGACGCACTAAGTTGAATTGATATAAACAACGCGTTCGTAGCTCAGTTGGATAGAGCGTTGGCCTCCGGAGCCAAAGGTCGCAAGTTCGAATCTTGTCGAGCGCGCCAGTAGTCAATGCAGCACTATCAACACAGTGGTGGCTATAGCTCAGTTGGTAGAGCCCTGGATTGTGATTCCAGTTGTCGTGGGTTCGAATCCCATTAGCCACCCCATTTAAAACATACTCTTAATGAGTAACTAACGGCGAGTAGCGCAGCTTGGTAGCGCAACTGGTTTGGGACCAGTGGGTCGTAGGTTCAAATCCTATCTCGCCGACCACTTTTTATTTTGTTCTTTAAAAATTTATCAGACAATCTGTGTGGGCACTTGTTGATTGACTTGATTTTAGAAATATTTTTTAATTTTGAAGTCTTAATAGGTGCTTAACTAGAAATTCATTTAAACTTTTTTAAGTTTACTTATAAGTTGACTTATTAAAGTGTGATTTTTATGTCAGTACATATTGAGCGATTAAACTTTTTGAATTGAAGAGTTTGATCATGGCTCAGATTGAACGCTGGCGGCAGGCTTAACACATGCAAGTCGAACGGTAACAGATTAGTACTTGTACTAATGCTGACGAGTGGCGGACGGGTGAGTAATGCTTGGGAATCTGGCTTATGGAGGGGGATAACTACTGGAAACGGTAGCTAATACCGCGTAATGTCTGTGGACTAAAGGGTGGGACCTATTGGCCACCTGCCATAAGATGAGCCCAAGTGGGATTAGGTAGTTGGTGAGGTAAAGGCTCACCAAGCCCACGATCTCTAGCTGGTCTGAGAGGATGACCAGCCACACTGGAACTGAGACACGGTCCAGACTCCTACGGGAGGCAGCAGTGGGGAATATTGCACAATGGGGGGAACCCTGATGCAGCCATGCCGCGTGAATGAAGAAGGCCTTCGGGTTGTAAAGTTCTTTCGGTAGCGAGGAAGGTGATTGTTTTAATAGAACAATCAATTGACGTTAACTACAGAAGAAGCACCGGCTAACTCCGTGCCAGCAGCCGCGGTAATACGGGGGGTGCGAGCGTTAATCGGAATAACTGGGCGTAAAGGGCACGCAGGCGGACTTTTAAGTGAGGTGTGAAATCCCCGGGCTTAACCTGGGAATTGCATTTCAGACTGGGAGTCTAGAGTACTTTAGGG